>NZ_CP041360.1:2818125-3131250 GCF_006965485.1 Spirosoma sp. KCTC 42546
CCAGAGAATCGGTTTTTTGTAAAAATAAATGGTTGAATCAGCCGTGTCATAAATGAGAGAATCGCACTTGCTTTGTATGTCCGATTTATATAAAAAGACGTTTTTCTGACCCAGCAGTCGGCGGGTATTGGTAAGTTTGTTGTCGAAGGAAAATAGCGTATCAGCTCGAAGATAAAGCGTGTCATTTGTCGTCTCATTCGCAAGGCTTTTGGCAACCGCATGGCCCGTAACCCGCGAAATTCCGGCTTTCCCATTATAGCGAACATGGTCGCCGGTAATAACGGCTTTACGATCTTTGGCAACCATAATGACACTGCCTTTCGCAATCCCTAGTTCGGATACATTGTCATAGTAGAGTGAATCACCCGTTAACCGATACTTGGGCGTCTCGACAGTAGCCCGACGCTGAAAATTAGAAATGCCCGATGTAGTATTGTATTGCCCGGCAATGGCCGTCAGAACCCCATCTTTATTTTTGATGCGCGTTGGCCCCTGAAAGGTTGCGATTCGGGTGAGCGAATTATACAGCAGCGAATCGGCGGTGAGCGTACCTTTGGTATTCACTAAACGTACATTCTGACGAAATGTAAACAGTTTAGTGCGGGTGTCATAATAGCCTTCCTTGCTGGTCAGAACGTTTTCTTTGTCGACAATACGGCCTGGCGTTGGATAATGGGCAATACCCGACAGCATATCGTAGTCGAGTTGAGCGGTTGTCAGGGTCATTTTACGGTCATGCATAATTACATGACCACGCATATTTGCCTGACGCGTATTGCCGTAATAAAACATAGTGTCACCCCGCACGTTAATCGTATCGCCCTGAACAAGCCGGACATTACCGTAGGCTTCGATTACATTGGTCGTCACGTTCTGAATCGCGAGATTGCAGTACATGAGTACACCTTTGTGCCGTAGCCGGACGTTATTATATAATTTCCGAACCGCCTGACCAGGTATATTTAGGACGACTAAACTATCGGCATGAAATAACTCGACTTTATCGCCAGTGCCCGCAGCTACAGGCGCACCCCCAACTTGCGCCAGTGTATCCGTAGAGGGCACTAGTAAGCAAACGCAAACGGCAACAAATAAAAAGCGGGCAAACAAACGAATCATGTGACAAAACTACGGCTTTGGGCCGACACCGGATGTTGGAGCAGAATTTTTTAGCATTTATTAACGACAATCAACTATTCGGTCCCAGCGATCGTGTGCTGTTGGCCGTAAGTGGCGGCATTGACTCAATGGTACTGGCTGAACTAGTTTATCGTATCGGGCAGCCATTTGCCATAGCCCATGTCAACTTCGGTCTACGTGGCCAGGACTCAGAGAATGATGCCTTGTTTGTTCAGAACAAGGCTGAATACTATGGGGTTCCGTTTCATCTAACACACTTCGATACAACTGCTGTTGCTAAGGAACAGGGCATTTCTATTCAAATGGTTGCCCGAGATCTCCGGTATGCCTGGTTTGCTCAGCTTCTTCAGGACTATCAATATTCCTGTGTAGCAACGGCTCATCACAAGAATGATGTATTGGAAACGCTGTTGCTCAATCTCACCCGTGGCACCGGCTTAGCTGGCTTACATGGTATTGCGAGTAGCAAGAACGGAATAATACGTCCACTATTGTTTGCGACTCGCCCCGAGCTGGCTACCTATGCCGATGAACATAACGTGCTCTACCGGGAGGACAGTTCTAATTATAATGATACCTATGCTCGTAACCGGATTCGGCACCATGTTGTTCCGGTTCTGACCGATCTGAATCCGGGATTATGGCAAACATTACCCCGTACAATTGAGCGGCTGCGGGCTGCAGAAACGCTGATGCAGGCTGAACTTCAACGTTCCTGGCAGGAAACGGCAAGGCAAGATGGAGAACAAATCATACTACCTGTCAATAAGCTACAGGCATTACCTGAACCCGTGTTCCGACTAACAGAATGGTTCAAACCATTCGGATTTACTGACAATCAGGTGGAGCACATGGTTGAATCCTTACATCAACCTGTTGGGCAGGTATTCTCGTCAACTACCCATCGGATCAGTCATGAACGTATAGGTTTGGTACTTGAACCCTTAGTAAAGAAGGCAGACTACGAAATTATGCTACAGGATTGGCCTGATGGACCAGTGGAAGTAGACTCTGTGTTTACGCTTACGTTGGAGAGACAAGAGAAATCCGATGACTTCCGTCCATTGCCAGATTCAAGTGTGGCTTGCCTGGATGCAGATCGACTGACGTTTCCGCTTACCATTCGCCCCTGGAGACAAGGTGATCGGTTCCGGCCCCTGGGCCTAAATGGGCATAAGTTAGTTAGTGATTTGCTGAATGACCTGAAGCTTAGCCGTACTGAGCGTGAACAAACAGCAGTACTGCTCTCGGGTGGTCAGATTGCCTGGGTCATTGGCCATCGGATAGACCATCGCTTTCGCGTTCAGGCTGAAACGAAGCGAATTGGTCGATTTTCGTTGAGTAGAAAAAGGAAATTTAATCGTTGATAGCTACTTGAAAATTGTATTTTTAAGATACCATAACAAAAAAAGTAGCGCTTTAGGGGGGCGATACCAATTAGCTTATAAAGTTGGCATTCTATTTGTTAGGTTTCTGGCGAGCCCATAGTTTCTACTAACTCTCTAATACCATGAACCGAATTGTACGTGTCCTATTACTAACAGGACTAGCCTTCTGGAGTCTGAATGTTCAGGCACAAAGTGCGCGTTTACGAGCGGCTAACAAGCAATTTGATAATCTCAGCTATGTCAGCGCAGTGCGGGCGTATGAGGAATTTCTGCGGGCCGACAAAAAGAAAGATCCAGCCGAAACGCGCGATGCACTTATTAAACTTGGGTACAGCTACCGAAAGTTGCAGGATACCCGCAACGCAGAGCGTGTGTATGGCGAACTGGTAAAATCCTATACCGATCTGGATAGCGAAGTATACCTATACTATGCGCAGTCGCTGGCGGCCAATGGTAAATACCGGGAGTCGCAGAAAATGTATAGCCAGTACGGCGAAAAACAGGGCCAAGACCTCCGTGGACGCCGATTTACGGTATCTTACATGGATATGAGCCGGTTCTATCAGGATTCGTCTTCCTACCGGTTGTACAACCTCCCGATCAACTCCCGGCAGGCCGATTTCAGCCCGATGTACTATAAGGGTGGGATTGTTTTCGTATCAGCTCGCGATGAATCGGGTGTAGTGAAGCGCGTATTCAACTGGAATCAAACCCCCTTTCTGGATCTCTATTTTCATCCGGATACGAATCAACTGCGTGTGCCGGGTGCTGATCTGACCCGCTCGATTAATTCAGCTGTATTAGGTGGTGGTAGCGATGCAAAAACAGCCGGTACTGAAGTTACTGCTGAGAATCAACCCTTATCGAAAGCTGAGATTTTTAGCCGCACACTCAATACCAAATACCATGAAGGTCCAATGACCTTTACGAAAGATCAGAACTACATCGTCTTCACCCGTAACAATACGAGTAAGGGGAAAGCGGGTAAGAGCTCAGATGGGGTAAAAAAATTGAAATTGTATTCTTCCGTGAATAAGAACGGTAAATGGGTCGATATTCAGGAAGTTCCTTTCAACAGCAACGAATACTCCGTTGGTCACCCCGCTTTCTCGGCCGATAATACAAAAATGTATTTTGCTTCGGATATGCCGGGCGGTTATGGCGGTACGGATATCTACGTAGTTGAATTCAACAATGGTCAGTGGGGAACGCCCGTAAATATGGGCAAAGAAATTAATACCGAAGGCAACGAAATGTTCCCGTTTGCTTCTGAAGGAGATGATTTATATTTCTCATCTGATGGGCATGAGGGCCTGGGTGGTCTGGACGTATTTGTGGCCGAACTGAAAGACGGTATTGCTTATAAAGGCGTTCAGAACGTAGGTGCACCGATCAACTCCGAAAAGGATGATTTTGGGTTCATCACGGATAAGAATCGTACAACAGGTTTTGTGAGCAGTAACCGTAAAAAAGGTGTAAGCGATGATGATATCTATTCGTTCCGCCGTGCCTGCAAGCAGCTTAACATTCTGGTGTATGATGCCAAAACCAATACGCCACTTGAAAATGCGGATGTTCGGATTTTGCGGAATGGCATCAATCAGGATCTTCGTTTAACCAACGTGCAGGGCCGTACCGATTTATGTGTCGACTCGAACACCGAATACGAATTTAAAGCCATTAAAGAAGGCTACGCCATGAACAGCGTTCGTTTCTCAACCCTGACGCAGTCGGCTAAACCGGTCATGAACGTATCGATTTACCTTGAGAAGTCGGAAAATACGTTAGTGAAGGGTGTAATCAAGACGGAAGTAAACCAGCAGCCCGCAACGGGTGTGAAGGTGACCTTGCGGAATGAGAAGGATAAATCGGAACAAACCGTAACGACTGGTCCAGATGGCGGCTATGAGTTTGATGTGAAGCCAAACGCACCTTATACGATTACAGCTCAGAAAGATCGCTACGCAACCAAAAAAGCGCAGTATGGCAAAACGAAGCGTAAATCGAAAATTGTTACGGACTCCCTGGGTTTGTATGGCGTAGGGGATGTATTTCAACTCAAGAATATTTATTACGACCTGAACAAGTTCTTTATTCGTGCTGATGCTGCACAGGAACTAGATCATGTACTGGCTATTCTTAAGGAGTACCCACAAATGCAGATCGAACTTCGGTCACATACCGATGCCCGTGCTACAGACACCTACAATATCCGGCTATCGGAGAGTCGTGCTCGTGCGGCAATGGATTATCTGGTGGCTCGGGGGATTCCCGCCAGTCGCCTGGTGGCGCGGGGCTATGGTGAATCCGAGATTCTCAACGGCTGCGTAGATGGCGTGAATTGTACGGAAAGCGAGCACCAGCAAAACCGCCGGACCGAGTTTAAAGTATTAGCTGTACAATAAAAAGCTTCGCATTAATACCCATAGTTGTGTAACAAAAACGGCCCGTCGAAAATGGGCCGTTTTTGTTATGTTGATCAGTCATTACGATTGCTTAACATGCTTCTTATGGACCGATGAAGTCATCGTTTTTGATTTCGATGGCGTAGTCTTCTTCACAGTCGTTGTTGTTTTAGATACTGGTTTGTCTTGTGAAGGCGTGTTGGCAAACGAGATATTGACACAAAGAGCGGCTACCGCAAGGGCTGCCAATATTGACTTTTTCATGAGCTTAAGAATGGTTTTTAGTGAAAGAACCCCGCCTTTCTGGCGAACTTCCTAAATGAAAGGTCGACTAGTAGGATGAAGTACTAATGAATGATAACTTAAAAACCAGTTAAACTGTTATCACGCGCACCGTAACCGAGAGTTGACCTACATGGCGCATCGTGTGTTCGGCAGCGTGCGTCAGTAAACCAATCAGGGTAGAGGGGAGTTGCGCCCGACCCACTCCACGTATTTCAGTCAGAGCTTGTTCATCGGTCAAACGGAGTTGGGCTAATGCTTTTTCAACCTGCTCAGTAAACAAATTAACTAACTCCTGAACAGAAAGGGGCGACTCACCTGGCTTACCTTCTGATGCTAAGAATGCTAGCTGATCAGGCGAAAGCGCTTCCTGGCGTGCGTAGGTAAAGAGCCGATCCAATACGCCTGCCAAGTGTTGCAGGTGATAGCCCACCGATGCCACGTTCGCTGGTCGCTCCCAAAGTAATTGGTCTGGAAAATCATGCATGAGTGTGCTCACCTCTTCGCGGGCCTGCAGCAGTGCGTGTGCTATGGGCTGGAGTAGGGGTGGCATAGTTGAGAGAGGGCCACGTAACCAGACTTCGCGTGTTTCAACTGGGGGTTGCATAGGTACTTACTAAGTTAATTCGCCTTTCAGGAGCTCACCAATACCCGCCTGCAAACGCTGTTGCATAGGTACTTACTAAGTTAATTCGCTAATCAACGATAGACAAAATAGGGACAAAAATTTTATTATTTACGACTTTCCTTTTCACCCTTCGGCCTATATAGCTAAACAACGTCTGATAATTTTACCAGTTTAACATCTGTAGTATGCGACTCAATTTTAGCATTTGGCTTCGTGTTTTAGCACTTTTTATTTTATTGACTTCCTGTGAAGATCACCGAATTCCAGCAGCTCAGCGGTTTCGAATTAAACGTGTTTCGTATAAACACATAAATGACACAAACCGCTCGTATAACACATTTAATTATTCTATCGAAGGTCGTTTAGATAGTATAACTTCTGGATATATAGGCACCAATTGGATTTCTGTGAATGGTAGAAAACTACTGTATTATAACGAGCAAGGTAAGCTCATAAAAATAGAGAGACAATTTAAAGCTGGTACTGGAATGGCGGTATATACCCCAGGCGAATACGTTGCTGATATGAGGTATTACTATACCTATGATGAGGGTGGTAAGCTTATCTCAGTATACACAGAGCAGGTGAGTGACATCGATAAATTTGCCCGCTTTGCGGGTCAGTGGAATTTTGACTATAAAGACGGGGATAAAGTTCCGAGCCGAGTGACATCAATCAGTGGTGGGCCTGTATCGTCTGGACGAGCCGTATATGCTTATAATTATTATACCTATGATAAGGGGAATGTTGTTACAAGGGAACAAAGTAATCAACCTAAGTCTGGTATTTACCCTCCTGAAACGTTTCAATATGACGACAGACCTAATCTTCTTTACGGATTAATGTATGGCGTGTTCTACACACATGATTTAATCGATTTATATGATGATATTAGGGCTTTTAGCCAAAATAATGCTATGCTAAGCCATGAAATTTACACGTATGATTCGAATGGCTTACTGACAAAAGCCACCCAACGTGATGGTAATTATGAGATCATTTATGACTATGAATCTTACTAGATTACTAACAAGGCCAAAACAGGTTCTTTACCCCTGATTATGAGAGGAAGGCTTGACTAGTTAAATCACCGTTCCGCCATCCGCATAAAACAAGCTCCCTGTGCTATAGGATGAGGCATTAGATGCCAGAAACAACGCCAGTGGGCTGATTTCGTCGGTTGTACCCATACGGGCAATCGGGATTCGCTTGGTGAAGTGATCCAGAATCTTCTCATCCTGCCAGAGGGCCTGACTAAATTTGGTTTTGATCAGACCAGGACAAATGGCATTCACCCGAATCCCGTCAGGACCCCATTCTTTCGCCAGTACCTTTGTGAGCATATTCAACGATGCTTTACTGACACTGTACATACCTAAGCCGGGGTCGGGTGTATGACCAGCAATACTGCTGATCATGATGATACTACCTCCACCACGGGCTTTCATGCTGGGATAGCAAAGCTTACTTAACTCAAATGGTGCCTTCACATTGGCCTGCATGATCTTGTCAAAAGCCGCACCATCGCAGTCGAGAGAGGGGCCGAAAACGGGGTTCGATGCAGCGTTGTTAACTAAAATATCAATGCCTCCGTAAGTAGCAATGCTTTTATCAACTAATTGCCGAAGCTGATCCATATCGCCTACATGAGCGGCAATGCCTGTGGCATCGCCACCCTGCGCCCGGATGTCGCTGGCGAGGGCGTCGCAGGCATCCTGTTTGCGGCTACTCACAATAACTTTAGCACCGAAACGGGCAAATACACGCGCCATGTCTTCGCCAATGCCTTTGCTGGCTCCAGTTATAATGGCCACTTTTCCGGTCAGGTCAAACATGGCTTTTTCGGTAGTGGGTTGGAGAGAGTTTTCCATAATAGATAAAAAGTTTGAGGTTCGTAGTTTGAGGTTTGACGTTAGATAACACCTGAGTTACCGATGCGCCCAGTAACGTCAAACCACAAACTACGAACCTCAAACAATCTTTTACTTTTCAAAGAAGCAGACTGAACCACCTACCCAGTCTTTATTTTTATTGAAATTAACCCCAATCATTTCGCCCCGGCTCAAGCGACTCAGATTAGTGACCAAAGTGGGTTTGGGGTCTTCTTTAGGCCAGATAAATAACATACGAATCTCGCATTTAACTAACCCATCCGGCGACTGAATAACAGGTTCATATGTAACCTTCCGTTGGAGCAAATAGCCGTCACGTTGATCGGCGGGAATGGCATCAAGGTCGGCGGAGGTGATGTTTAGTTTAACGCCACTACCCGCAAACGAGAAGAGCGGCTTCAATACGTAGTTTTCCAGATCAGCAGGATACTCGCTCAAGCTTGACAGGTAGTAACTGGCAGGAACGTACGGGCTTTTCAGCAGGGGGAGTGTGTATTTGCTAATGCGGAAAAACCAGTTTGGATGACCAACCCACTCTACGTCTACATCATCGGTGAGATGAAAATCAGTTTGCAGGTCAGGGAAGTTTTGTAAATCGTCAAAAATCAATCGGTTATAGATGCGTTTGATACGTACTTGTCGACCGTCTTTTTCGTAAAACAACGCACGACCTTCTTTCCTGATTTTGGTCAGACAAACGGACGCAACGCCCAATGCCCGCTCGGTCAGTACAAAGTCGATGCGGGTTTTTTGCTTTTCAGGGTAAATTTCCAGTAAAATAACTTCCTCTGGCTCACAATCACCCACAATCATCTGTCGAAGCCGTTCCAGGTAATCCGCATTTGTTTCGACGTTGAACAAATGTGAGAGGTTATCGGGAATCTGATACGTTGTGCGGAATAGATTCGCAAGGAAGGGTTGAAAACTGTAGAGCGACGGAAATCCCTGCAATTCAATCAATTGCGGGGTAAGTTCCCCGCCGTCATTCGTACATACCGCGAAATCTACCGCCAGAAACTGGGTGTGCCCGTCTTCATTAGGAACCCGTTGGCCTTCTGGAATTGCCTTTTCTGTAAGCGCGTTAAAATCATCACGAGTAATAACGCTTACAATATCATCGCAGGCTTGTAGAAGCTTGTCGGTCAGTACTTTTGGGACAAAAATCGGCGTTTCAGCCACGCGAAAATCTAGTTGATCGGGTAGCTCTGTATTTATTTTATCCAAAAAAGCCCGGTAGCGTTCCGGGCTAAAAGTTTGGTTATAGGTTTGGCGAACGGATTGTATCATAGATTTCTTAGGACAGGGTTAATGCTGTTCTATAAACTGTTCGGTCAGAGCCAACGACTGAATGGCCTGGCTCAAAAAGCTGGGTAAAATGATCGACTCCGTCAGCGCAATTTTGTCTGGGTCCTGCAAATAAGCGACCATGTCGTTGTACTTTTCCTGCCCGAAATTCGATACAATATGATTCCGTTTTTCGTCCTGTAGGAAGTACCGTAACATCCCTTCATTATCGGCTTCGGGATGGAACTGGGTGCCTAAAATCTCAGGTGAAAACCGAATGGCCATCACTGCCCGGTCAAGCAGCACGTGCGGGCGAATTTTCTCCAGACAAAGAATTGTCGCCCCCATTTCGTCCAGACGGTCGGCATTCGGCTCGGTAATCTGATAATCTCGTGAGTCGACCGCAAAAAATGGGTCAGGCAGGCCTTCCAGTAACGTTTCTCCCAACCCTTCGTCGGTTTTATGAACCGGAAAAATACCGAATGATGTTGATCGGCGTCGGCTCAGCAAACCTAGGTCGAGGTGACGAACAACCAGTTGAAACGAGTGGCAGATCAAAAAGACAAATTTCTTACGCTCGTTGTGCAGGTTCCAGTCAATTATCTGATCGATCAGGTCAAAATAGCGGGCCTCCCATGGCTCCGATGAGGCAAGAGGGCTGCCAGGCCCACCTGACGAAATAAATATATCGTACTCTAAATCAGGAAGTTCATTTTTAGATCGAACATCGAAAACATCATAAGATAGTTCCTCCTGTACATTCCCCTGCATGTTCCGAATCTGGTGCAGAATACAACGCATTCCTTCATTGGCATGGTTGTTATTCATATCCAGTACGGCAATTTTTACTACATTCATAGGTGTCGGTTACGGCTAATTAGTTGATGATAGTCGTTCTAAAATAACTGTCAGATACCCAAAGAAGTTTCTTCGATAATGTAATCCATAACCTTCTTCAGGTCATTGGTCTCTTGAAAAACAGCTAGTTGACGGTCGGCACCAGTGCCCATTTCCAGAATTTTGAGTACGTATTCACACTCAGCCCGGCTACCTAATTCATCCACAACATCGTCGATAAAACTGAGTAGCTCATGAATAAGCTGATGGGTCGGTACCTCTTCCTGCTTACCGAAATCAATGAGTTTCCCTCCAATACCGTACCGGGCAGCCCGCCATTTGTTTTCATTGATCAGAATACGTCGGTAGGGCCGGAAGTTTAAATTTTGTTTGTGCAGTTTATAGATTTTAGCCACCAATGCCTGCATAATGGCGGCCAGACAAATGGTTTCGTCAACACGCATCGGTACATCGCAGATGCGGAACTCAATGGTATCGAAAAAGGGGTGTAGGCGAATATCCCACCAGATTTTCTTGCCGTTGTCGATACAGCCGGTTTTAATCAGCAGGTTTATGTACTCATCATACTCAGCCGCCGATGAGAAAAAGTCAGGAATACCCGTTCGTGGGAATTTGTCAAATACCTTCGACCGGTATGATTTGAAGCCTGTATTACGTCCGCGCCAGAACGGTGAGTTGGTGGAGAGGGCGTAGATATGGGGTAAAAAATACCGTACCGCATTCATAATTTGAATGCCCTCATTCCGATTTTCGATACCTACGTGGACGTGCAGGCCAAAAATAAGGTTCGAGCGGGCTACATCGCGCAGTTCTTCAATGAGCCGGTCGTACCGTTCGTTGGGGGTAATGAGTTGTTCCTGCCAATCAGAAAAGGGGTGGGTTCCGGCAGCCGCAATTTTTAGGTTCTGTTTCTCGGCCAGTTCAATAATCATTTTGCGGAGGTAGGTAACCTCCTGCCGGGCCTCCTGAATATTGGTGCAGATATTGGTGCCAACCTCAACGACGGCCTGGTGCATTTCGGCCTTTACACGTTCCTGAAGGACAATCTGGCCACCGTCAACAATCTTGGACATGTGCGAACGCAACTCGCCCGTAGTAGGGTCAATCGTTTGAAACTCTTCTTCAATACCGAGGGTGAAAACGGGCATAGGCGTTATGTGTTAGGAAAAGCAGATTCGTATGGGTTGAGAATTGAAGAGGTAAGATACTAGTTTTTCGATTGGTGCGCTATGGACAGCAACGACAATTCATTTTTTTGTTAACCAACGATGAACAATAGCGAGTGACGGATTATGTGTTCAACACAATGAAGGTAGCTCCGGCATCAGAGAGTTGGAATAAGCTTAAATTTTCGATCAAGTGCATAGTAAACCGTATCGGCTGTCTTTACATTGCCTATTGTGGCATTTAGATAGGTTTTTGAGTAATAGTAGATTTGAGGGTCCTGCCATCTGTTCGCGATTGCTAAGGTGGTCAGCGAGTCCAGTTTATCATAATAATTTGCCGAGTCTAAATCGGCTTTTGCGCTATTGCCCGAAGTCGTATAACGCGTTGAAAAATAAGTGATTTTCTTTCTGTAGTTTTCCTTACTAAGCGTATCCAATCGACCTGCACCAATCATAACAAAGCCTGTCGTTTTTAACGCATGGATAGTCAGGTTTTTGTTTGCCGTTGATGCTGATTTTTCAAGATAGCTGCGAATACTACTGTCAATTTCGCCACAAACTTTCTCTTTGGCTGGAGCACAGGCTACTACTAATACGAAAAAATAAAGTGAATAAATGGGTTTCATAGTGGTTGGTTGCAACTCAAAACGATGAGCAGATCAGGCAAATTACTCCATTGTTTCCGCAATTGAACTACTCAATCGAAAAGGCATTGCTATTTTTAACACCTGCATAGCAACCGATCATCGTTAGCCACGACCTTCCATTGATTTAGCCGTTATATGGCCCGATGGTTTTGCACTTATTGGATCTGCTCTGGGTTTCTCAGACAATGCCAATCGTTTTTGTACATTGGCCAAACAACCCGTTCACCAACTCATACAGCGTCTGGTTTATTAAGATGGCTGAGCCAGCTAAACGAAATATCATCGAGACAGTTAAGCAGTACGGAAATCGGCTGTCGCGCTTTATTCGTGGGCAGGTAAAAACCGATGAAGATGCTGAAGATATTTTGCAGGACGTTTGGTATCAACTCAGCAAAGTGGTTGATCTGGACGGAATCGAAAGTATCAGTGGCTGGTTGTTTCAGGTGGCACGCAATCGGATAACGGATACCTATCGAAAGAAAAAAGAAGATCCTTTATCCGGTTTGATGATTGAAGATGACGAGGGTGATATCAGTTTCCGGGAAATCCTGTTAGCCGATGCCCAAACGCCCGAAGACCAGTTTTTTAAGGATATTTTCTGGGACGAATTGATGCGGGCGCTGGACGAACTGCCCGAAAATCAGCGCAGCGTGTTTATGAAGAATGAGTTGGAAGACCTTACCTTACAGGAAATTGCCGACCAAACCGGTGAAAACCTGAAGACCATAATTTCCCGAAAGCGATACGCCGTGCAACATCTACGCAAGCGACTACAGACTCTTTATAACGAACTCGATAACCTGTAAACCAATGAGAAATCACTATGGCCGAAGACGATTACGCTTCTTCTTCCCAGTATTTATACTGATGGCCTTATTCTTCTTTTCGTTTGCTGTGTACTGGCTCTGGAATAAAGTGCTGGTAGCAGTGGTGCCCGTGAAAGTCGTAACCTATTGGCAGGCAATGGGATTATTAATTTTAAGCAGAATATTGCTGGGAGGGGTTAAAGCCGGGCCTGGTGGTGGCCGATCACCCGAAGGTGGCGGTCCGCCCTGGCGGGAAAAATTTCGGCAAATGAGCGACGAAGATCGGGCGAAATTTAAAAACGAATGGCGTAGACGTGGCGAAGACAGGTCGTAATCATCTTCATTATACTTATATCTCATCAGATGATTTTGATGAGATTTTTTTATAGGCAGAAGTTCTCGCTTGGCTTCGCCGAGTGAGGCATATTCGTTCAAGGGCCTCTGGCCCGTTTTTGATATAATACTCCGGCCAGAGGCCGTTAACCTAATAGCCCTCACTCGGCGAAGCCAAGCGAGAACGCATATGAGAAAAATCTTCACGCCCACTAAAGTAATTTCTCGTCTGATTCGTCATCCCTTGTATAACAACAAGTAAACTAGACAAATACGATGAACAATAACCTGTTAAAATCAATTCTGGCTGGCCTATTGGTAGGAGTAGCTTTATTCATCATGCCATTTTTCCTGATTCGGCTGGTGTTTTTCGTCCTGATCATCGGCGCTTTACTTCGACTTTTTGGCGGTGGCCGTTTCCGCCGGGGATGGAGGCAGGGGCCTGGGTACGGTCAAATGCCCGCTTTCGCTGACCGGATTCGTCAAATGAGCGACGAAGAGTATAACCAGTTCAAACAGCGTTTCAATCAGGGTGGCCGATGCGGTGATTATGAAACCCGAAAGGCAACCGACAAACCAACGAACGAAACAACCTTATAACGAACCGAACCGATGAGACAACGCTTAAATCCATGGGTCGTGGTATTAACCGCAGCCCTCACCTTTGGGAGCCTGATGGCTCTCGTAGGCCCTCGTTCATTTGGGCATCATGGCTGGGGTCATCGTGGCTATTATGGACATCAGTATCAATATAATCATGGCAGCTGTGATAGCCAACATGCCGACAGATCGACTGATAAAGGCGATTCCAGCCTAAAACGGTAAAGTCCTAAGAAGCTGTCTGAAAACCCTCTGAAGATAGAAAAAGGCATCCGGTAAAAGGGGAATTTTGTAGCGACGAAACTGCAAAAACTCCTTCTCAGATGCCTCAGTACAAAGCTAAACAGAAAGCCCCTAAAAAGTACCCAACGGAACTGTCTAATCAACAATGGAAACGCTTGAAATCTATTTTGCCAGCCCCTAAAAAACAAACTGGTGGTCCCGGACGCAATCCCTTAGACCTACGTGAAGTAATCAATGGGATTTTGTACTGGATGCGTTCAGGTTGCTCGTGGTCATTGTTGCCCAATGATTATCCTAATCACAAAAGTGTCTATCACTATTACAACCTCTGGAGTCAACATGGAATATGGGAGCAGATCCATGTTCAACTCGTTTCCAAAGCTCGTAAAAAGGCTGGCCGCAAGAAGCGACCTACGGCGGGTTCAATTGATTCGCAAAGCGAACCGCCCAGACAGGCGGTCAAGAACGTGGCTATGATGCTGGTAAGTCTATTAAAGGCCGGAAGCGATTTATTCTGGTGGACACAATGGGCTTCCTTTTAGGGGTCAGGGTAGTGGCTGCAAGCATCTCTGAAAAAGCGGGGGCAATGCTACTGATTGAAAAGATTTGGTCACAAAGCCTGTTGAAACAACTCTGTGGTAAGATGGAGTTAGTGTGGGTTGATTCGGGCTATCAAGGGGATGATCTATACGATTGGGTAGCTACCTTAACAGGCTGGATCTGGCAGGTCGTCAAGCGTAGCGACGATCAGAAAGGGTTCAGGATATTGCCTCGCCGTTGGGTCGTTGAACGAAGTTTTGCCTGGTTGAGTTTTAACCGTCGGTTAGCCAAAGATTACGAAAGGCTTATCCGAAACAGTGAATCAAACCTTTACATTGCCATGTTGCCGATGATGCTCCGAAGGTGCAAATAACCTTTTTCAGACAACTTCTAAGATCAAGTCCATAGTCGACTAAGAGCGTGCATACGAACGGCAATCCAAAAACGGGTTGCCGTTTTTGTTTTAGCTGATCTTGGGTTCTACCCAAAGAGCAGTAAAACAGGCAAGAAGAAGCAGGAGCCAGCCCCAATTTGGCAATTGAGCAGTACTTGTTTGATCAGAGGTTTCACCTCCAATCAATGAAACTAGCGAGTGGGCCTTTATAAATTGGCTGACAAGTGCACGGCCCGCTATCGGATCATCGGCCCGTAACGGATTGACGTACATCGCCAGTGAATCCTGTATAGGCTGCCAGCCTGCCTGTCGAAATGACGACGTACCGACAGCTGAACGGTCGTTGATGGGTGAATAGGTTAAGCGAAGCGTATCCTTCCCAATGCGAAGACTGGTCAGTCGATTCGAGGGGTTATTAATTAAAATGGCCTGACGAATGCCGCTGTACACAGGTGCATCAACCTGAACCGTGTTCTGATTCGATTCAGATAAACGAGCCAGCACCGCCGTCCACACCCGCGTATATAGCAGGCTATCGCCACTGAGCGCTAAGGGATAGGTTTCGCTAAGCAGGCTAACACCCACGCGTCCGGCAGTTTGTTGGGCGGCTATCGGGTAGCCCGAAACCACGAACTGAGTTGGATTATCGGCAAAACGATAGGGGAGGGCATTCAGTCCGTTGCCCATCGGAATCAATGGTTCGTTAGAAAATTTGCGTACCTGCCAGCGCGTTCCTAACGACTGATTGACGACCCGGCTATCTGTTTCCGGATTAGTCAGGTTGATGAATAAGACAGACTTTCCATCGGCAACGGCTTTGCGAACAATTGGATTGGCGGCATTGACAGGTTCTGTAATGATGAGGTCGGGCGCACTTTTGCCCGCCGATTTACCCGCCTTATTGATGCTAATCTGGCTGCTTATATCTTTGGATAGCGTGGCCGAAACAGTAACGGTATGCCCTTGCTTCCCCAGCCAGTCGGCCAGAGTCTTGCTCTCAAAATCAGGGCTGTTCAACAGAAACTGAATTGTAAGCGGTTCAGTTGGTCGGGAGAAAAAGTGAAGCGTATCCAGGGTGGTAGAGCCCAATGCTAATTCTGCCTGACTTTGGCCTTTCACAAAGGCTGGAAATTGAAACCTAAACGCATTGTTGCCTTCGTGAAGGGCCACACTATCTAATGTTTTGTTGCCAAACCGAAGCCGAAGTACTTGCTTTTTTGACGACTGTATCTGGCCAGTAACGCGCTGCATTTCACCCTGCCGTACAACCCCTTTCCAGTGGATATCCTCTAGCTGGTCGGGTTGGTTGTAGGGAATCCATTGCAGAGCGGAATTACTGAGCTGAGTCAGTGTTTCAGTTGGAAACTGTTGACCAACAAGGGTTACAGAATCGTATTTCGCTTTAAAGGTTCGGCTGGAAAAACTATCCTGAATATGGAGACTGTCTTTTAGTTGTCGGACAAGGGCAGTAGGTACATTATCGCTAATGAGCAATGCGTGGGTTGCAGGTCGGGAAATGGGCCAGTGAAGTTGCAGAAAATAACCAACCAGAATTAGCCAAAGTACCCCATTTAATACTCCCCGAACCCATTTTCGACCCGTAGAAAGTGACTCATTACGGACGATGAACCAAAGCTGAACGAGTAGCAGCGTGAACAAGGCCAGTGCGATAAGCCAGGAAATTGGGCTAGTCCAGTTGATGGTTGTTTGCATTTTATTAATGAATAATGAAAAATGGATAATGAATAATCAGGGCCGCCCATGCGGTACGATGGATAATGCAGGATGCGAAGGCTTGCATTATCCATCGTACATTATTCATTTTCCATTATTTCAAATGTCGCCAGAAGGCCTGTTGCAGTTTACGGTCGCTTACATACGATGCACCCGTTCGCTCTGAGGCTCCCGTGAGGGCGTATAATTTCGTTTTTAGAGTAGTTTTCTCGGCGTCTGAAATTGACTTACCGCCCACCAACTTTTGTAAGATGGCTAATACAGACCAGTTTTGCAGACCACCGTTTATGGCGGGATCCGCCAGGGCATTGCCAAGCTGTTGCGTTGTTTGCCGTTGCTGGTTGGTGAGTTTAGGTAAGTCGAGATAGCCAAGCACATCGGCTACCATCGCTTCAATCCGTTGCTGGCTGTAGCTACGTTCCTGCTTAAACGCATCGGTTACGTTTTTGAACTCACCCGTCAACCGGGTTTCTTTTTCTTTCGTTTGGGGTGGATCGAAGCCGGTTTTCTTCACATATGAACGGGCTTTTTGCTGCGAGAGTTTTAAGTATTTAAGTGCTTCCTGTTCATAAGGCAGGGCTTTTTCGGGTTCATACATTCGAAGATGTAACTCAGACTGCCACATATTTTCCAGGGCTGTTTTCAACAATGCCCGCGTAGATTGTTCATGAAAAGTATTCGTTTCCGCATCGTCATGATTGTGGACATACTGCTCCATTAAAGCTGCTAAAGGGTCTTTGCTGTCGTCGGCTGCTCCGCCGTGGCTGTGTCCATGATCGTGGTCATCATCGTCGTCATGATGAGCCTGCGTGGGTCCACCGTGATCACCTTCTCCTTCATCGTGTTTGTGCGTGTAGGCTTCAACGGCGGCCATTCCCGTTAGTGCAGCGCCATCATTGGCAGGAGGCCCACCACCCCCAATAGACTTTTCAAACTCTTCGCCCAGAAACTGACCGTAGCGTAAGCGTAAGGCTTTTTGATCGAAACCAATTTCATTCGACTGACTTTTGAAGGCGTGTGTTGGGTTGGCCTTATCTGCCATTTTCTTGCGGGTGGCAATCAGTTTTTCGGTGTCGATGATGATCTGCCGCTGGCTTCGGAAATACTCCGGCATGATGTTCACGGCCATCGTCGCCAGTTCACTCTCTTCAACCTTCGTTGTGTCTTTATAAACCACGAAATAGGTATCTGACTTCGTGAAATTCGGTTCTGGTTGCCGATTATCGAAGGCGGCCCAATAGTAGTAGAGTTCGTCGCCTGGGGTAAAATTCAGCGCTTTTAGGTCAATCGTTTTCGTGAGCCTGGCCTCTTTGAAATTGCTTGGACTCAGAGGAAACTTCATCTCCCGGAATTTCACATTTTCGCCAGAACCTCGCGCAACGGTTGCCACAATAAAGGCCTGTGTAACACTGAAATCGTCGGAAAATTTGGCTCCGATGTTCAGCATTTTCGGGTCTTTCAGGTAGTGGAACTGATATAATACTTTGGAATCGGGCTCAATCTTGGGAGCGAGATCAGGTTTGGCTTCAAGTCGGTAAAAATCAGATTGATAAATAACCGAATCTTTGTTGTCGGCAGTGCGCCAGTAGGCTTTGATCGCATACAAACCTGAGTTGACCAATCGATCCTGATAAGTAAATGCATCGCCCGCCTGCTTGAACGCCAACTCCTGGCCGCGGCTACCTACCAACTTCACCGATACCTGTTGTGTGTGGCTGAACTCGACCCGCCAGGATAGGTTTGAACCGACAATAGACGACGCGTTTAAATTCGCCGAATTCGTTTCGGGAAGCTTGGTATAAGCAGGTGGTTGAATACGAAGGGTAGCCGACTCGAATGTAGGCGGAACGGGTTTGCTTTCGGGCATAATAGCTGCCAGAAAGCCACTCTTCTTCGGATCAGCTTTGGAGCCGTTTTTCAACATCGGAAAGCCAATATACACAACCAGCGCCCCCAATAAAAACAAGCCATAGGCACCCGCTTTCGACAGCACGACAACGGGTATCTGAACGTGTTGTACCTGCTGATTCAACCGGTCGAGTTGGAGTTGCTCGGCCAGGTTAAGCTGGGGCTTAGTTAGCAACGGCAGACTGTATTCCGTATCGCCAACAGTTTGGTGAATAAGCCGAATGGCAACCGGCTTTTTGTCCTGATACAGTTTGTTGAGGACGGCACCAGCACCAAACCCAACTAGTCCTAGTAAACTAGGCCAGATGGAGGGTCCCGTAAACGTGACTGTCAGCAAATAGACCGACGCTGCCAGCAACAGGCAACGCAGCAGGGCGTTGGCGTAAAGCTGGTACGTGACCGACGAGATAAGGCGTTTCAGTTCGTTCATGCGTTTTTTGTCAAGGCAAGCCAGCGTTCGAGTACTACTAAAACGATAAACAACAGAAGAAGTGCGTTTTGGAGGCTCGCATGTTGCGCTGTTGTTGGTTTGGTTGAGGGAATGAATACGGTTTTGAGGTCACGCTGGCTCAATGGTTGAGCATTGGTAACTATATTATAGTGCCTAAGCAACTGCTCTCCCAGCCATTCTGGCAATTGCCCTTTTTCAACGCGCCCGGAGGTTTGGGGCGTCAGTGTTTCATTCGTGTAAATGACGTTGGCCAGCGCCGTAGGTTGCCTACCGCCCGAACTAATAAAGAACGTTTGCGGGAATGGCTTTGCGGGTAACTGATCCGTGAATACCCAATCGTACACCTGATTCGGTGCGGCTTTATCCTCAATGACTAAATCAAGACCATAGACATCGGTCAAGGCTGCGAGGGCCGCTTTAACGCTCTGACTTTCTCGTGCGTTCCGATAGGTGACCAGCGTTTTAATTGGTCCCGAATGAATGGGTTCCGATTGAAACTTTAGCGATGGGTCCAGTGACGGGCTGTTGGTTAGTTTCCCCGCTCGATTAACAAAGAGCTTTTTTCCGTCTTTTAGGGACAGATAGGCACGTGGCTGGCTGGCAGAGTCAGCTATAGCGTGTAACTGAAACCGGGCGGGTACCATGATGGCCGGGACATCGGCTAACGCCTGACTATTGCTGATGTACAGATGCAGCTCATTATGTTGAGCATCGACCTGATTAATGGCTGTTTGCAGACGTAATGGGTCAAACCGAGTTGAGTTTTGAAAACTGTACGGTTTATCATCCATTTTCTCCAGATGCTCATCTGCCCACACAACTTTTTCGCCTTTCTTGATCGCTTCTGTCAGTTCAAACTTGAAGTTATCGGCAACTACCGAATTGGGTTGTACTAAATGAATTTTCTGGACTTCTGATGGCCTTGTAAACCAGTTCAACAGCGGTTGAGCGAGTAAAATAGCCAGCAAAATCAGCAGTAAACACCGGATTATCAGTAAGGGAATATTGTCGAGTTGTAGACCTCTGCTTTGTTGCTGCTGCTTTTCAACGAGCCATTGTGTAGCCGCCCAGGGCAACGGCTTGCCATGCTTCTGATGCCAGAAGTGAATGATGACCGGAATGACAACGGCCAGCGCACCCCACAAAAAAAATGGCTCAACAAAGGGCATTTGGGTTCAACGTTTGAAGTTTGAAGTTTGACGTTTGAAGTTGCTGGCGTGTCATGAACGTCAAACCTCAAACTATAAACTTCAAACAAGTGTCAACTTGTCAAAAACTGTTTTAGAATTAATGCGATCGGATCGCTTAAACGAACACGAATAAGCCGAACATGCGGTATTCGTAGGCTTACCTCCAGATTGGCCAGGTAATCGGCTGCCCGCTGGCGAACGGTATCCCGAATGGCATCGGCCTGTAGTTCAATTTCTTTTCCCGATTCAAGATCCTGAAACCGATAAAATCCACGGATCGAGAAATCGACTTCCTGGTCGCCTAAAATCTGAAAAATGATGATTTCCCGCCTAGGCCCGGCCACTTTCTGAATTAGATTGACCCATTCATCGTCCACTTGAAGGAAGTCGGAAGCAATAATGAGCATCTCACTTTGCTTTCGACTGAACTCCGGGAACGACGTTGCCGTACTTGTCCAGGGACCGGTTGCCTGAGCGGCTTCAAGCGTTGCGACAAGCTTGAGAAAAGCCTGCTTCCCCGCCGGAACCAGCGTTTGTATAGCGCCCTCGGTCAAGCTGTACAGACTTATCTGATCGCTCTGTCGATTGCCCAGATAAGCTAGTGAAGCCAGCAGAATTTTAGCGTACTGCAATCGACTGACACCTGCTTCGGTGTAGTTCATTGAGCCCGACAAATCAATCACAAAGCGAATCTGCTGGTTACTCTCCGTTGCGGATTCACGAACCAGGTATTGATTCGATTTTGCAAATAATTTCCAGTCTATCCGCTTCGGATCGTCGCCCGGTGTATAGTGCCGGAATTGTTCGAACTCCGTTCCAATACCCGATCGCTGGCTGGCCTGAATACCCAATAATGACTCATCGCTGACTAATTTTCCAGCCAGTTGCAGATTATTGAGCTTGATGAGATCAGTTGTGAGCATAAATCTTTACGCCAGTCTTAGCTCCGTTAACAACTGCTTGATCACCTTATCGGTCGTAATGCCTTCGGCTTCAGCACGGAAATTAAGCGCAATGCGGTGACGCAGAATGGGGTAAGCCAACGATTGAATATCTTCGGGAATTACCGAAAAACGTTCGTTTAATACGGCACGGGCTTTCGAGCATAATACCAGGGCCTGCCCGGCACGAGGGCCAGCTCCCCATTGACACCATTGCTTGACAAAGGATGATGGGGAACCATCGGGGCGAGTAGCCCGCACAAGCTTATTGATATAGCTAATCAGTTCATCGCTGATATGCACCTCGCGGGTCAGTTTTTGCAACTGAATGATATCCTCGTCGGAGAGTACCGTTTTTAACTCAGGCCGGGCGGTGCCTGTCGTGCTTTTCAGGACGTTTAATTCCTCAAGTTCACCCGGATAGCTAAGTTTGATGTACAGCAGAAAGCGGTCTAACTGGGCTTCGGGTAGGGGATAGGTACCCGCCTGTTCGATCGGGTTTTGCGTAGCAATGATCAGGAACGGCTTCGGCAGTGGATAATTTTTGCCGCCGTAGGTAACCTTATACTCCTGCATGGCCTCAAGCATAGCCGCCTGCGTTTTAGGTGGAGTCCGGTTGATTTCATCGGCCAGCACGACGTTGGCAAAGATTGGACCCTGATTAAAGACGAAGACTTTATGACCCGTTTCCAGATCGTCTTCCAGAATCTCCGTCCCGACAATATCGCCGGGCATCAGATCAGGAGTAAACTGAATACGCTTGAAGCGCATGGCCAGTGCATCCGACATGGTCTTCACCATCAGTGTCTTCGCGAGTCCAGGAACACCTTCGAGCAGGCAATGACCACCTGCCAGAAGCGAGATCAGGACTTCGCCAATCGCATCTTCCTGTCCAATAATGACCTTTCCAATTTCTTTTCGTAGCTGAGGCAACTTTGCCACCAGCGCTTTGTAGTGAGTTAAGTCTGTTGATTCCAACTTGCTATGTGTATCAGGTTGTATGAAGGAGTGTAAAAATGAATAATGTAAAATGTATAATTAATAATGTGTCAGCCATGGCACCGTTGTTCATTAAACATTAGTCATTATTCATTGTACATTACTGTTAAGCAGTCAATGCGTATGTTACTATATTGACTCCAAATTTGGTATTGTCTTCGGCCAGGAAGCGCTTGTTTCGGAAGTCGTAATCCCACTCGCAGCCGTAATCTTTGTTGCTGTACAAAACGCCGATTCGCCCGTTGATCATAATGGCTTTCAGGTAGTCGTGGACAAGATCATCACCCCAGCCATTTAGCTCGAATGAGGTTGTTGGCGGGCCTTCGGGGAACTTGAAAAAGCAGGTATAGATAGGGTGTGAATTAGGTATTTTCTGCAAGGCTTTGGGGCCAAATGTACGGGCCATTTCCTGCTCGAACGATTTAGCAAATAGCCCGTCGACGTCATGGTTACAGTCGTCTACAAAGACGAATCCGCCGTTCTGAACATAGCGTTTGAAGTGGTCGCGTTCCTGTGCCGAAAACTCAACCAGCTTGTGTCCACTGAGGTAACAAAATGGGCTTTTGAACAGGTCGGGACTACTCAACTGCACCACTTTTTCTTTCTGATCAACCGGCAGTGTCGTATACTCTACCAGCGAGTGCATCAGGTTCGATGGCATCCGCTGGTCGGTTTCCCAGTCGCCGGAAGTGTATTGGATTCGGGTGAAAAAAAAAGGTTTCAAGTGCGTTTGATGAAGTAGAAACTATGCCAATATACCTACCGCCGATTAGTACCTTATCCGTCGATATTACTATTAGCAGTTAATATTATATTCATTTTAGTGGCTGTTTGTAAAAGGTGGATAAACAGCCCAAAACATACATTTTATGCTTAAAAATACAGATTTTGCCGTTAAATAACTAAGGAATTAACGGTTTTTCCATCACATAATCTTCCATTAGGAAGCCATCACCAATATCGATGTCTTCAGTACCAACTATCAAAAATCCCATTCGTTCGTAGAATTGAATGGCCTTGTTATATCGATTGACATTTAAGCCCAGGCGGGTATTCTGATGGGCTAGCGCAATAGCACCAACCTGATCAATAAATAATCGGCCGACGCCTTTCCCCTGGCTGGCGGGAAGCAGGTATATTTTGTGGATTTTGGTGAGGGGTTTGCTCGTATAATTTAACTCGTAGGAGACGTAGCCGAGGTACTCATTCGTGTCGGTGTTTTTAGCAATAAGAAACACGTGCTTTTTCTCATTGATCTGAGTGTTTAGTGCATCCTGGCTGTACATCATTTCCAGCATGTAACTAATCTGGGCGGGCGACAAAATCTCCCCGAATGTAGTGGGCCAGGTCTGGTAGGCGATGTCGCGAATGAGGGGTAAATCTTGTTCGGTGGCTTGGGTAATGGTGATCATTGGGGGGAATCAATCAGGCAGATTTTGCCATTAAAACTCGCAACGTATCGAGGTTACTTTGCTTATCGAAAATTGCTTGAACTGGGATCTGAAAACCAGGGATTGTCAGTGCGGTAAGGGTGTCATTTATATAGAGGACTGCAACAGAAGCAAATGCCATTGTGGGTTCATCCAACTGATATTGTTCAATCGACTTTCGGACAGGATCAATGATCCAATATTCCTGAACCCCATGTGCCGCATAATCTTCAAACTTGACTCCTCGGTCGCGTCCAGTAGTACTTTTTGACAGAATTTCAACGATTAAATCTGGGGCAGGATGCTCCATCTGGTCATCCTCGAATGAGTTTGCCGTTTCGCTATTCCAGTAGCAGATATCCGGTTCGTAATCATTACGGGTTAGTCCAACGAGGGCCTTCTCTGAATCGACAACTCCCAAATCATTGAGTAGAACAAAATTTTGAAGCAGATTTTCTAGGTATTTAGATGCATCCAGATGCCGACGTTTGACGGGCGAGTGCATAATGACTTCGCCGTTAATGAATTCGGCTTTAATATCATCGCGAATCCATTCTCGAAAAGCCCGACGACGTTGGGCTTCGTCGGCTAAAATAGCCTGCGCCCGTTCGATAACCAGTTTGGCATCGGGGGCTTCTAGGAGGTCGGCAACACGAGATTCGAGCATCATAATTCTTAGAGAGGGGAAACTACGGCTTCTAATTTGGTTATACTACTGGTAACAAACGCAGTTTCATCTGCTTCAAATCCTTTCAAGGTTCGTCCAACTGATGTTTTCCATTCAATTAAACCATTGGCGTTTCGCCCCATAACGATAGCAGCAGCCGTTGACGGGCTACCAAATATATAATCATCAGTAAACTCAAGACAATCATTGACTACAGATAACACACCTTTTTCGATAAGATCCTGTCGAAGTTTTTGTGTAGACAAAGGAAATGAAGGAACCGTATTGGTAGCTGCTCTTGATCCTTTAAAAACTACGAACCCTTCTGATGTAGGAACTCCCAGCGCATTAGACCCTCGTGCGGAGTTAATCTGAAAAACTTCTTGTGGTTGCTTTGTTTCTGGTTTTGCTTCTCGTTTTTCCTCAAAAACCTTGTGGCCAAGTGTGTTAACTAAAAGCTTAATATTTTCCAGAAACTCTTCCATTTCAGCCTTATCTGATTCTGATATAGCAGACTGAGTAGGTGTATTTCCATTTTCAATTTTATAGCGGTTCGCACTTTTAGCGATGCTGTGAAGTCTGTTCTCTAAATATTTAATATGGGCTTTGTTAAGGTTTTCATCCTTACTTATAAAGACAATAGCCTCATTCCAAAAATCTTTTTCTTTGTGTTGCGGCAATCGCTCTAACACAGATTCTGCTTCACCTATATAAACCTGTTCAGTGCCTATTTCATTACGACCAAGTAAGAGATAAATACCAGTTTTACTTAACTCAGATCTATCAGAACAATCTTTTATTCGAACACGCGGAATCTTATACGCTTTACCTGTCCAATTGGAAAGCTCACAACTCATTCTGCCGTTAGGGTCGCCATCTATTAGAAAGATTTTAATTGTTTTGCCAAACTTCATTTTATAAATGGCTAATTGATCTTTTCTAAAGATACGAGTTTGCGTTTAGTCGTGAAATTATAGAACGGCCTTTTCACGACTAAACGCATAATATTATACCGCGTCGGACAAACTGGTAAACGTAAACTCCCGAATTTTCATTGGTGGCACCAGGTAGTTACGATCCGTTTCGGTGCTGACCACCCGCTCTGGTTTGCCCAACGATTCGAGGTTGTTGAGCATGATGATCGGGCTTTCGTTGAAACGGAAGTTCTTCACCGGGTGCTTGATCTTGCCGTTTTCGATGTAGAACGTTCCGTCGCGGGTGAGGCCCGTGAGCAGAATTGTTTGTGGGTCAACCTCCCGGATGTACCAAAGTTTGGTGACGAGAATACCGCGCTGGGTGCTCTTGATCATGTCTTCCAGGGAGGAATTGCCGCCCATCATGATCATGTTATTCGGATACGGAATGGCTTTTTTACCTTGCTTCTGTGCCCAATAGCGCTCGTAAGAGAGGTTTTTGACAACTCCTTTTTCAATCCACATCATTTTCTCCTGCGGACGACCATCACCTGACCAGGGCGATGCGGGTAATTCAGGATTGGTAGGGTCGGAGTAAATGGTGACACGCTCATCTACGATCTTGTCGCCGATGCGCGATTTGCCACCTGCCTTGCTGAAATAGGACCGACCTTCATCGGCCGGCCGGGCATCCATGTTGAAATAGATGTTTTCGAGCAAGACGACAGCTGCCGTAGGTTCCAGAATAACGGTGTATTTACCTGGTTCTATGGCTCGTGCTTCGGCCGACCCCTGTGCTTTCTGGATGGCGATACGCGTTGCAGCTGCTGTGTCGAGCTTGGCGTAATCGCTGTATCCACGCGCTACATAACCCGATCCTTTGCCATCGGGCGTACGGACAGTCAACGAGAAATTGACGCTTGTGCTGGGATAATAAGCAAACAACCCCTTGGAGTTCATCATGGCGGTGTAGCCATAATTGTCCTGCAAAAATCCAGCAGCTGTTAAGTTTTTCTCCCGCGAGAGTTGCAGACTTTTATCAACGGCAGTGGCACGGGTATCGGGCGTGATTTTGGCCGTAGAATCAAAGAAACCACTCGATTTCATGTATTGTTGTGGCCCCAGAATGCCCACGTATTCAGGATTTTCGGGAGCTAGTTTCGCTAATTCTTCGGATCGACGTACGACTTTTTCGAGCGACGCATCGTCGAATTCATCGATGGTTGCCGTACCAACGCGTTTGCCATAGGCCGACTGTACCGCTAAATTTTTATTAATGAGCGAGCCGCTGGTCGATACTTCATTGCGGGCGTACCGGAGATTTCCCCGTTCTTCGCCCAGAAGGTTCACCTCGCACTCGTCGGCTTTCGAGTAGCTGAGAACTTTAGTGAGCAGTGCTTTCGCTTCTGCTTCAGTAAGGATGATTGCCATTGTTTGTCTGTGGTTTACGGTTTACAGTATTCGGTTTACAGTTGGCTGGCACGAGAATAGGCTTGCGCCAGCTAACTGTAAACCGAATACTGTAAACCGTAAACTCTTTTAAATTTTTCGTGCTGTATTGATCACATTGACACCATTGAACCGGGCGGTGCTGCTACCGTGCGAAACGGCGCTCGATTGCGGGGGTTGGCCCTTGCCATCGAAGAAGGAACCACCAAGCCGGTAGTCGCTCTCGTCACAAACGGCCACGCACGAATTCCAGAATTCCTGGGTGTTCGACTGGTAAGCTACGTCTTTCAGCATGCCAGCAATTTGACCATCCTTAATTTCGTAGAACAACTGGCCACCGAACTGGAAGTTATACCGTTGTTGGTCAATCGAGAATGACCCATCGCCGATGATGTAAATGCCTTTTTTGACATCCTTGATCATATCCTGAACCGACAAAGGCGTTTTACCCGCGGCTAATGATACGTTGGCCATCCGCTGGAACTGCACTGAACTCCAGCTATCGGCATAGCAGCAACCCTGCGATTCTTTTTCACCGATGATATGCACCTGATCCCGAATAGCCTGGTAGTTTACTAGCGTGCCGTCTTTCACTAAATCCCATTTCTTGGTACCGACGCCTTCGTCATCATAGCCAACGGCACCTAATGAACCAACCTGTGTTTTATCGGCGATGAGGTTCACTTGTTTGCTGCCGTAGTTGAAGTTTTTCGACTGCCATTTATCCAGTGTAGCGAAACTGGTTCCGGCAAAATTGGCTTCGTAACCCAGCACGCGGTCAAGCTCCAGCGGGTGACCCACCGATTCGTGAATCGTGAGCCAGAGGTGAGATGGATCTAAAACAAGGTCGTATTTACCGGCTTCGACCGACTTTGCTGTATGCTTGGCGCGGGCCTGTTTGGCGGCTGAGGTCACATCTTCGAGCATGTCATACCCTTTGTTGTAGCGGGTTGTGATGCCCGTTACTTTGTCGGCAGGGTTCACTTGCAGATAATCGTAACCCATACCCATGGGCGCACTTAGGGCATTCCGCGTTTCAAATTTGCCGCTTTTTGGGTCAATGGCCGTTACATTGAAAATCGGCCAGATTCGGTGAATATCCTGATCGGCGTAGGTGCCATCGGTCGATGCGAAGTACTTCTGCTCATTGACCATGAACAGCACCGAGTTTACATAGTTGGCTCCGTTTTGTAAAGCCGACGCATTGACGGACAGAAGTAGATCCACCTTTTCCTTGATGGGTACTTCAAAGGCGTTCCGTTTGATCGGCGCTTTCCAGCTTACTTCGCCATAGCCTTTTTGCGGAGCCAGTTGAACGGGCTCCTTCATGAGTTTGGCATTCGCTTTCGCAATCGCTACGGCTTTTTCAGCAGCCTGGGCCGTGTCGGCCTCACTTTTGGCATCTACTACAGCGGCAAATCCCCAGCAGCCATCGGCAATGACACGAACCCCAACCCCGTATGATTCGGTGTTCACAATATTCTGCACCTTATCTTCGCGGGTGATCACGTATTGATTCAGGTAGCGCCCGATGCGGACATCGGCGTAGCTCGCGCCTTTACTTTTAGCCGCATTCATAGCGGCATCGGCCAGACGTTTCTTTACAGCTACATCAAGGCCGGGCTCCAACAGTGCTTCTGGACTGACGGTACGGGAAAAGGCGGGCGGTTTAGGCAGCAGGATACCAGCGGTTCCCATGCCTATAAGTTGGTTGAAATCTCGACGATTCAATGGTTGGTTCTCCTATTTTATTGGTTATTAGTTATTGTGTTATTGGTTATTGGATTTTTAACCAATAACGTAAGTGAAGCCTAATCAAAAGCACGACCAAGATACAGGTTGACGCCTGAAATCTAGAATTTAACACCAGAAATCGCATCAATTGCCAATGGTTATTGATGCATTGCGAATAAAAGCCAAATCGGCAAAATTTGCTCAACTTAAGTTTTGGATGGTGAAAGATTAATTTAAACGGCAGTTTAGGGTAAAAAATAAGGGAGCCGTACTGTTTGTACGACCCCCTTATCTTACGTTCTCGCTTGGCTTCGCCGAGTGAGGAGTATTCATTCAAGGGCCTCTGGCCCGTTTTTGATGTTATAATAATCACACCGGCCAGAGGCCGTTAAACTAATAACCCTCACTGGTACGCCAGCCCGGTCGGCGAAGCCAAGCGAGAACTCAGGTACACAGAGAGCGCAAGAGGCACAGAGAACACAGGGAAAAACACACTGTGTTCTCTGTGCCTCTGTGGACAATAAACCTACACAGCGTCTGATAAACTCGTGAACGTAAAGTCGCGGGCTTTTACGGGTGGAATCATGTTGCCATTGACCCGAATTGGCGCGCCTAACGCTTCCACATTATTCAACACGATGACTGCGCTTTCATTGAATCGGAAGTTCTTGATCGGGAACTTGATCTGACCATTTTCGATGTAAAAAGTACCATCCCGCGTTAAGCCCGTTTGCAGCAAGGTTTTTGGATCGACCATCCGAACGTACCAGAGCCGGGTCACTAAAATACCCTTATCGGTACTTTTGATCAGATCGGCCAGTGATTGGTTGCCCCCTGCCATAATAAAACCCGTGGGTGGGGGAATGGCTTTTACCCCTTTCTTATCGGCCCAGAAACGGGAATAGCTCATGTTTTTCACGACCCCATTCTCGAACCACGTTATTTTCTCCTGCGGACGACCGTCGCCAACGGCACCACCTCCACCCAGGAACGAACCCGTGCGGTTTCGGCCTTCACCAGCGAAGGGTTCGCTTGGAGCATCAGGATTCATTGGATCGGAGTAAATGGTTACCCGTTCATCAATGAGCTTTTCGCCTAAGCGGGTGCCGCCCCCTTTTTTGCTCAGAAAACTCCGGCCTTCATCGGCCAGACGTGTGTCCATACCCGACATCATGCTCTGCAACAATGTACTCATGGCGGTAGGCTCCAGAATGACGGTATACTTGCCTGGTTCTAAAGCTCGTGCATTTGTAGAGGCCAGCGCTTTCTGCATGGCAATGCCCGTTACCGAACGGGTCTTCAGTTTCGATATGTCATTGAAGTCACGGGTAACATAGCCTGAGCCAGTTGCGTCGGCCGTTCGAACTGTAACCGAGAAATCGACCGAGGTAGCTTTGTTGTAGCCGAATAACCCTTTGCTGTTGGCAATGGCCGAGAAACCAGTTGTATCCTGCATGAACCCGGCTGCACTAAGGTTCTTTTGTTCACAGGCGTCAACGCTGTCGAATGCGACCTGAGCCCGATATTCAGCGTCCATCTTCGCCGTATTTTCTGAATACATCGGCGTTTCGAGGTACGTCTGTGGCCCGATCATGGGCATATATTCAGAGTTTTCGGGGGCTAGTCTGGCAATTTCTTCGGCCCGCCGGACGGTTCGTTCAAGTGCCTTATCGTTAAACTCATTGATCGTTGCCGAACCCATCCGTTTACCGATACCCGCTGTAACCAACAGCGACATATTGTCTGATTCACCGCCGGAAGAGACACTATTGAGCGCATACCGAATATTACTGGTCCGGCCGCCACCCAGGCTAACACTCATTTCATCGGCTTTGGAAAAAGACAATGCTTTTTCCAGAATTTTCTTCGCTTCTTCTTTAGATATATTGGACATAAAGAGTTTTCGGTTTATGGTTTACAGTTTTCAGTTTTTGGTTTACGGTTGGCTGACGCATGAGTTACTGACGCCGGTTCGCCGGTGTGGTCAGCCAACCGTAAACCAAAAACTGAAAACCGTAAACTGTTTAAATTTTCCGTCCCGTGTTGAGTACGTTTACGCCGTTGAACCGGGCCGTTGAGCTGCCGTGCGAAACCGAATTGATTTGAGCGGGCTGGCCTTTACCGTCGAAGAAGGTGCCCCCCATTCGGTAGTCGCGTTCATCACACACTTTCACGCACGAGTTCCAGAATTCCTGCGTATTGGACTGATAAGCCACATCCCGAAGCATGCCAGCAATCTGGCCGTCTCTGATTTCGTAGAATAACTGGCCGCCAAACTGGAAGTTATAGCGTTGTTGGTCAATGGAATAGGAGCCATCGCCAATGATGTAAATGCCTTTCTTAACATCCTTGATCATTTCGTCGACTGTGAGCCGCTCTTTGCCCGGCGCTAACGAAATATTGGCCATCCGCTGAAACTGAACCGTGCTCCAGCTATCGGCATAACAGCAGCCCTGCGACTCGGTTTCGCCCAGCATATGCACCTGATCGCGGATGGCCTGGTAGTTGACCAAAATGCCATCTTTAATAATGTCCCATTTCTTAGTTTTCACGCCTTCGTCGTCCCAACCTACATCGCCCAGCGAACCTGCTTGCGTTTTGTCGGCGAAGAAGTTAACGTCCTTGCTGCCATAATTGAAGTTTTTCGACTTCCACTTATCGAACGTTGCAAAGGAAGTACCGGCCAAATTGGCTTCGTAACCCAATACCCGGTCCAGTTCCGTTGCGTGTCCGACCGATTCGTGGATCGTTAAATAAGTGTGTGACGGGTCCAGCACTAAGTCCCATTTGCCGGGCTCTACCGACTTGGCTTTTAACTTTAAACGGGCCTGTTTAGCGGCTGCTGTTGCATCTTCGAGCATGTCGTACCCCTGATTATAGCGGGTAGTCACACCCGTCAGACGGTCGGGAGGGGCGGTTTGTAGGTAGTCGTAACTTCGGCCCATTGGCGCACTCAGGGACTCTCGGGTTGCCATCAGCCCGCTCGCTTTATCAACAGCCGTAACAGTGAAATTTGGCCAGATACGGTGGACATCCTGATCGATGTAGGAGCCATCGGTGGAGGCAAAATATTTCTGCTCATTGATCATGAACAGGGTTGAATTCACAAAATCGGCACCATTAGTCATGGCTGCCCCATTAACGGCTAATAGCAAATCCGTTTTTTCTTTGACGGGGATCTCAAACGAGTTCTTCGTGACTTTTGTCTTCCAGGACACTTCGCCAAAGCCTTTTTGGGGGGCAAGCTGCACGGGCTTTTTCATGAGTCTGGAGTGAGCTTTGGCAAACGCAACCGCTTTTTCGGCTGTTCTGGCTACATCGTCTTCACTTTGTGTTTCGCCCATAGCCGCAAATCCCCAACAGCCGTTGGCAATGACACGTACCCCCACGCCAAACGACTCCGTGTTGATGATGTTCTGCACCTTGTCTTCACGAGTCATAACGTACTGATTCAGGTAACGGGCAATTCGCACATCGGCGTAGGTGGCCCCTTTGGCAGTGGCGGCATTTAAGGCAACATCGGCCAACCGTTTCTTAATGGCTACATCCAGACCCGGCTCCAGTAGCTCCTCTGCGGTGACGCTTCGGGCAAGGGCTGGTGTTTTGGGCAAAAAAAGCCCGGCAGCACCCAACCCTAGTGTTTGCGTAAAATCTCTACGATTCAAGTTGTATTCCTCCTATATGGTTAAGTAAGCGAAAATGAGTAGTCAGCTTTAATCTAAAATGGAGGTGGGATGATTTGTGTTATATTCTAATTGAGACTTAAATTATAGAATTTAATATCTATAAAAAATAGATTACTTATAATTAATTTTGAAATAATGTATATAGGCAATTAATTGTTTGTTTATTGATAAAATCAAAAATTGGTAGCCGGTAACCTATTCGTTCAAGTAACTTTAGGCAGTCAATTGAGCCCCTATAATTCATATTTCGTATAGTAACTTACTTGCTTACAGATAATTACTTATGGATCTTCGTCGTCTATTCTAAGAAGATACTAAACCCCTAAATCCCCTGATTGATTTGTATTAAATAATCGCCTAAATAAAAATTATCCTTTTGGGCTTTTAAAACCCCCAACCCCCTGAAGGGTGCTTTTCTCCCCAGTGAACTTAGCCCCCTTCAGGGGGTTGGGGGTTTTGAAGACTAGCAAAACGGCGGTTAATTTCTTCAAGTCAATCAGGGGACTTTATCCGCAAATAAGCAAAGTCCCCTTCAGGGGATTTAGGGGTTTTTAGGCTGATAAAAGCTGATTTTTACGTATTCCTACAAAAGCAAAGGCCATTATCTTTCGATAACGGCCTTTGCTTTTGTAGGCTATGAAGCGATTACTCCTATACGGCGTCTGATAAGCTCGTGAACGTAAAGTCCCGAATCTTCATTGGGGGAATTAGATTACCGCCCACTCGAACCGGTTTTCCCATTGCTTCAAGGTTATTGAGCATGATAACCGGGCTTTCGTTAAACCGGAAATTCTTCACCGGAAACTTAATCTGCCCGTTCTCAATATAGAACGTCCCGTCGCGGGTAAGGCCGGTATACAATTGGGTTTGCGGATCAACCGCGCGGATATACCAGAACCGGGTCACCAGAATGCCCTTATCCGTGCTCTTGATCAGGTCGGCCAGGGATTGAGTACCACCCAGCATAATGAAACCGCCTGGAGCAGGGATCGGCTTAACCCCTTTCTTATCAGCCCAATAGCGCGAATAATACATGTTCTTAACAACGCCATTCTCGATCCAGGTCCGTTTTTCCTGCGGTACGCCATCGCCACCACCGCCACCAAAGCGACCCTGACCACCGCCACCACCTCCTCCGCCAAAGGGCGATAAAGGTAACTCAGGGTTCATTGGGTCGGAGATGAAGGTAACGCGCTCATCGAAGAGTTTCTCGCCGAGCCGGGTACCGCCCCCTTTCTTGCTCAGAAAGCTGCGGCCTTCGTCGGCATTCCGGGCGTCCATACTGCGCATCATGTTTTGCAGTAGTTCAACGGAAGCGGTTGGTTCCAGAATAACGGTATACTTGCCGGGTTCCAACGCGCGCGCACTCGCCGAGGCCAATGCTTTTTGCATGGCTATTTCGGTGGTTGCTTTGGTGTTAAGCTTGCTAACGTCGGTTACGTCTGGGTTGGCATAGCCTGAGCCTAAGCCATCGGCCGTGCGGACGGTGATTGAAAAGTCAACACTAGTGGCCCGGTTATACCCAAACAGCCCTTTACTATTGCCAATGGATGAGAACCCGGTTGTATCTTCCATGTAACCCGCTGCTGTCAGATTCTTTTTTCGGCAGGGATCGATGCTATCAAAAGCCGCTTTAGCCCGAAATTCAGGGTCAATTTTAGCGGTGCTTTCGGCATATGTACTGGTTTCCAGATACGTTTGTGGGCCTAGCATCGGCATATACTCTGGGTTCTCTGGGGCCAGTTTGGCAATTTCTTCAGCCCGCCGAACGGTCTTCTCGAGTGATGCGTCATCAAACTCGTTGATCGTGGCCGTACCCGAACGCTTGCCATAAACAGACGTTACAGCCAGGGAAATGTTATCGGATACACCGCTGGTTGAAACAGAATTTCGGGCGTAGCGAATGTTGCCTGTGCGGTTGCCCGTTAGGCTAACACTCATTTCATCCGCCTTCGAGAACGCCAGCACCTTATCGATTATCTTTTTTGCTTCTTCTTTTGTTAAGATTGCCATGTTGATTTTAGTGTATTTAGTGCAGTTGGTGAAGTAGGTGTAGTAGGTGTAGTGAGTGAAATAGGTTGAGTGAGGGAAATAAAACCCACTGCACCGATTTCACTTACTCCACTCATTTCACCAACTGCACCTACTTTACCAATAATGACTAGATTTTACGAGCTGTATTGATCACGTTGACACCGTTGAAGCGAGCGGTTGCGCTACCGTGTGAAACGGCGCTCGACTGCGAGGGTTGGCCTTTTCCATCGTTGAAAGCACCACCCAACCGGTAATCGCTCTGGTCACAAACAGCAGCGCAGGAATTCCAGAATTCACGGGTATTGGCCTGATAGGCAACATCTTTCAGCATGCCCACGATCTGCCCGTCTTTAATTTCGTAGAACAGCTGACCACCGAACTGGAAGTTATACCGTTGCTGGTCAATAGAGAACGACCCATCGCCAATAATATAAATGCCTTTTTTGACATCTTTAATCATTTGATCTACCGACAAGGGCGTTTTTCCAGCCTCCAGCGATACATTGGCCATCCGCTGGAACTGTACCGAACTCCAGTTATCGGCATAGCAGCAACCCTGCGACTCTTTCTCGCCGATGATGTGAACCTGATCCCGAATGGCCTGGTAGTTTACCAACGTACCGTTTCTGACCAAATCCCATTTCTTCGTCTTCACACCTTCATCGTCCCAGCCAACTGCGCCCAGCGAACCCACCTGTGTTTTGTCGGCCACCAGGTTTACCTCTTTACTACCATACGCGAAGTCTTTTGACTTCCATTTATCGAGGGTGACGAAGGACGTACCGGCGTAGTTTGCTTCATAACCCAATACACGATCCAGTTCGAGGGGGTGACCAACCGATTCGTGGATAGTGAGCCAGAGGTGGGATGGATCGAGAACAAGATCATATTTGCCAGCCTCTACCGACTTCGCAGTCAGTTTCTCTTTGGCTTGTTTAGCCGCTGCGGTGATGTCTTCCATCATATCATAACCCTTGTTATACCGGGTTGTGATGCCACCTACTTTGTCACTTGGGTTGACCTGCAAATAATCGTAACCCATGCCCATGGGTGAACTCAATGAGTTACGAGTAGCAAATTTGCCACTTTGCGTATCAACCGCCGTCACCGTAAAGCTCGGTCCAATGCGGTGAATGTCCTGATCGGCGTAGGTGCCATCGGTGGAAGCAAAATACTTTTGCTCATTCACCTGGAACAATACGTTATTCACGAAGTTCGCGCCGTTTTTCATGGCCTCCGCGTTGGCTGCCAGTAGCAAATCCACCTTTTCCTTGATGGGCACTTCAAAGGCATTTTTCTTAATAGGGGCTTTCCAGCTTACTTCACCGAAGCCTTTCTGAGGGGCCAATTGTACCGGTTCCGTCAAGAGCCGGGCGTTGGCTTTTGCAATCTGTACAGCTGTTTCGGCTGCTTTTGCAACGACGGCCTCATCACGGGCATCGCCTACAGATGCAAATCCCCAGCAACCATTGGCAATCACCCGAACGCCAACACCGTAGGACTCGGTATTGATAATCCCCTGCACTTTGTTCTCGCGGGTGAGGACGAACTGATTCAGGTACCGGCCAATGCGCACATCGGCGTAGGTAGCACCTTTCGATTTGGCTGCGTTCAGAGCCGCATCGGCCAGCCGTTTCTTCATAGAAACATCAAGGCCGGGTTCCAGCAGGGCTTCGGGCGTAACAGAGCGGGAAAAAGCGGGCAGAGAGGGCATCAAAATGCCGGCTGTCCCCATGCTTAGTAATTGGTTAAAATCTCGACGATTCATGTGTTTTTAGTTGGGTCACAGAGATGCACAAAGACGCACGGAGATTCACAGAGAAAAATTTGTAAATCGTTTAATGCCATCGCGCAACATCTTGACGCGGAAATTAATAAGTAAGCCTAATCGGTAATTTCCAAATTTTAAGTAGGTCAGTAATTGAGCCATGTGTAAGTCGTTCAATTCCTCAACGGTTTTGAGTTCGACAACTAACTTATTTTCAATCAATAGGTCCAACCGATAACCATGTTCTAAAACGACGTCTTTGTAAACAATAGGCATTGGTTTCTCTCGCTCAACATAAAGGCCGGAGACCTGAAGTTCATAAAACAAACATTCCTGATACGCTGATTCAAGTAGGCCCGGCCCTAGTGCTCGATGTACCTCAATAGCTTTTCCAATTGTAATGGTTGCCAAATGATCCTCTGTGGTTCTCTGTGCGTCTCCGTGCATCCGCTTCGGCGGTCCGATCTGTGGCTATACCGCGTCTGACAAGCTAGTAAAAGTAAAGTCTCGGATTTTGAGTGGCGGTACCAGATTACCCCCGATACGAACAGATTTTCCCATTGCTTCGAGGTTATTGAGCATGATAACCGGACTTTCATTGAACCGGAAATTCTTGACCGGAAACTTGATCTGCCCGTTTTCGATGTAGAACGTCCCGTCGCGGGTAAGGCCGGTGTACAGCAGCGTTTGCGGATCGACCGGGCGGATGTACCACAGACGCGTTACCAGAATACCTTTCTCCGTACTTTTAATCATGTCGGCCAGCGACTGGGTGCCGCCTTCCATAATGAAGTTGCCGCCTGGAGGAGTGGCATGTACGCCTTTCTTTTCGGCCCAGTACCGGGAGTAAGGCATGTTTTTTACCACACCCTTTTCGATCCATGTTACTTTTTCCTGCGGCCGGCCGTCCCCACTGAAGGCACCATTGGGTACTTCGGGATTGGTTGGATCGGAGTAAATGGTGACGCGTTCATCGAAGAGTTTTTCGCCGAGTCGGGTGCCACCGCCTTTCTTACTCAGAAACGAACGGCCTTCATCGGCATTCCGCGCATCCATGGATCGAACCAACGCCACCATGAGGGATGCATCGACGTTCGAGACCAGGGCGGCAGGTTCAAGAATAACCGTGTACTTGCCAGGCTCCAACGCGCGGGCACTTGCCGATGCCAGCGCTTTTTGCATGGCGACTTCGGTCATGTTTTTGGTACTCAGTTTCGATACGTCGGTAACGTCCTGCGTCGCGTATCCTGAACCTAAACCGTCAGCCGTACGGACGGTGATGGAAAATTCAACGGATGTTTCGCGATTATAAGCCGATAACCCTTTGCTGTTGCCGATTGCATTGAAGCGGGTTGAATCTTCCATATACCCAGCCGCCGTCAGGTTCTTTTTCCGGCAGGGGTCAAGGCTCTCGAAGGTAGCCTGTGCCCGGAAGTCGGGGGTCATTTTAGCGGTACTTTCGGCATAGGGGTCTGTCGACAGATACGTCTGTGGCCCCAGCATCGGCATATACTCTGGGTTCTCTGGGGCCAGTTTGGCAATTTCTTCGGCCCGCCGAACGGTTTTTTCCAGCGACGCATCATCAAATTCGTTGATAGTAGCTGTACCGGATCGTTTGCCGAAAACGGATGTTACCCCGATAGAAAGATTCGTGCTTTCGCCACTGGTCGAGACCGAGTTACGGGCATAGCGAATATTTCCCGTGCGCCCTCCCGACAGATTGACACTCGTCTCATCCGCTTTCGCGTAGGAAAGCACTTTGTCAATTATCTTTTTTGCTTCTTCTTTGGTTAGGATGGTTGCCATTTTTCTTAGTGTATTAAGTGCAGTTGGTGGAGTTGGTGTATTAGTGCATTAGGTGGAGTAAGTGAAGTGAGTGGAGTAAACCCACTACACCAATTTCACTTACTAAACTCACTACACCTACTTCACGAACTCCACCAATGACTATATTTTCCGTCCGGTGTTGATTACGTTGACGCCGTTGAATCGGGTGGTTGCGCTACCGTGCGAAACGGCGCTGACCTGCGAAGGCTGGCCTTTCCCATCGAAGAAGGAACCGAAGGTGCGGTAGTCGTCTTTGTCGCAAAGCTGGGCGCAGGAGTTCCAGAATTCCTGCGTATTGGACTGATACGCTACATCATCGAGCATACCCACGATTTCGCCATTCTTGATTTCGTAGAACAATTGCCCGCCGAACTGGAAGTTATAGCGTTGTTGATCAATAGAATACGAACCCCGACCAATGATATAGATTCCTTTGTCAACCCCTTTGATCATATCGAAAACCGAGCGTTTTTCTGTACCGGGTTGCAAGGATACGTTGGGCATCCGCTGAAACTGCACTGAATCCCAGTTATCGGCATAGCAACATCCGTTCGATTCTTTTTCGCCCAGAATAGCCGCCTGATCGCGGATGGCCTGGTAATTGACCAGTATCCCATCTTTAATCAAATCCCATTTTTTGCAGGGAACGCCTTCATCGTCGTAGCCAACGGTTCCCAAGGTATATGGCTGGGTTTTGTCTGCGACGATATTTACTAATTTACTGCCGTAATTGAAGTTTTTCGTCTTCCACTTGTCTAAGGTGGCGAAACTGGTTCCGGCATAGTTGGCTTCGTAACCGAGTACGCGGTCGAGTTCAGTAGGGTGGCCAACCGATTCGTGGATGGTTAGGCCCAGGTGATTGGGGTCGAGTACGAGGTCGTATTTGCCCGGCTGGACGGTCTTGGCGGTTAGTTTTTCCTTCGCCTGTTTAGACGCCATAATGGCATCCTCGACCATATCGTAAGAATTTCGATAGCCGACAAGGCCGTTTGGCGCCTTGATTTTCTCCGAATCCAGACCCTCCAGGTATTCATACCCCATACCCATGGGTGAGCTGATGGCATCGCGGGTTTTAAATTTCCCGGCGGCCCGATCAACAACGGATACCGTAAAGGTTGGCCAGATCCGGTGAACATCCTGATCAATGTAAGAGCCATCGGTGGAGGCAAAGTATTTTTGCTCGTTGATGAAAAACAGGTTCGACGTAACGAAGGCGGCTCCATTTTTCATGGCTTCGCCGTTCACGTTCATCAGCAAGTCGATCTTCTGCTGAACCGGGATCTCGAAGGCATTTTTCTTGATCGGCGTTTTCCAGGTTACTTCGCCAACGCCCTTTTGGGGAGCCAGTTGAACGGGCTCGGTTTGGAGTTTGGCATTCGCCTTGGCAATGGCTACGGCTGTTTCGGCACATTTGGCAATGGCATCGGGCGTAACGATGCTGGTGGCGGCAAAGCCCCAGGTTCCATTGGCAATAACCCGAATACCGACCCCAAAGGATTCGGCACTGGTAATGTTCTGCACCTTCGTCTCGCGTGTAAACACGAATTGCTGAAGGTATCGGCCAATACGGACGTCGGTATACGTAGCTCCTTTGCTTTTGGCCGCGTTAAGGGCAATGTCGGCTAATCGTTTCTTGGCGGCTGTGTCGATGCCAACACCCCGGCCACTGGCTTCACGCAGGTATTCAGGAGATACTGCATTGCCAAATACCGGAACACCAGCTGTCAGCAGGCCACCAACGCCTAAGCCAGACAACTGGATAAAATCTCGTCTTTGCATGTACTAAAAAGAAGATGTTCGTTGATGATTGTACAGATTGCACGCTCAGTAAAAGCACGAATATGGCTAAAAAAGACGAACAGATTTATATTGGTGTTTTAATTTGTGACAAACGGTAGAGGGGAAGGGCTCCATTCTGCCCAATAATATTCGGTAAAAATGCTTATAAGCAATTGATTCCTTAAAAGGTGAACAAACCGCTACAAAACGTACCTATGACTACCTATACGCAACAGCTGGAAGACTTTATTCAGGATGTGCTGATTACTATACACGCCAATATTCGCGATCTGGAAGAGAAACGGACTTTTGCCGATCCTGAAGAACACAATTGCATTGATGGCCGACTGTTTAGTTACGTGGAGATGCTGGCTATCCTGCGAGCCTCTGCGCGGGACACAGGTCTTGATCCGAAGCAGTTAGGATTTTAAAAGACTGGTGATAAGTACTCAGACAAATAAATTTTCGTCAATTAGTTCTTACCGCACTGCGGCTCCTCCTATTTTGCCTTCGCTGCCTACTAACCTCCAGCCCGGTAGTTTGCCATTTTTTACCGTTCAGTAAGCGGTAGTATAGGCTTTATGTATGAATACGTCATTTTTGCGCCTGGGTGCTTTCAGTAGCGCGGAAACAGTTCAGAAGTCTTAGTTACCATTCACAGATGTTTGCATATAGTTTCTTTTTTATAACGGCCTTTTTTTACATTGGCCTGGGCTTGTTTACTGCGTCAAAACCCACACTGGTTGGCGACAGTGCCATGGGTTATGGTCTGGGCCTGGCATTTTTGGGTGTCGGTTTTGCGATAAGCAGTTTGGTACTGACAATTAGTGTTCATGCGAAAGGTGGATTTGACTGGGTTGGGCCAGAAACGGGTATACGCACAACGCTGGTCATTTTATCCTGGCTGCTGGTAGCGTTAGCAACGTTCTTTTGTGCGGCTTTCAAATGGGAATGGCATACTGACACCGTATATCCCCAGTTTTTACATTGGTTAGCCGTACACCATGGCCAATTGTGGATACCCTTACTATGGCTGACGGCGTGTTTTTTCTCACTGAATGCAGGCTTACAATCGACCGTTTCACCTCATGCGTTTACCATTCCGTTTTGGGTGGGTTTGGGTAGTAGTGCCGTGTTTTGTACGGGCTTACTTGTTGGCTATTTCCGGGATACATTAAAGACTGTTGAGACCGAAGTGGCCAGCCAAAACAGACAGCAAGACGAGTGGCACCAGAAAAATTTAGAGACGATTGCCGCTCATAAACCCGAAGACCCTATTTTCAATCTCCTGAGCTATTCAACTCAATACCGACCTGAAGATATAAAGCGGGCTGCGCTCGCCAAAATTAAAGCTAAGCCAAACTGGGAAACCGAACTTCTGGAGTTGCTAACGAATAAAAATACTTATCAGGAAGTGTATTATTTCCTGGATGGCAATCGGGTGGAGCATCCTGAGCAGTTTGCCGAACCGCTGAACCAAAGCATTTTATGGTTATCGGCAACTATAATAGATGATATTAAGGATAGTAATAACTTACAACACTGGAGTTTTGATATGTACGGAATAGATCGACTATTAAGAGCTATTGACGATCAGTTTCTGGATCAGCGTGTTGATTTTTACCCAAATGTGGTCAGGCTAAAACAAGCGCTGGATACCCCACCACCTGAGCGATTCAAAGGGGTTCGTTTTTCTATAACCGGAGTAGTGAATACGTGGCTGAAAGAGCATAAAAAGATTAACTAGCCGGTTCAGGGCTGTTCAGGTAAAACTCCCCGAATAGCTAGACGGGTACGCCTGACCATTCGGAGAGTTTTTATCGTAATTTTCGTCACTTATTTCTTGCCTTTCTTCGGCTTATCCTCTTTTGCTTTCTCGGCTTTAGGTGCCTTTTCAGCTTTAGGCGCTTCTTCCGTTTTAGCACCTTTCGTCGACTTTGTTTCTTTAGCTGGAGTTACTGGCTCCTGACTCATCACCGATCCACGCACGAACGTTCCCCAGGTTAGATTATTTGTCCCTTTCTGTGCTTTTTTGGCCCGATCAATGGCCATATTGGCAGCTGCTTCCACTACCCAATCAAAATTTGCCTGTCCAACCGAATGTACGTCGGCATCAGGAGCGGGATTACAGAAGTCAATCGCGATGGGGATGCCATCACGTACCGCAAACTCAACCGTGTTGAAATCATACCCAAGGCCATGATTTAATTTCAGTACATAGTCGGTCATAGTGGCCAGTAATTTCTTACCTGCATCGCCGGTGGTTTGCATCTGGGCAGCATAGCGTAGGTGATGCGGGTTACGTGGTTCGTAGGGCATAATGAGCACATCTTTACCACCAATGCAGTAGCACCGGAAATAATCGGTAAAATCAATGGCTTCCTGATACAGCATGACTAACTGGCCCGTTTCGTCATAGGCTTTAAACATCTGCTCGGGGTTGTCTACTTTATAGACACTTTTCCAGCCACCTCCGGCATGGGGTTTCATAAAGGCAGGGAAGCCAATGTGCTGAAAAATTCCATCCCAGTTCATGTGCTTCAGATTGCGGAACGAGTTATGATTGGTATCGTCAGGCCGTTCCTTTGAGGGCAGTAAAATGGTCTTAGGAACCGGAACACCAAGTTGAACGGCCAGCGCATTGTTAAAAAACTTCTCGTCGGCACTCCACCAGAAAGGATTGTTGACAACGGCCGTACCCGTCAGTGCTGCATTTTTAAGAAAGGCCTTGTAAAACGGCACATCCTGGGAAATACGGTCGATAATAACCGCGTAATCTGTAGGGACGCTTTGCTCAACCTGATCAATACTAACAAACTCAGCCAGAAATGTACTTTGCTTTTCGTTTACTCGATCAACAAACGCTTGCGGAAACGTATTTTCCTGGCCAAAGAGGATACCTATTTTTGATTTTGTGCTCATAATGAATTAGTTAAGTGCTGAGTAAAGCAATGTTGATAAAATGATAGATGACCAACCTGATAGGTTGATACTCAATTAACCGGAGCAAGTTGCAGTTGTTAGGCCAGAAAAACAAAAAGCCCTGTTAGAGATAACAGGGCTTTTTGTGGAATTTGACTACCATCAATTATACAATAATGAGCAGACATAGCTGCTCAAAACGAGCCCGTGATCATTATGCCGTTGGACATACATATGCAAACCATTCGCCGTTGGGCGAAAATTTGGACGGACTAGTGTAAATGTTAGCATGACACAACTTTGAGTTTAAGGTGAGATTGTATACTAAATTCAATAAGTGGAACTAGTTAATGCTACTAAGTTAGGTAAATTGATTAAAAAAATAGATATAAATAGAGTTGAAGTTTATAATAAATTTTTTAAATGGTGTTCTAGATGAACAATATAATCTTCAATAAGCCAGGCTAATGATTTTTGTTCTATAAAGTCACTGAATTGTTTAATTTGAATCTGTGAGTCTAAAATCTCGGCCGGAATTGCTTCTACAACCGCTAAAATCTGCGTGTTTAAACTAGCCCAAAGTGTTAGTAAGTGGAAGAGGGGGAGGCTCTGGTATTGATTGACAACAACTAATTGATCCTGCTGGTAGGGTTGAATCAAATACGGACCATCGGCAACTTGCGCATCGGTAAATCGCTTCAGGTTATTAATAGCAGAGTCAATCAAATGCCCAAGGATCTGTTTTCGAGACCATTTGCCAGGGGCATGTTGTGTGAGTTCGTGTTCCGACAGGGTTGTCAGATGGGCAGGCACTTCGACAAGATGGTTGCGAAGGCGACTGAGGGCATTCATAGAGAGGATGTATGATGTATGATATTGGATATATGGTGTAGGGTTGAGATAAATACATCTTACATCCAGTATCATACATCTTTTAATCAAATCATACTTAAATACCGTGGAAACTGGTCTTTCCAGACTGGCCAGTCATGGTTACCCCAAGGCGTTACGTCTAGTTGGTGACGGATACCTTTACGGCTCAAAATACCTGACATCTGGTAGTTGTCGTCTTTGCAGAAGTCATACTCCGAAGTGCCCAGTACAATATTCATGCGATGAAACTCATTATTCTGAGCATTGGGCATGAAATCGGGTGGATTATTGAAATAAACGTTATCATCATAATACCCACTCAGGAAGGATCGGATATTGAAGGCTGCTCCCATGGTTAGCAAATGCCCTACCTGTTCTGGATGCCGGAATGCAAAGTTCAGGGCATGATACCCTCCGAAAGAAGCGCCTGACACCCCAATTTTCTGAACATTACACTCCCGCTGAATGCCCGGCACCAATTCTTCATGCAGAAACCGGTCATATAGAACGTGATTCCAGATACGGGCACCAGGGTGGAGGTGTTTCGCATACCAGCTATCGCGATCTATACTGTCAATGCAATAAAGCTTTACCTTGCCCGATTCAACGAACCAACGGGCTGTTTCGGTTAAACCGAAGTCTTTATATTCATAATAATGGCCCATAGAGGTTGGAAATAGCAAAATGGGATAACCCCAGTTGCCATACACCAACATCTCAATATCCCGGCCGAGATGATGCGAATACCATTTGCGATAATCTTCCTGCACGATGCTGTCTGGTTGATGAAAACGTTGAAAATTTCGGTTGAAAATAGAACAAATAGGCGGCTCTGACAAAAAAGACCGGGCCATGAATCGAAAAAAATACCTACTTTGTCGTTTGTGAAGCTTATACTTTTGTTTCTTTTTGTGCTTATGGCTGACCTTATACCAGCTCAAACGTGCGCCGAACCACCCACCGTAACAGTCCGGCCTGACGATTCATTATACTCTGTTCCACTCAACCGAATCGTTCATTTAGATATCCTGTTACCACCTGGTTATCATGCGTCTACTAAAACGTACCCAATTCTATACCTCAACGATGGGCAGGATTTAGGACGGCTGAAAATGACGGCTATATTGGATTCGCTCTACCAGAAGCGAGCTATTCAGCCATTTGTGCTCGTAGCCATTCACGCAGGCGATCGGATTCAGGAGTATGGAACAGCCGCGCAGGCCGATTATATGAACCGGGGCAGCAAAGCAGGTTTATATACCGATTTTGTGCTAACTGAGTTGATTCCGTACATCAAAAAACAATACGCTGTCAGCACAGACCCCGCACAGGCAGTATTTGCCGGATTCTCGCTGGGAGGTTTATCGGCCTTCGATATTGTCTTTCACCACCCCGACCGATTTTCCAGGGCAGGCGTATTTTCAGGTTCGTTCTGGTGGCGTAGCAAAAGTACGGCCGATGGCTACCGCGACGAAACTGACCGGATCATGCACGATCTCGTTCGAAAAGGGAACTTCCATAAACAACTCAAATTCTGGTTTGAAACCGGAACCGAGGATGAAACGAGTGACCGAAACAACAACGGCATCATCGACTCCATCGACGATACCATCGATCTAATTGATGAGCTGGTTAAAAAAGGCTACCACTATAACGCCAACGATTCTCGATCATCTGACATTCGTTACGTTGAAATCAACGGCGGAAAACATAATCAGGAAACCTGGAGTGCAATTATGCCAGATTTTCTGACATGGGCATTTCCGGCCCAATAGTTGACTTGATCGATATTGTGTGCAAATGAACAGCTAAACCCTTGCCCGATGAAAAACCTTTTGCTGCTGAAGACTTTTGCGATTGCGATTTTACTTGCCTGCAAAAGCCCTGATGTGATCATACCGGATGCTAAAACGAATAGTGTCGTGGTGCCCAAACTTATCTGGTCTGACGAATTTAATGTGAATGGTCTACCCGACTCAACAAAATGGGGGTATGATGTAGGGGGCAACGGTTGGGGGAATAATGAACTCGAATACTATACCGCGAAACGACTTGAAAATGCCCGTATTGAAAATGGGAAACTCATTATCGAAGCTCGAAAAGAAGCCTATGAGGGTAAAAATTATACATCGGCCCGTCTGCTGACCCGGGGTAAAGTGGAGTGGAAACATGGCCGGATTGAGGCCTTGGCTAAGTTGCCTGCCGGGCGCGGTACCTGGCCCGCTATTTGGATGCTGGGTTCTGATATCTCGACAGTAGGCTGGCCACGCTCCGGCGAAATCGATATTATGGAACACGTTGGTTTCGATGAAGGCGTTGTTCACGGAACCATCCATACCGAAGCTTATAACCACGCTAAGAAAACGGAGAAAGGGAAAGCTATATCCATCAAGAATGTGTCAACCGCCTTTCATCTGTATGCCATAGAGTGGACGCCTGATCAGATCGATTTCTTTGTTGACGATCAGAAATACTATACTGTACAGAAATCGGTGTTGGGGAGCGAGGTAGCGCAATGGCCTTTCGAGCAGCCATTTTACCTGATCTTAAACGTAGCCGTAGGTGGTAACTGGGGAGGCCAGAAAGGTGTTGACGAAAGCATCTGGCCGCAGCGTATGGAAGTAGATTATGTACGCGTGTATCAGTAGGGTTGGGGCGGGCGTTTTCGCCGACGAAACCACCACCAGACACTGCCTAAGGCAATAATAATCAGGCCAATACTCCAGACACGCAGCTTCGGACTCGTTTGTAGTGGAGTAGTATTGCCAACCAGTAGCAGCCCTGCCCACCGATTCGGCAACTGACCTGATAAATCAACGTTGGCTAAGTAATCGAGTTTGGCTTGCTGAAGGGCGAGGTCTTTAGGCAGTCCCTCGGCTAGTTTGGCGTAGAACCGTTCGGTCAGGTCATACGTGGCCTGGCTCTCTACATTCCATAGGGTAGTGAGTATGCTTGGAACGCCCAGTGAAGCAAAGCCACGAGCCAGACTGAATACGCCCTCGCCCCGCTGGTGGGCACCTACCCCGGTTTTACAGGCCGATAGCCCCACTAATTCAACAGGAAGTAATTCGGCGCTTGTCAATTCTGACAGCCGAAGTATCGAGTCGGTGAAGAACAGTGCTGGTTCAAGTCCGGTGCTATCAGCTTCGGCATGGGTGAAGAGCTGAATAACTTGATGATCACGAATCTGTTGCCCGAATGCCTGCCGGGTAGCATCATGCCCAGTAAGTAGGCTGGCCGACGAAAACCGATTGCCAATTCGGGTAAGGGCCGCATCGGACCCAGCCAGCGGTACCTGATTCAGGTTGGCCGAAAAATGAACGGGAGCCATTCCCAGAAACGACTGTGATCGGCCGAACCAATGCCCTGACTGAGAGCGCATTTCCTTGAAGAGCTGATTTAGCGAATAAGCGTAACTAAAAGCATATTGGTGAATTAGAAAATCGGGTCGACTGGCCGATGTGCTTAAGGCCTCAAATGGTAGCAACACGCCATCAGGCGATACAATAACGCGCCCTGGCACGAGGGCTAACGGTTTTAGTAACTGCTGGTAAAGTTGGTTGGATACCGTTAGGTAATGCGTAAACTGTTTATTCTGTGCTTCGGAACTGGCATTTAGTGCCAGAAGTTCGCTGGCCTGTTTTGTGTAGACTGCTGCTGACAGGTGTATCAGTTTTGTGCTGCCTGGGGTGACCCCCAGTGCATACAAACTGCTGTCACCCAAGAAATAGGTTACCAAGGATGCCTTTTGATCCGCCAGATGCTGCTGTACCTGCGTGAGTGAAATTACATCATTGTTGTATTTATAGCGGTAATAGGCTGGATTGGTGTGCTCTAATTGATGGACAAACGTTTCCTGCGCTTCCTGTGTGCTATGCAGGCTATCAAGCGCTTTTGTATACGTACTTGTGCCGTGTTTTTCGCCGGATAATTTTGACTGCCAATCAGTTACACGCTGTCGAAGCCGCTGCTCTTCCGCTACCTGACTGGGGGTAAGCTGTCGGTTGGCACCCAGTTCGTTCAGTTTGTCGTTGAGCAGAACAGCCCGGCTTTTTTCGATGAACCGAAATGCACTGGTGGCATCATGGAGCAGAAAACAGGTTTCAATCGCTGATTCATAAAGCCGATGTGTTTTGTCACGCCAGAATAGCTTTGATTGTTGACCGGTATGTTCCCAACGCATAAACTCGATCATAGAATCGGCTAAGGCATAGGTTTTCTGGGCATTTCGGAGCCGGTCGGGATTATTGCCTGTGCTTTTGGCCCATTCGAGCCAGGTATCGGCTTTGTCCTGGACAAGAAGTAGTAGTGAATTTTTTTGGGCTACCTGGCGAATCTTACGTGCGTCAGGTAGCGAACCCATAGTAGCACCTTTATAGTCAGGTAATAACGAATTGAATCCCTGCTGATAGAGTCGGTATGCCCGAGAATAGTCGCCAAGTTTTGCATATGTTAACCCTAGGCGATCGAGAAGGTTAATTTTGCTGAATTGACTTTTGTCGATAGTTAGCCCTTGCTGATAATAGTAAATAGCTTTTTGGTAATTTTTATCCTTAAAGTAGTGATGCCCAATGCTGTTTAAAAAGTCAGAAAGATTGGCATGCTGATTTTTTTTTGCAATCTGATAAGCTATTTCTAATTCTTTTAATTCGTTGGCAGGCTGGCCGAGGGCACGTAGAATAGTACCTAAGAGCCGATGCTGATTGGCCACCGAAAACCAAAGCTGGGGGTAATTTTGAAGCAAAGAAATTGCTTTTTCGACAGCGAGCTGTGCTTCCTGATAGCGATGTAATTCGCTCAATACCTGCGCTTTTTGCTCCCAGATTTTAGCTGAAGTTATTGTATCGTTGACTGACAGGGCCAAATTACCTCCTACATCAGCATGAAGCAATGCACGCTCAAAATCACCCTTGAGCAAATAGGCGTAGATTAGATATAAATGACTATTGGCTACAAAACGTTTAGCCTCCTTATTATCCTTGCCAAGCTTAATGGCGCGCTGGAGAAAATATATCGCTTTAGCGCTATTGTCATTGCTGCTATAGTAAACGCCGATCCGGTAATAGACTTTGACTAGATCGCTCGCTTTGAGTGCCGTATAAGACTGCCTGTACAGGGGTAGAACCAAGTTGGTTGTGGCTATCGCCTGCGGATATTTCCCCTCATAAAATTCAGCTAGTCCTAGTTGAATAAGTGCGCTTGCATAGGTTGAGTCCGTTGCCGGATAGCATTTTTTCCAATTAATTAACCAATTGTGCAGAGCAGATTGTTGCTGATTAACGGGTTGCCTGGCTGATATTTTTTGTAATAACTCATAAAAAGAACTTCTTTCGGGGCATTGCGCCCTGCTGGATGCCCCGAAAGAAGTACACAAAATGAGTAACCAACCCCAGCGAATCATATAAATTTCTAGGTGTAGTGAATGAGCCGACCTTCCTGAATTCCATCGTGCTCAATAGTACCAGTAAACGTTAGATCTGCCAGCGCCTGTGCTCTGGTAGCTGTCGGATTATTTTTTAGATAGGCAGCCAGTTTGGCCGAAAACAAGGCGGCAGTAAATGATGTAGCATGCAAATCTGGGCTTTTAGTCGCATACTTAAAGACATGATCAAAAGGCCCTACTACACCTACATTGACAAAATCTTTTGAGTAATTATGAATTGCTTCATAAGAAGCTGGCACAATAGTAAAAGCACGCCATGGTATATTCAGCGTATTAAGAATGGCTGTGTGCTTTTGAGGGGTTAAGGGCCAAACTATATGTTGGCGTTTTTTCGATAATCGATGAATGATTTTATAGGATACCACATGAACGCTTGTGACCGTAATTACATTTAATCCCTTATCGTTACTGAAACAAGCTGGAAACAAGTTTAACTCTTGATTGTCCATTGGAACAAAACCAGGAGTAAAGTTTACAATTAGTTCCTTACCTCTGTTTCCCGCTGCTGCTATTGCCCAAATACCCCTATTGTTAAGGCAAACAAATTTATTACGTAAAATAGAATAAGATTCCTGATGCAAAATCCCGGCGAAACTTAAATTGACTACCTTGATTGAAGGACATACCTGGTGGCAATCTAATACATACGTAAGCCCACATAGTACATCAAATAGGGTTCCATTGCCTCCCTGGTTAAAAACCTTTACGGGTAATATTGCCGTAGTCGAATCAAGGTTATAAGTAGTTGGTGTATCCTCCTGATAAACAGTATACGTATTGCTTTTTTGATTAATAAGGGCAGAAATCGTGGTCCCATGACGACCTTTCATCTCATGCTTGTCCTTATATACTTTATGGAGCAAATGATCATCGTAGGGAGATTTCTTAATATCGGTCTTGGTAATTGAAGTAAGAGGGGTATACTCTGTAACGTCTACATAAGGACGGTCTTCTGCAACATTTGCCAGCTTAGATTCCTTACTTGCTCGCAAATACTCTGTCACAGAGCAGTAACCTTTTTTATACTGGTCGTTTCTTGGAACTTCAGCTAGTTTAAGTTTTCTGTTAGAACCAGTTAGAGGGGGATACTCATTGGTAACCGTTATGTTTAGTCTACCATTGGCCCGTGAATGATATTCAAACGAGGTTTTTATGCCAGTATCAACCACTGCAATTACAGGATCTGAGCTTGTGCTAAATTGAATATCTCCTTCGGGAGAGCCAGCACTAAAATCAGTTGTCCGTACACTAAAACCATCTGGAGTTGTGTCTTCGAGCGCAGCAGTAACAGGAGGGCCAGGTTGGCTATAAGGTGGGTCTTGTATGACAAGATTATCCGTTTGTGATGATGAGACAATGTCTGAGTGGTCAAAACGGCCAAAAGCTGGATTCTGTTTTTTCCATTCGATCAACACCGTAACAGTAGGTTCGCCATATTCATCATCAGGGTTATCAAATTCGCAAACGCGCAGTACACGCACATCAATGAGACGTGGAGCTTCTCCGTAAGGAAAAAAAGTTATCGGAGCGGTATTGCCTTCTGCCGAAAAGTCTGAGCTACTTTTCTTTACAATCAGAATTTTCTGATAAGGAATCGCATATACATTCTTAAATTTAGGAATAGATTCCACTGGGGCCCATTGACCTAAGAGCTTCCTCACTTGAAGCCATTTTTCATCAGGAGTATCGGCGACGGAATCAGGTATTGGTTTGGTTTTTCCAAGAATGTCAATTGGGTCTTTTATTTTGATAGTAATCTTTGTTGGGTCTCCAATCGGTAAACCAGGAATAAGAGGTTTCTGAAATTCATTCAGAATACTGAAGGATAGATTTTTTGCCATGGTGTAGAGTGGTTAACGTAGGTTTATAATTTTTCAATTAGCTCTTTAGCCCCCTTTCTGCCTTCCAGATTCTGATCGATTACCGTTTGCAGCAATTGCCGGGCGGTTACTTTATCCGTTGGCTGGCTTCGTTTCAAATAGGCCAGCGCTTCGTAGAACAGGCCGGGGTTTGCCCGTAATTCAGTACGTTGACCCAGACGATGGAACTGCACAATGGCTTGGTCGTAATTTCCTTGCCGGAGGGAAACAAGACCTGCTATTTTTAGGAAGTCGGAGTTGGTAGAGTCGCGCGTTAGCTTAGCTAGTACAATGGCTTCAGCAGCATCAAATTGGCCTTCATTGTACGCTTGCGAGGCTAGTTGCAGACTATCAGGCTGGCTACCCATCGTTACAGATAGGGTGGTCAGGTGATCCTGAATGTACTGGTTGGCCAGTTGTTTGGTAGAGGGTTGGGGCCAGAACAAAAAGAACCCCAGTACTAACAGCACGCAGGCAGCTGCTGCATACGCAATAGGCATCCATACCCGGCGACTGGCCTGAGCTTCCTGTTGTCGCAAGGCAGCCCATTCTGTCTTTCGTTGATCCAGCGCTTCGGAGCGGGCCATCTGCTTGGCCTGCACATAAAATGAAACGGCTTCGGCCAGATCAGGATCGGCCACAATCTGCTGCTCGAAACGTGTTTTTTCGACATCTGGTAACTGACCCGCAAAATAGTTTTCAATCGTTTCCAGGTCGTTCATTTTTTCGTCAGATTATAAGCTTCCCGCAACCGCTCCAGGCACCGAAGCCGACTGGTTTTGGCAACCGAAGATGTATTGTAACCCATTCGTTGCGCTATTTCTTCGTCGGAATAACCTTCTCCCCAGGCTAATAGCATTTGCTGACACTTATCGCCAAGATTACGTAACTGTTGATGAAGCCGCTCCTGCTCAGCCTGCTCCATCAACTGCTGGACAACCGATCGGGCCGGGTCGGGTAGTTGTAGGAATGTATCGTCAAGTGAAACAGCGTTGTGTACCTGCTGCCGATTAGTCGTTTTTTTTCGGATTAGGTCAACACATTTATTTGTAAAAATCTGATAGAGATACGTTTTGAGCTCGGACTTGCCCTCAAAACGCCCATTGCCAATGTGCTCTATTACGGCTAATACTGCGTCCGCATAGGCTGTAGCGCAATCATCCTCGGAGAGTTGGTGTTTTCGTACACCGCTACGAATAAAAGAAAGGTATTTTGTATAAAGTCGGTTTTCGGCGGAGGTACGGGTCAATCCACCCAGGCGTATCCCAGCGATAATGTCGGTATCCGGCAAGTGTCTGGAAAAAAGGCTCATAGCGTGGATTTTGCGGCTGTAAAGTACAAGAAAATTAGGGTTTTCAAAAAAAAATCAGAAGAAGTGTTTCCGGCAATTCCCAAAGCGCGACTAACAGAACAGAGTCAATTAAAAGCAAAGCTTTCCGCTACTATTCCACCTCTTTATGAAAATGCATACAATAACGATCCAGTATTTGGAGAAAAATCAACGCAGACTCCATGTTATCCTGTTGTTTATGTTGATTGGTAACTTCTTCTCTGCTTGTAAACAGGAAGAGAATACCCCTGTAACCCCCGACCCGCTTGCCAATGCAGCAGGCACGTATACCGGGTCAATGGCCGATAATGGTAAAATCACTCAGGGAGTTAAAGCTACCGTAACAAAAACAAAAGATAGTTATGGTAAACTCTACATTTCGTCCGTCGGATTTTCGGGTACGAATTACCAATTGGTATTGACCGGAAATTGTTCTGGCTGTCTTGCTGCGAAACAGAATGGATATGATTACCGCGACGATCAGGCATCTGCCGATGGAAAAACACTGAATGTGCGTGGGCGATATACGCCAACCGGTTATTGGGACCTTTCCTCAACAATATACCGTGACTTTTCTTTCACCGGTACCCGCTGAAGTAAAAAAGCGGATTCCTGACCAGGTGTTTGGGATAGCATCTGGCTGTCGTATATGGGTCACGTGTTAGTAAAGGGACAGAGCTTGTCTATGACTTAACGGGAATGACCTCGGCCCAGGTTACTGGTTCTGCTTTCTTTACCTATGTCAGAACGGATGTGTCTAATGCCGTATGGATTTCGTTGCCAGGAACCAATCTTTTTTCAGGGCGAACCTACAATGTCGCTGTTAATTCAAGTACTATACGCTTGTACATCAACCGGACATCGGGAACCGGGTCAGAAACATTCACAGCTACTCGAGTGGTCGTTATTCCTGTTAATGATCTCAGAAACGGCCGTAAAGCCGCTGTTGACTACACCGACTACGAGACTGTAAAAGCATTCTATCATTTGCCTGATTGATACTCCACAGAAAGCGAGCCTGATTTTTCAACAGCTTTTTTATAAGTCTTAACCCTACCTATTTCTACATTTTCATGGAAACGAATGTACTTTCTTACTCTTTCCAGAGCACAACGCTGGCTAATTCAAACGGTAGTATGGTGGCAGCAGCAACCAATTTACTACAGGTAGCAGGCCCAGGTAATTCACGTTTAGGTGATCGCTCCCAAGCTCTGCGGTTTGGGGTAGGATCCTGGGCTTCGGTAACGGTTTCCCCAGGGAGTGTCAATCCACAACAATTCTGTGTTCGTGTTTTGTTTAAAGTAACTGCTTCGGTTAGTGGGCGGCAGAATCTGATTGAATCAACAGCGTTACCATTTGCTGTTTTTCTGGAGCCGGGACAAGCGCCAAATCCGTTTAACATTGTTGCGGCCATTCAAGATACAACTGTAGGCTGGGCATATGCCAGTACAGTTAATCGCCTTACGCTAGCACTTAATCAGTGGTATCTGGTTGACGTTATTTACGACCTGGATACACTGGCCGTGCTGGTTGACGGGACTGTATTGGCTGTAACCGCTTTCCCTAATGGTAATATAGCAGGTGGCAGTGGAGACCGGCTTTTTATAGGAACTTGGGTTGATGGGGTTCGCTATCAATTTCTGGGTGACATGGCTGGGTTAGAACTCTACTCGGGTATTCCGATGGCCTTGGAAGCGCTGCTTGATGCCAGACGAACTTCGCCCGAATGGTTCCTTACATTAAAATACAATGCAATTCGACCTCAGTTGAATATGGGAGGCCGTACTGCCGATTTCTATTACGATGCGGCCAGCCGGTGTGTAGTCCAACCCTTTGAGCATGGTCAGATTATGTTCAATTCGTTGGTAGGTGCAGCCTTTGACATTTATGGCGCTATTTATGAACTCTATAAAAACGACGCCAATTTACGCTATGCGCTAGGGCCAATAGTGAGTGATGAAATCAATGGAGCGCAGCCTGGAAGCCGAAAGAATTACTTTGAAAAAGGAGCTATTTATTGGTCGGCGGGTACGGGAGCACAACCCGTGACCGGTCAATTGTATCTGGATTACGAAGTCCTGGGCGAAGGACGATCCGCTATCGGTTTGCCAATTCGCAAAGCAGAGTTCATTCGTGATGGGGTACAGCAAACATTTCAGTCCGGTAAGATGTATGCCAAAGATGGGCTATCTAATGCCTTTGAAGTTCACGGAGATATTCTTGCCAAATTTGAAGCAACGGGTGGTATAGAACGGTGGGGCTACCCGGTTTCTCATGAATCGGATGTTCGGCAGGGAAATTCCGTGATCGGTAAATTCAGCAGTTTTGAGAACTGCACAATTTACTGGAGTCCGGCTACAGGGGCACACGTTGTTTATGGTGATATTCGGGAGACCTACCGTAATCAACTCCAGGGGCCATTGGGGCAGTTGGGGTTTCCAATTTCATCAGAAGAAGATATTCCTGGTGTGGAGGGCCCAGCCCGGTACAACACCTTTGAGAACGGTTGTATTACCTGGTTTAATGGGGAAATTCACATCTGCTATCCGTTTAAAATTGCGCTGGGGAGCCTCGATACGAAAGAAGAAGATCGGGATTGGGCACCAATTGTAGGTGATTTGGATGGTCAAAATGATATTTATGCGCAACTCAAGATCAGTACGAATGGACGTACCGTTTTTGAGCGAAAGATTCCGGAAGGAACCACACATTACCCGAGCGCCAATCGGTTCGATATGAATTACACGATCCCATACAGGATCGTACCAAACGACCCAAATGCGCAGCTAAAATTTGAGACAGTTATCTGGGAAACCGATTCTGGAAACATCTTTGGAGGAGGAAACACGCAGCTTGGGACGCTAAGCAAAAATCTCTCAATCAGTAACGCATGGGGATTACGGGAAAGTAGAGACGGGCTTTTTTCGGCTGGCGCTATTGGGCCCTGGGTAAATGACCTCCGTTGGTCGATTAAGCCGGAGCAACTTCCTAATGCCCCCCGTGACTTTTTTGGGGTATCAAATACAGCAACACCAACGGTTGATTCGCATGAGTATGCGGAAGCGTTTTCAGACGTAGATCCCGATTTTGAGATTGGGCTGGATCTGGGTTTTATTGACAATGGTCTTAAGGCGCTCTATTATGAGTTATTTGTAAAAGGGGCTGCCAGCAAGGGAAATTGTTTTGGTATGTCTCTGGAAGCAATCTATGCTCAGAAAGGCAACAGCCGCCTTGGCGCTCCACTTAAACGGTTTACAAACTGGAACTCCGTTGAGAACGACTTCAATGTAAAGCACATTTATCAATGTGGGGCCGACCAGATTTACTGGTTTGTAGGCCAGTTCTTATCCGGTAGAACACACGATCCTGTTTCGGTATTTAATCAGTCGTGGGATTGTTTTAACCGGGGTATGGACCCGGTGATCTCATTGGCCCAAAATTATGACTTTACGGGAGCACCTCATTGTATTCTACCCATTGAGTGGCGCCGACCGGCTACTGGGAATTGGGAAATCCGTTGTTTTGACCCCAATTTTCAGAATTTCATCCAAACGATTTACATTGATCCGGCGGCTAATACGTTCCGATATTCGGCGGGGAATACGTATACAGGTGGGGCATGGAACGGTGGTCGACTGCACTATACGCCATTTAGTGTATTGAACCACCGGACCCGAACCCCTATGTCTGATCTGTTCTCACTTTTTAAGGGAGCACTTCTAGTTTTTGTTGGCGATGCCGCTACTACCGTATCTCTTACAGATGAATCAGGTAAGGATATAAATGGCGTCAATGATACATCTGGGCAGATAAAATCACTTAAAAATAAGTTTGTGTCGTATAAAGGCACCTATGGCTCCGGTGCCTTCCAGGGTGAGTTGTTTCTGCGGCAAATGGAGTCATCATCGGTTCGAAGATTGTTGCCTGCTGTTGCCAGCGAACAGGTCCTGACCAAGGTTGCGACTTTTTCCCGGAAAGATCTGTCTATACTGTCAAAACATGCTTCACTGGCGTTAAATGCGCCACTTAGCCAGGGCATTGGTACGATTGGATCTGTCGTAAACCCTCTTATAACTAGCCGGAATTTTACCCATAATTTCATTGGAAATAAAAATGGAAACCTGGCTTATTACCTGAAACAGCCCTTTATGGGCCTGCAATTGAGTAGTGCTATTTCGACAGGTGAGATCGGAAAAATTAACACCAGAGATTTTGGAACAATTGATAATCGGGTTCTTCTGGAAACCCAGCGGAATAAGCAGGTTATGCTGGAAGCATACAACCAATTAGGTGCCAAAGGTGATGTGCTACGTGTTTCAGTCACAGGCATTGCTGCTACCACAAATGCACCACTCGAAGTACATCTCGAACCAGGTTTACGACAGATTGACTTCATGGCAGGCGGTGACCCTGTTGAGGCTAAAATTACGGTTGAATCGATCAGTAACGGACAGAAAAGGCAAACTGCTTTCTCGTCCCGAATCGAAGGCCCCAGCCGGATTATTTTGACGGATGCAATGAATTCCGATCAGATAAAAATCGGAAAAATCGATTCGTTAATGGGTGGACTACATGATGCAAGAATCATACGGAATCACTAATCAGCAAACTCTCACAGCTATGAAACCGCAGGATTTATTTACACAAAAAGTGCCTTTTTATGTACTGCTAGTGTTTACAGTGGTACTCTCGCAGTGTGTTTGCTGCCCTCCTCTTTCGCGAGAAAAGGTCTCGTTTACAGGTTGTTGGCAAACAGAATATGCCAGATCAAGGGGGAAGGACGATCCTATCAAAGATGACATAATTAGGAGGGAAATACCGATGCAAATCAACGTGAATGCAGACGGTACTATCAGCGGTATATGGTGGGATACTTTAGAAAATACAACGGGAACATTGACTGGGCAGGTAGAAGAAGGTAAACGGGTACGTGGAAAATGGGGCATTGAACCCGAGCGAGATATAGACTTTCGACTTGCTGAAAGCGGACTAACCTTTACAGGAGAGTATGGGCCTCCAACGGCCTGGGGTACGAGTCGACGTTTTTATTGGAACGGTACGAAAATTAGTAATTGCGACTGTCCCAATTCCATTTATACTAAGCCCTAGTCCTAACTGCATTGTACTTGTCGCTGCCGAAACGAAATTCTTAGTCGCTAGGAATCTATAGAAACGTTAAGCAGGACTTATCTAACTTAGATCCTATAGATTCTTTTGATTCTATCGTGTTGATAATCAATGCCAATAGGATCAAAAGAATTTATAGGATCTGCTAGAATCTATTTTACCAAAGCACTAGTGTAGGAGTGCTATTTTTTAGCTAAAATTACCAGGAAGCCTCGTTGATACTAGTAAATTCAGTATCTTACCTGCTGACAATCAACCTGAACTTCCTCATGAAATATCCGCTACTCATCTTACTTGGGTTGCTCTCCGTTGTTGCTATAGCCCAGCCAACTGTAGGCCCTGTTACCTTCTCGGTTACTTTCCCCGCAACACAGTCAACCCAGGCTATCGATGGACGCGTCTTGCTTATTCTAGCCAAAACCAATAAACCTGAACCCCGTCAGCAAGTCAGTGATGCAGTCGAAACGGCTCAATTATTCGGCATAGATGTCAATGGGCTGAAACCTGGACAAGCTACTATAGTCGATGCCAGCGCATTCGGTTATCCGAAACGAAGTTTGAAAGACCTTGTACCGGGTGATTACTATGTGCAGGCGGTTCTGCATAAGTATGAAACCTTCAACCGTAGTGATGGTCACACCGTTAAATTGCCGATGGATAGGGGAGAGGGGCAGAACTGGCGCACTGCTCCGGGCAATCTGTTCAGCAAGCCCCAGAAGATCAACATTAAATCAGGCGCGAAACAGTCGTTCGCTGTAGTGATGGATCAGGTAAACCCAGCCATTCCCGAACCGAAAGACACGAAATTTATTAAGCACATTAAAATCCAGAGTAAACGCCTGACCGAATTCTGGGGGCGCCCCATGTACGTAGGGGCCAATATTTTGCTACCCGCCGGATTCGATGAACATCCTGATAGCAAATACCCACTCTGCTTATTTCATGGCCATTTTCCTGCTGATTTCGATGGCTTTAGTGAAACGCCACCACCTGCCAATATGGATACGACTGATTACATCGAGCGGTTTCATATCCACGGATATAAGAAAATTGTGGCACAGGAAGCCTATGATTTCTATAAAAAATGGACAAGCAAGGAGTTTCCGCGCATGCTGATTGTCGAAATCCAGCATGCTAATCCGTATTACGATGATTCGTACGCGGTCAACTCCGAAAATCTCGGCCCCTATGGCGACGCCATTATGTATGAGCTCCTGCCCGAAATTGAAAAGCGGTTTAGAGGCATAGGGCAGGGTTGGGCACGATTTACTTATGGTGGTTCAACCGGTGGTTGGGAGGCTTTGGCTGCGCAGGTGTTTTATCCGGACGAGTTCAATGGCTGTTTTGCGGCTTGCCCTGACCCCATTGCGTTCGATGCCTATACGGTATTTAACCTGTATAAAGACAAAAACGCGTATTATTCTGAAGGCCCATTTCGACGGACACCGCGCCCTAGCCAGCGTAACTACCTGGGCCAGGTGAAGGTAACCATGGAGGAAACCAACCACCGCGAACTGGTGATCGGTACCCATAATCGCTCGGGCGATCAATTCGATATTTGGGAGGCCGTTTACTCGCCTGTTGGTGCAGACGGTTACCCCAAACGAGTCTGGAATAAACTAACTGGCGAAATTGATCCAACCGTTGCAGCTTATTGGCGTGAGCACTACGACCTGATGCATATTCTGAAGCGTGACTGGAAAACACTAGGTCCAAAAGTGGCCGGTAAGATTCATATTTACTGCGGAGACATGGATAATTATTATCTCAACAATGCAGTCTATTTGATGGAGGATTTTCTGAAAACTGTTAAAAATCCCTCGGCTGCTAGCGAAGTAGCCTATGGCGACCGGGCCGAGCATTGCTGGAATGGCGACCCTACGCAGCCCAATTACATTAGCCGATTACGCTACAATACGATGTACGTAGATAAAATCCTGAAACGTATCGAAGAGTCTGCACCAAAGGGAGCCGACTTAAAAAGCTGGCGGTATTGAATGAATAGGGTCCACCCGTGCGGATGAATAATGAATCTAGCGCCAGCATCATTCATCATTCATCATTTATCATTCATAATTCTTTTAGAAACGCCATCGTATCTACACCATCGGCATAATCGCTTAGGCCAGGACGTTGAGTTTGTCCAAACGAGACACTACCCGGATACCACGCATTTGCTGAGGCTACTACCTGAATCTGATGGGCATGACGGGTAAGCCAGGCTGATGCATCGGCCTGCGTTTGATACGTCTGAAAGTACAAGACAGAAATAGGGGAGACCAATCCAGCATTTTCGGTCACCAGTAAAAAGCCATTATCCAGATGGGCAACCCCATTGATGAGGTAAACGGACTTGTTGTAATCGTAGTTGTTCTGGTACTTATGGTTGTTCAGATAAATAGAAGCCTGTGGCTCCAGGGCTCTTAATAACGGTATGAAGTCATAACCTTCTGGTACGAGTAAAGTCGATACGTTCCGGCAACCAAGCCCGTAATAATCTAAAATGTCATGGCCCAGCTTCAGGAATTCGTCTTCATGCTCCTCGCCCATCAGTAAGCCTACCGACGTCCGATTTTTACGTATAATATGCGGTTTTTTGGCAAAGTAGTATTCAAAATAACGAGCTGTATTATTACTGCCTGTAGCGATATAGGCATCGGCTGCATTCAGTCGTTCTGCTTCCTCAATCCAATTAGTAAATTCAGGATTAAGCTCTTTTAATTTTTGTATTAAATAGTGAATTAGTACAAAATCCGGTGTACTCAGCTTTGCCAGTAATTTATGGCCACTCATTAGCACACAGAGTAAATCATGGAAGCCAACAGCCGGAATATTACCGGCCATGACGACACCAATTAAACGGGGTGTAACGTTCAGGGCAGCAGTTTGATCGGGCTGATAGTGCTGGAACCAGGCTGTAAGTTTGTCGACTGACAGAAACTGGTCGGCAATGGCCCGTAACGCATTTAGGGAATTGTCGGGCGTAAAGAAGTTATTTTTGTGATGAGCCCGTTGGGCAATTTCCTCAAGTTCGGGTTGCGCACTGGCGGAGCGAAGAAAGTTGCCCAGGGCCACGAACGTTTGCAGGCGTTCTGATTGAAGCATGAATTAGATAAACAAATGGAATACACCATCAACTAATGTAATGAAATATTAGTTTGCTGTCAACCTTTAAATAGTTATATTTGTTGTTCAATTTAGGAAGACACATTTTTAGCGTATATAAATCAGACTGCTCATGGCAATCATGATCACCGACGAGTGCATCAACTGTGGTGCCTGCGAACCCGAATGCCCGAACACAGCCATCTACGAAGGTGGAGTAGAGTGGACCTGGGGTGGAGGAACCGAATTAACCGAAGTCGATTTTGGCGATGGTACAGTTGTGAGCGGTAAAGCTCCGCAAGCTCCCGTTTCAAACGAATTTTACTATATAGTATCGGATAAGTGTACCGAGTGCATGGGCTTTCATGAAGAGCCTCAATGCGCAGCTGTGTGTCCGGTAGATTGCTGTGTGCCCGATCCTGAGCATGTAGAAGAAGAGGAAACACTGCTCGCAAAGAAAGCATGGCTGCACGCCGAAGCGTAAAATTTTAATAAACGAGGAATACCTGGCAATGCCCGATCAGCGAACTGATCGGGCATTGCTGTTTTATGGACTTTATTACCTTACTATCGCCTGGTTAAGGCTCAAAAAAGGCTAACTTAGTATAAGAAGAATATTTGGCAAATCGCTTATACAGCCAAATAAATTAAAAAATTTTATTTTAAGCTATTTTCGGCATTTATAGTGTATTTAATAGTATATTTTCAATAATATTGACTGAAAAACACAAAAACAAGTAATTATTTTGGACTATTACTTGCGTGGGATTATTTATATCACAACATTTGCTTCGAAATACAACCTGAGTTGGAACATTCACTCGCCAAATTATTAGTATGAAAAAAGCAATTTTACTTATTAACTGTTTGTTTCTTGTTTTTGCTGCCCAAGCGCAGGATTCCACCACCGCAACACCAGGAAAATTTACGTTCTCTGGTTACATGGATACGTATTATTTCGGCAACTTTAACAACCCTAAAAGCCAGTCGAACTTAGGGTTGAATGGGTCGAGTGTTGGTAATGCACGAGCGTTTGACCAGAAGGCTGGTCAATTCGGGATTGGCTTGATTCAGGCTAAAGCTGTTTATTCGGCAAGTAAGGTCGATGCTGTAATGGACCTGACATTTGGGACATTTGCTGACCTGGGCAACTATGGTAACAATGTTGGTTTACTGGGTACACCAGGGTCAACTGCGTTAGCCATTAAGCAAGCGTACATCGTTTTTAAAGCAACCGACAAGCTATCGTTTACGGCGGGGCAATTTGGTACCCATATTGGCTATGAAGTTATTGACGCTCCGCTTAACTATAACTACTCGCTGTCTAACCTCTTTAATAACGGACCTTTCTATCACATCGGCCTGAAAGCGCAATATGCCTTCAGCGATAAGGCGTCGTTAATGTTAGGTCTGGTGAACAACGTTGATAACCTGGTTGACAACAACAAAAAGAAAGGGTTAATCGGTCAGTTCTTCTTCTCGCCGGTTTCTGGCTGGAATGTGTACCTGAATGGTATTGTATCGAACGAAGCGTCGAAAGACATCACCAACCCGAATAATAGTGTGGCTGTTGCGGCTGATGATGCGATGTATCAACTCTTTGACCTGACAACTACCTATCAAATTTCACCAAAGTTTTTCCTTGGCCTGAATGCGGCTACTGGCTCACAGAAGGGTGATTATCAGAACTATGGTGGCCCTGCTACCTCGAAAAGCTGGGGTGGTGTTGCGGTGTACACGAACTATGCCTTTACCGATAAATTTGGCTTAGGTGCCCGTTACGAAACGTTTGATAACAAGAACGGTGCCCGTGCCCTGACGGATGCTGCTGGCCTTGGTGCGAGTGTTAACTCGATCACAATTACAGGAAACATTACGGCTGCAGATGGTCATGTGCTGCTCAAGCCCGAACTGCGGATTGACAGCTATTCAGCTAACAAATTCGAGAAAAATGATGGTTCACTGACAACCTCGCAAGCTACGCTTGGTATGGCTGCCATCTTTAAGTTTTAACTAAGCTTTCCCCGTTTTCTTAACCTAATTTCTCAATTAATTCAGTACAACAAAAAACCTCGATTACTATGCAAAAGCCCAGTTACATTCCTTTAGTTCTGTTGGGAATTGTCGCCATTCTCGGTGTAATTCCCGGTTTTAACTCTGTTCCAACGCAAATTGTGACGGAAGGCATCAACTCCGGTGATACCGCCTGGATGCTTGTTGCTACAGCTCTGGTTCTGCTGATGACGCCTGGTCTGGCGTACTTCTACGGTGGGATGGTTAACAACAAAAACGTTATCTCTACAATGCTTCAAAGCTTTGTAGCGATGGGTGTTATCAGTATTTTATGGGTTGTTGTTGGGTTTAGCCTGGCATTTGGAACCTCTATTGGTGGTTTCGTTGGCAACCCAATGGATCACTTCATGTTTAAAGGAGTACTGGATGGTAAGCCCTGGTCATTGGCTGCTTCGATCCCACTGGTTGTATTTGCTTTCTTCCAATTGAAGTTCGCTGTAATTACACCTGCTCTGGTTACGGGTTCGATGGCCGAGCGGATCAATTTCCGTTCGTACGTGCTGTTCATGATTCTGTTTAGCCTGTTCGTATATGCTCCACTGGCGCACATGACCTGGCATCCAGAAGGTATCCTGTTCAAATTAGGTGTTCTTGACTTTGCGGGTGGAACGGTTGTTCACATGTCGGCAGGTTGGGCTGCCTTGGCTGGTGCCTTGTATCTGAAACGTCGTAAGTCGCACCTCGAAGCCAGCTATTTCCCACCAGCAAACATTCCGTTTGTCCTGTTAGGTACGGGTCTGCTGTGGTTTGGTTGGTTTGGTTTCAACGCGGGCTCTGCTGTGGCAGCGTCGCCATTGGCAGCTTCGGCGTTTGCAACAACAAATACGGCTGCTGCGGCTGCTGGTCTGGCCTGGGTATTGTTTGATGCAGCTAAAGGCAAGAAAGTATCGGCTCTGGGTTTCTGTATCGGTGCAGTAGTTGGTCTGGTAGCTATTACGCCTGCCGCTGGTTTTGTAACGATCCCGAATGCTATTTTCATTGGTACGGTCGGTGCAATGGTATCGAACTATGTAGCTCACCTACGTTCGAAATCTACGCTTGACGATACGCTTGATGTATTCCCTTGCCATGGTGTTGGTGGTATGGTTGGTATGGTTATGACTGGTATCTTCGCTAGCAAAGGTGTTAACTCGGCGGTTGTTGACGAAGGTCTTGCGTTTGGTCAAACGACGCTGTTCATCAACCACATGATTGCGCTGGTTGCTGTGTCGGTCTTTGCTTTCGTTATGTCGTATGCACTACTGAAAGTAACGGATCTGATCCTGCCACTGCGTGTTACGGAAGAAGACGAGAAGTCTGGTCTGGATGTCAGCCAGCACGACGAGTTCCTCATCGAAGCATAAATTAGGTAGATGTATGATATAGGATAAAGACTAAACGTCTCGCATCCTATATCATACATCCTATAAAATACGATTAATAGATCTCTACAAATAGCTTATAAAAGTAGATCATACATAGTACGTTATACAGCGACAGAGCCACAGGCACCTGTCTGGCATAATACCTGGCAGCTTTATCTGTGGTTTTGTTGTACTCATGGAGCCGTTCCCATTTGGGAGCGGTTTCCTATTTTATAGAGAGTTGAGTTTCTAGATCGCCCGCATCCGATTGTTTTTGGGATTATGTTCCAGTTCGGCTAGTCCAAGCGCTTCCATTAATGGGGGCACATACATGCCAAAACGCCCGCGAAGGCCTTTTTTTAGACCATACCATCCTCCAACGGGATTCTCTGCCGAACGCCCCCAGGCTTCAACCGTTCCTTCTTTGGCGGGCTTCTGTTCGTCGGCAGCTCCCAGGTCCACCCAGTCGCCGTGTTTTTTTAACATGTCGTGCAGATCAGTAAGGCAACGATACTCATAGTGCAAAACGGTTTTGCCTACAGTACATACTAAAATTTCGTTACCATCTTTTTCTGCCTTATACATGGTGTACTCGGCCGTACCGGGTGGCGTTTTCAGTTGCCAGGGATTCTCCTTTGTCCCGTCTCCTTGTGTCATGGCTATCTAATAAAGAAGTGATTAGAAGAATTAGAGTATATGGCTGGTGTGACCCCGATAGGGTCACACCTAACCCTACATTTCGGTGATCTGCTATAAGTTAAGCTAGTAACAAAGCAAGTAAGGCCAGAATGGCAGGCATTGCCTGCACAAAGAATATGGATTTTTGGGCTGTTAATGCACCAAATATACCGGCAACAAGTACGCAGCCCAGGAAAAATACGGCAACGTTTATACGCCAGGCGCTATCCTCAATCAGTAAGGACCAGATCAGGCCGGCGGCTAAAAAGCCATTATACAAGCCTTGGTTTGCAGCTAGTGATTTTGTCGGCTCAAACAGGTCAGGCGGGAAAGATTTGAAGGTTTTCCGTCCTCGGGTGGTCCAGGCAAACATTTCCAGCCATAAGATGTAGATGTGCTCGATGGCGACAATACCAATCAGAATTTCAGCGATTAATTTCATATAGGCAGGAGATAAAAGGTGATTAGGCAATGATTGGAATCAATGAGTTATCTGTTGAACGATCAGCTACCTGGTAGGGAAGACAATACGAACAAACGTAAACAAAAAAGGCCGGTAACGATTACCGGCCCAAGTTGCAAAAGAGTTAGTGTTTCTCCAACACAGGTTCGGCCTCCTCAACTTCCATAAGCCCTTCCGAATTTATTGTAGTCAATCGAACCGGTAAGGTTTCATTTATCAGCAATGGATCATATTGGGCCACCACTCGTACATAATTTTCGGTGAATCCCTGCATCATACCGTTTGCTATGTCTTCCTCAAACAATACTGTCGCGTCGCGGCCAATCTGTGAGTCGTAGAAAGCCCGGCGTTTTTTATCCGACAGAATATGCAGCATCTTCGACCGTTCGGCCCGTACATGACCGGGTACTGTTGGCTTAATACCTATTGCGGTGGTATTGGGGCGCTCAGAGTACGTGAATACGTGCAGATAGGAAACCGGGAGTTCATTCAGGAACAGGTAGGTTTCCTTAAACTCAGTGTCGGTTTCGCCGGGATGACCTACTATTACATCCACACCAATGCAGGCATGGGGCATCAATTCCTTTATTTTTTGTACCCGCTCTGCGTAGAGTTCGCGCTTGTACCGGCGACGCATCAGGCCCAGTAACCGGTTGCTACCCGATTGCAGAGGGACATGGAAATGCGGCACGAATCGCTTGGATTGCGCAACAAACTCAATAATCTCGTCGGTAAGCAAATTCGGTTCAATGCTCGAAATACGGAATCGTTCAATGCCTTCAACGTCGTCTAATGCCTGGACTAATTCGAAAAACGTTTCCTGACGCTGGCCATCTATCAAGCCGAAATCACCGATGTTTACACCGGTTAGCACAATTTCTTTCACTCCCCGGTCGGCAATTTCATGCGCAGCGCGTAGTACGTTGGAAATCGTATCGGATCGGCTTTTCCCACGCGCCAGCGGAATCGTGCAATAAGCGCAGGGATAATCGCAGCCGTCCTGCACTTTCAGGAATGTACGGGTTCGGTCGTTGAGCGAGTAGGAAGCGTGGTACTCGATGGCTTCCTCAATGGGCGAGTTGAATACCTGCGCTGGTTGGCCAGTTGGCACTTTCTCAAACGTAGCCATGAGTTCGTGCAGCCGGAATTTTTCGGAAGCGCCCAAAACAGCGTCGACCCCCGGAATTTCCGAAATCTCTTTCGGTTTCAGCTGGGCATAACACCCCAGAATGGCTACGTAGCCGTCGGGGTTGATTTTCTGCGCTTCACGGACAATTTTTCGACATTTTTTGTCGGCATTATCCGTCACAGAACAAGTGTTGATGATGAAGATGTCCGGCTGCTGATTGAACTCCACACGCTCGTAACCATGCTGTTCCATCAGGCGGGCCAGGGTTGAGGTTTCGGAGAAGTTCAGTTTACAACCGAGTGTATAGAAGGCGACTTTTTTCACAATGAATCATATATCCTGTAAAATTACAAAAAAATGACGGGTAGGGTTCCGATGGGTACGGTTCTAATAATCTACTTTTGTGTTACTTATGCATTTGTTCTATCAACCCAGCCTGAGTCCGCCCACTGCTGTCGATTTCTTAAGCGAAGATGATTCGCGTCACGCCGTTAAAACCCTGCGTTTGGGAATTGGTGAGATTATTGCAGTTACAGACGGACACGGAAACCAACATACTGCCGTTATTACAAAGGCCGATGCCCGACGCTGCACATTTCGGATAACGGATACGAAAACAACGTCTCCGCGCCCATTCTCCGTTCGAATTTGTGTGGCACCAACCAAAAATCTGGACCGTATCGAATGGTTTGTGGAAAAGGCTGTGGAGGTTGGTATTGAGCGTATTAGTTTCTTTTTCGGACAGCATTCCGAACGCCGGGTGTTAAAGCTAGAGCGATTAGAAAAGATTGCTGTTTCGGCTATGAAGCAATCATTACAATCATTTTTGCCTATATTGGATGAAGCAATTCCGTTTAGTGAACTAGTGAAAACCATTCAAGAAGAGCAACGGTTTATCGCTCATTTACCGACCGATGGTCCACCTATAAATTTGGCTAAAGCCGCCACGCTCACTGGGAAGTATGCTGTGTTGATTGGGCCGGAAGGAGATTTTTCAGAAAAAGAGATTCAACAGGCCGTTGCAACTGGTTTTCAGATGGTGACACTTGGCCCCAACCGATTACGTACCGAAACAGCCGCGCTGACGGCTTGTCAGCTATTGAACTTTATAAACGTATGAAAAAGCTGCTTATCCTGTTCTTCATTCTCCATTCTTCAGTCTTCATTGCCAAAGCGCAGTATGCTTATAAAATTGCCAAGTTGAAATACAATGGTGGTGGCGACTGGTATGCCAATAAAACATCACTACCGAATCTGATTAAGTTTGCCAATGCCAACCTTCGAATGAATATTTTCCCGGAGGAAGACATTGTAGAGCCTGGGAGCCCCGATATATTTAGCTATCCCTTTGTGCACATGACCGGCCACGGCAACATTACATTTAGCGATGCCGACGTACAGAATATGCGCCGGTATCTGATGTCGGGTGGATTTTTGCACATCGACGATAACTATGGCCTGGATAAGTTTATCCGCCGGGAGATGAAAAAAGTGTTTCCCGAACTCAACTTTATTGAGTTGCCTTTTAATCATCCGGTGTATCAACAGAAATTTAAATTTGCCAGTGGCTTACCAAAAGTACACGAGCATGATGGCAAGGCTCCGCAAGGTTTTGGACTGATTTATCAGGGCAGATTGATCTGTTTTTACAGTTATGAGTGTGATTTAGGGAATGGTTGGGAAGATCAGAGCGTTTACAACGACCCCGAACCGGTACGTCAACAGGCTTTGCGTATGGGCGCCAATCTGTTACAATATGCCACGACCACAAATTAATTAAAGTATTATTTTGAGAAAGAAACCCAAACCGGTCGGAAAATCGTTAGTTTTGTAGTAATATTCTCAGTGACTCGTCTCGTTCACCTTTTAATTAATCAAGATTGTGATTGTACTGGCCGCATTTCTTGGACACTGGTATCTGTCCCTGTTTTGCCAAACGTTTTTTCTGCACCGTTATTCTGCCCATAAAATGTTCTCAATGAGCAAATTCTGGGAGCGTTTTTTCTATACGTTGACTTACTTATCGCAAGGCTCATCGTACCTGAGCCCACGGGCCTATGCCGTGCTTCACCGGATGCACCATGCCTTCAGCGATACTGAAAAAGATCCTCATTCTCCCCATCATACGAAGAACATTTTTACGATGATGTGGAAAACAAAAGATATTTATAATGCTGTTCTGCACCGCAAACAAGCCATCGAAAAGCAGTTTGACCGGAATTACCCCGAGTGGAATTTCATCGAAAAACTAGGTGATTCATGGGTGTCTCGTGCGGGTTGGGGTGTGCTTTATACCGTATTCTATGTCTTTGCATTTTTCTACTTAGATATGCACTGGGCATTTTTCTTCCTGTTGCCTGTTCACTTTGTAATGGGACCTGTACATGGCGCTATTATCAACTGGAGTGGTCATAAGTATGGTTATTCGAACTTCGATAATCAGGACAAATCGAAAAATTCATTGATACTGGATGTGGTTATGATGGGTGAGTTATTCCAGAACAACCACCACAAACGCCCGAACTCAGCAAATTTTGGTGCTAAGTGGTTCGAGTTTGATCCTACCTTCCCGCTCATTGGTATCCTCCACAAACTGCATATCGTTCGGTTACGCCCATCGGCTGAAGCCAAAAAGGCACAATTTGAAGTTGGCCATGATCGTCGGGTTGAGGTTGAAAAGGAAATTGAAGCTTAATTAAGTCAAATCCCAGCAATAAAAAAGGCTCCGAACATTCGGAGCCTTTTTTCATTTTTTTCATTCTGACTTTAGAAGGAATCTCAAAGTCCATTAAATGCCAAGCTTAATATTACTCCTAAAATCGGAATGACAAAAAAAGAAACTATAGTAGCACCTTTGCTACATCCTGCCAGGATTTCACGCGCCGGAATTGAGTATCATGCCGATTATGCAAGGCATCGAACAACAATCCTTCTCCCTGAAATGTATGGAGGTTTCGGGGTAAGTCATCAATCAGATAGTCCGTATTCAGTACGCTCTTGTCGCCCAGAAAAATGTAGTGATGCCACGATATTGCTGGAAAATGCTCCTGTAGCCAATCCCATTTTTCACGCAGCGAGTTCGGGAATTCCTGAGCGGCTGAGGCTACGAAAACATCATATTTCTGCATAAGGTCGGAAATCACGTCCTGAGCACCTTCCATGACTGGAATATCACTGAAGAAACCTGGTTCATAGACCCGCTTTGAAATGGCTTCATATTCATTCTCGTCGAATAATTCGTGAAACGATTTCTCTTTTAATTCCTCAAGCGTGTAGCGAGGCATTTCGCCTTCCAGATAAAGCCGGATAAATTTGGCGTGGGTGTCGGCCATGACATCATCCATGTCAATAGCAATGCGTTGTTTCATAAGGTTGCCTGAACCGGGATTAAGCTGATTTAGGGATTAAACTGATTTTTTCTTATGATTCGCTTCGAAGAAGCGCAATCAAAATCGGCTTAATCCCTAAATCGGCTTAATCCCGGTCTCAGATAGTTTGGTTTATATCAAATTTTTCTAAATAATCGGCGACGCGCCGTACGAATTGGCCACCCAACGAACCATCCACAACGCGGTGGTCGTAGGAGTGGGAGAGGAACATCAATTGCCGGATACCGATAAAGTCGCCTTGTGGGGTTTCAATCACGGCTGGCTTTTTTACAATAGCTCCGAATGCCATAATAGCCACCTGAGGCTGCACAATTATAGGCGTACCCATGAGGTTGCCGAACGTACCGATGTTCGAGAAGGTATACGTACCACCCGCTAAATCGTCGGCAGTAAGTTTATTTTCGCGGGCACGTTTGGTCAGGTCGTTTACTTTTTTGGTTAAACCAACAAGGTTATATTGGTCGGCGTTGTGGATGACTGGAACAATCAGATTACCACTGGGCAGCGCCACTGCCATTCCGATATTAATTGCTTTTTTTACCAGAATTCGATCACCATCAACTGATATGTTAATAAGCGGAAAATCCTTGATGGCTTTCACAATAGCATCAACCAGAATCGGGGTATAGGTCAGATTTTCGCCGGTTTGCTGCTTAAATCGATCTTTAATCTTGTTGCGCCATTCCACAACGGGGGTTAAATCGGCTTCCACAAACGAGCTGACGTGGGGTGAAATCTGCTTCGACTCCACCATCCGCTGGGCAATCATTTTTCGCATCCGATCCATTTGAATAATATCAGACTGACCGTTTACGGAGCGATGAGCAGGGGGCTCGATGCTCGGTGCAGGGGGCGCGGAGTTCGGCTGCGAGTCGATCACTCCCTGCCCCCTGCTCCCCGCTCCCTGTTCCCCGCTGATCCTGCCTTCAGCGCGGTCAATGACGTACGATAGAATGTCTTTTTTCGTCACGCGGTTTTCAGCACCGGAACCGGGAATACGGTCGAGTTCGTCGCGCGAGATACCTTCTTCTTTAGCAATATTCAAGACTAAAGGAGAATAAAAGCGTGTGTGAAAAACGCCTTCGCTGCCTGCAGGTATCGGCACTGGAGCTGACGTGACCACCCGGCTGCTCATTGCTGAAATAGTGGCTTCAAGTTCACGGGCTGACTCGGTAACGTCAATGCTTTCTGGTTCGGCCGGAACATTGGCTACATCACCAATGCCCTTAGGTGTTTGGTCAGGATTATCAGCACTCGTTGCATTAGAATGCCCTCCTGCCACGTCAGGCTCAGTGCCGGATGAAACAGGCTTATCTGCTTCAATACGAGCTATTGGGGCACCCACAGCCACTACATCGCCATCGTTTACCAGTAACTCTTTCAGAATACCATTACAGGGAGCCGGTACTTCCGTATCTACTTTGTCAGTGGCTACTTCCAGTACTGATTCATCGGCTTCAATACGGTCGCCAGGCTGTTTGAGCCAGGTTATAACCGTGCATTCCATTATACTTTCGCCCATTTTGGGCATAACCATATCGATGAGAGCCATTTCTTTTTAATGTAGAATGAATGATGAAGAATGTACAATGAGCAGCTAGTTATTATTCATTTTACATTCTTCATTATTCATTGGTTAAGTAATTCTTCCCGCAACATGTTGAGTAAATACGTTGTGGTGAGTTGAATATTCTGGTCGCGGTATTGGCCGAGTTTAAGTAGTCGCGTAACCGTGCGTTGATCGGTTGAGCAGGCAATCCAGATTGTACCGACTGGTTTATCGGGTGTTCCGCCGTCGGGTCCGGCAATGCCACTGGTGGCAATGCCTACATTGGTACCAAGCGCCTTCCGAACTCCTTCGGCCATTTGCCGAATCGTTTCTTCGCTTACGGCACCGAATTGGTCAAGCGTTTCGGGTTGAACACCCAACTGGGTTACTTTAACTGCGTTGCTATAACTAACAATACTGCCCCAAAAATAGGCCGATGCGCCCGGAACTTTGGTGATTTGTGACGACACATAACCGCCCGTGCAGCTTTCGGCTATCCCTAAGGTGAGATTTTTCTCTTTCAGGAGCGTGCCAACTACGTTTTCAAGTTCGTCGTTATCAAAACCATATACGCTTTTTTCAATCAGGGGCATTACCTTTTCCACCTGCTCCGCTAATTCACGATCGAGTACAGCATTATCATCACCCGTAGCCGTTAGTCGTAGTTTTACACCCCCAAAGCTGGGTAGATAGGCTAACTTGATATGATCGGGGAGGGCATCTTCCCAGGCTTCAATACGCTCAGCCAGAAATGACTCCCCAATGCCAACCGTCCGAATCATCTTGTGTTTGATGATCGGCGTTTGGAAGTGTTCGGCCAATTTAGGCAGAAACCGATTTGACATGAGGTGTTTCATCTCAAACGGAACACCCGGCAGCGATATATACACCCGACCTTCGTGCTCAAACCACATCCCTGGTGCCGTTCCCCAATCGTTCTGGATATAAACAGCGTTGGCTGGTAAATCGGCCTGGGCCCGATTGAGGTCGGTCATGGCACGGCCACGTTTCTCGAAAAAGCTCGTTACTAGTGCCAGCGCCGTTTCGTTACGAACCATCCCGACACCAAAATAGGTGCAGAGCGTTTTCTTCGTAATGTCGTCTTTCGTGGGCCCGAGTCCGCCGGTAATAATGATGACATTCGCCCGTTGATGGGCTTCGTGCAGAATTTGCAGGATGGCATCGGCCTGATCGCCAACGGACGACTTACGAAAAGGGCGGATGCCGATATTGGTTAGTTCGGTTCCAATCCACTGTGTGTTGGTATCGGTGATTTGTCCGAATAGAATTTCGTCGCCGATGGTAATGATTTCGGCACGGATCGTGTTGGTCATTCGCGTTACGTGGATCGTACGATCCAGTCTTAAAGTAGCTAGAACGAGTTCGATTAAACCTTCGTTTCTGGTAGCGGTCAAAAGTACGAAAAAACGATTTAGCGCCATTGACCGTTATAAAATGGCAACCTCATTAATTTAGTGATGAAAAAAAATGTTCTCGCAGCCGCATTGCTGGCCCTGACCATGAGTCAAACCAGTTTCGCCCAGGATTCAACGGGCCGTCCACAGAAATCTACTGGTGGCGGGATATTTGGTAAAATTCTGGATGCCGTTTCCCAGCCGTCGGCAGGTACAGCGGGTGGACTTACCAGTAGCGATATTGCAACGGGTTTGAAAGAAGCCTTGCGTGTTGGTGTAAACAATGGCTCTGCAAAGGCGTCGGCTCTGGATGGTTATTTTAAAAACCCATTGCTGAAAATTGCATTTCCGCCCGAGGCACAAAACGTAGCGACCAAACTTCGGCAAATAGGATTCAGTAAGCAGGTTGACCAGTTTGAGTTATCATTGAACCGGGCTGCCGAAGATGCTGCCAAGAAAGCCGCCCCTGTGTTTGTTAAGGCCATTACATCCATGAGCATTCAGGATGCGGTAGGGATTCTGCGGGGGCAAAATGATGCTGCCACCCAATATCTCCGCCGGACATCGGGCCAGCAGTTGGTAACAGAGTTTACGCCTATTATTGATAGTACGTTGAAGAAAAACAATGCCACTAAGTATTATGCTGATCTGGTAAATACTTACAATAAAATACCATTCATCCAGAAGAAAGTTAACCCCAACCTAACGGAGTACGCAACCGGCAAAGCCGTTGATGGACTGTTTGTACTTGTAGCGCAGGAAGAACAAAAGATACGGGAGAACCCAGCCGCACGGGTAAGTGATATTTTGAAGAAGGTCTTTTCGAAACAGTAATATGTAACGTGGACCTCTGGTCCACGTTACCCCTCCATATACGAGTCATTATTTAGATACTCGAGCTTACTACTCCAGACGAGCGCAATCTGCGTAGCCCGTTGCCGAACCTGTTCGGCTATTTCGCCCGTAAAGTTTTCGGTAACCGTTTGGGAAAACAATTGCAACCAGCGCTCAAAATGATCAATGGTGAGGGTGTGTTGCTGATTGACGATCAGATGCGGTCGGAATGGGTGACCATCATAGGCATTGTTACCCAGAATAATCGACTCCCAAAAAGCGTACATCTTGGGTAAATGCTTTGACCAGTCAACCTGAGCAACGTCCGTAAAAATGGGACCAATCAGAGAATCAGTCTGTACTTTTTCGTAAAACGAATCCACCAGTAACTTAACATCTTCCGGGGAATCCAATAGCCTTCTGGACATAGTGATACGATTTTAGTTTTCGACAGGATTTACAGGATGAACAGGATTTGATTTCGTATATAGTAAATCCTGTTCATCCTGTCGAGGCACGTCAAGTCAGTTAGAAAATGTTTCAGTATAGGTGTCGGCCTTGAACCCCAGTGCCACGATCTGCCCCGTTGATTCAATCAGGGGACGACGAATTACGGATGGTTTTTCAATCATCAAAGCGATTGCTTCTTCCGCGTTGGTTGGCTTTTTTTCATCGGGAAGCTGCTTCCAGGTCATTCCTGCCCGGTTTACAAGCTCCTCCCAAGGTTTCTGGGTAAGCCAGTGTTCAATTGTTTTCCGGTCGATGCCTTGTTTTTTGTAATCGTAAAATTGATAGGCAATACCGTGTTCAGCCAGCCAGGTGCGGGCCTTTTTTACGGTATCGCAATTTGGAATAGCATATAAGGTGTACATACGTTCAGACTGCTTTGACTGCGAAAGTACCCGGTTTTTTCTGATCGATCAAGCAAACTGATTACGATCATGTTGTGTTCTCAATCGTCTAAAGAGGTAATTGGATTGCCTCAGTATTCTAATCTACTTACACTATATTTCCCACCCACGTTCCGTATTTTTGTCCTATGAAAAAATCAGACATTCACTTTTCGGTTGAGCTAGATAATCAGAATATCCCCGAAAAAATCTACTGGGAAGCCACCGACAACCCGAACGAGGGACTTAGCGATACCCGAGCCATTGCCATTGCACTTTGGGATCACTATCATAACAGCACGCTTAAAATTGACCTCTGGACAAAGGAGATGGAAGTGATTGACATGAAACGCTTCCTGATTGAAATGATGAGCGGCATTGCCGATACCGCCATTAACGCAACGGGCGATAAGCGCATGGCCACCGACATCGAAAACACCTGCCGGGTACTCAGTAAACGACTTGAGGAGGAAATTAAAGAGCAGCAAAAACAGCAGTAGTAGGCACGAAGCCTGGACATTGGCCGTTAATTTGCTGATGCCTCTTTACCAATGATTTTACGATTCATGAAAAAAATTCTTCTGCTGCTCTTTGTGGCTACGAGTGCCCTTGCGCAAAAGGGAGTTGAGTTTAAGTCAGTGCCGGTTGAGCAAGTGTTTCAGGAAGCACGTCGGGCTGGTAAACCCGTATTTGTGGAAATCTATTCGCCAACCTGCCATGTTTGCCAGAGCTTTATTCCAACGCTGGCTGATATTCGTGTCGGTAAGTTTTACAATAGTAAGTTTATCAGTACCAAAATAGATATCAACCAACCTGCAACGCAGGCCTTCCTGAATAGCCGCCGGTTGTTTGTTCCCTCCTTGCCGTTGTTTCTTTACTTTGATCCACAGCAGAATCTGATCCATTTCGCGATGAGTAATAACTCAACGGATGAGGTCATTCGCCATGGCAACACGGCATTGGATACTAAGGCGCGTAGCCAGACGATGAAGGCACGTTATCAGCAGGGCGAACGGTCTGCAAATTTCCTGATCGACTATGCTATGTACAGCCGCGTAACAAAAGATACGGTTGCGAATATGGCGGCTATGACTGATTATGCCCGGCAACAATCCCCGGCAACCTACGCCAACCAAACAAATTGGCTGGCCTTGCAAAAACTCGTACTCGATTCTGAGAATCCGATGTTTCAGTATATGGTTGGCCATATGGATGCGTATCGCAAAGCATATGGAGCCAAGGAAGCACAGATGGTGGCCGAAAATATCATCATGTCATCGTTGTTTAGCGGTCGTGGCGCACAGTTTCCGATTTCTCGAATTTTGCAGATTCGGCAGGACCTGGTCAAAATTGGAATTGATCCTAAAGTGGCGGCTAACCGAACATTATTACCCGAAGTTAATGCGTACTTCCGGGCTCATCAAACGGCCAAGGCTGTTGAGCGGATGGATAATCAGGTGAATGCAAATCAGTTAATCGTACCCGAATACATTTATATTACGCACCTTTTTAACCGGGCTAGTCCGGATGCCACTGATGCACCAGCGGTTGTGAAATGGGTTAACAAGGGGTTGGCCCTTAAACCTGGCCAAAAAGAACAGGCTGATTTATACTATGAGTTAGCCGAAGCGTATCGACGGAGTGGTAAATCGGCAGATGCTCAGAAAGCCGCACAAAAATCGATGGAACTGGCCCAGGCAAGCCACATTGACACTCGCCGGAATGTGGAACAGATGGGGAAATTGAAATAAAAACTTCCGTCAATTGATAAAAAAGGGCGTTCCTGCTGTAGGAACGCCCTTTTTTATCAACATATCACTACCGATTTATTGTGTTGGCGTTACCTATTCCATTGATACTAACAGCTTTGGTACCTGTTCCACCCACAACTCCTCTGGCAATAAACGTATAAGAACGACCCGCGTAAGGTTGTAGAGTAGTGGAGGCTGTTACAGTTGTTGTGCTGGTTGGTCGGACCTGCACGGTTACTGCCGTCGCGTTATAACCAATGGAGGGAATAGCAACAAATGTAGCCGCTCCTTTTAGCGGGGCAACACCCATTACCACTGGAGATCCGTTAACAAGCAAATCGTAAGTAGCATTCGCATCGTCTCCCGACACAAAGTTCAGAAAACGAATATAGGCTTTCGTAGGATCAGCAGGCGTTAAATTGTCGGTTAGCGTCAGTGTACTATAGGTTGGCGCCGTGCCGTACAAAAACACCGAATAGTAGGTATCAGCCTGAGTTGTCAGATCAGTTGTGGCTATGGTCGCATCTGTTGAGGCTGTTGTGCTGGCTGGCACTACAATTTTTACTTTAACGGTGCCAGGAGTCAATATAGCGTAGTCCTGAGCCGGAAACGAATTGGTATAGCTCAATGGAACTGCCACTGCTGGAGGAATCGTGTTGACACCCGAAAATTTCTGGTCGTTTACATAGACGTCAACACCGGCCAAATCTGGAGCCAGATGATAAAATCTCACCCGTGCGCCCGTGGCAGGCGTTACTGAGTCGAGGAAGTTGGCCTTATCACCACAGGCCAGTAGGAGCAGCCCGGTGCCGAAAAGCAGAACGTAGTTAATGATATGTTTCATTGATGAATGACAAAAAAATTATTTCTGAGAAAACCAGGGTTCAACCGTATGATAATCGAGTGCATTGCCGCCGTATTTATCCAGCGAGGCCCGGTTCCATACATACTCTGAGTTGTAGCGAGGACGTACCCGATAAGCTAGTTTGCCATTGTTGTCCGGGAAAAGCTGCGTACCGCTTGGTGGGGTGAAGCCAACATAAACGGATGGATCGTAATGATATCGGCGCATGTCTACCCAGCTTTCAATAATGCCATGACCTACCAGCGAAAGGTATTTCTGCATCATGATATCACTGATTTTTAGCTCACTGGCCGATTGCGCTACCGCAGCACTGGCCAGAAACTTCGCTTTGTCGGCTGCGGCTACACCCGCGTAGTCGAGGGCGGCCCCGATGCCTGCCTGATAGGCACTTAGCGCCATTGCTTTATCGCCTTTGATAAAGGCCGCTTCAGCTTTGATGAACTGAATTTCCGAATACGTCAGAATTGGAAGTGGAACTCCGTCTTTGTACACGTATTTGCCCGGCGTTGTACCGGCTACAACCAGGTTCGGCAATTCACCCCATAAGGTCGGAATGCGCTTGGTATTGCCATTTACGTTGTTGGGATCGCCCTGTGTGGGCAGAACACCCCGATAGACGCCGTCTGGAGAAGCAGTTGCCAGAATTGGCAGGCGTGGATCAGCTACACCGTTAAAGACCCGGCCATCCAGTAAACTCACCAGGAAATCGGTTTGCCGATAGGTACCCAGGTTGCTACGGGTAGGACCGAAGAAGTTAGCCAGCGCTGAGTTTCCTCCCGCCGTGAACGGCACATTGAAGTTGTCTGCATTACTAGCCAGCGACTTATTGCAATAATCAATAACGACGTCAGGCTTGTAAGTGGCTTTGTTGTTAATGTGGTTGGCGTTACGAGCCAGTACACCGTATACAAACTTAATCCATTTGCTGCGGTCACCCGCATACACCAGATCACCTCGTGCCAGCGATGCCTGCGACACATTCCCATCCGTCCGGTTCAGGTCGGTGAGGGCATCGTTTGCCAGTTTCTGAACATAGGCATACACTTCTTCCTGAGTATCATAATCGAACACATAACGGTTTGGCTCGAACGCTTCTTTCAGGATGATTTCGCCATGGTAGTCAGTTGTGGTCTGCCAGCTCCAGGCAAACATGGCTTTGGCAACCCCACTGTAATCCCATTTCTGTTTGGCTGTAGCATCGTCGAGGACAAGCTGAACGTTTTGGCCCAGGTTCCAATAGTGTACCCGCCAGATCAGCCCGGCATTATCGGAACCAGCATCGTAACCCATCCGATCCCAGGTGCTGTTGGCTGTGGCTTCACCCCAGTTCTGGATGTATTTGCCGATAAAACGGGAGTCGAACTGCTCCCCAAATGCCATCTGGGCAATCATTGGCGGCAATAACACGTACCCTTCCGCGATCTGCGGATTCGATGGGTCTCGGTTTATATCAAGGTATTTCTCGCAGCTGCTCAGCGTCATCAGGCAGAACAGAAGGGCGAGTATAGTAAGTTGTTTCATTGATGTATGATATGAGATGTAGGATGTATGAAGTAAGATATATGTTGTAGGATGTAAGATATATATTGATTTCGCTGGCCTGCTGCGTTGTCAATTATATCATATCGTACAGTATATGTCATCTATCATGCATCATATATAAATTAAAATCCTACGCGTAGACCAGCTGATAATCCGCGGGGTACCGACAACGTACCAAAGTCGATGCCACCTGCACCAACGCCACCCGAGGTAGCGGTTGTACCGTTTACGTTCGGGTCAGCACCGGTGTAGTTTGTTAGCAGAAAGAGGTCGGTTCCGTTCACAAAAACACTGGCTTGCTTGAACACCTTCGATCGGCTTAGTAAGGCTGAGGGAAGTACATAACTGATCGTGACATCGCGTAAACGTAACCAGTTAATGTCTTTCTCAACAAACTCCGATTCGGGAATCGAACTGTAATAATCCGTCGAGCGTAGCGACGGAATCACCTGAATCGTGTTCGGTGTTGGCGTGTTGGAATCTTCTTTTCCATCGCGTAAAATACCTTTGAAAACTACCGGTGTATCACGATCAAGGGTTTTCTTGCTCAACCCGGAACGCCAGAGGTACATAGCCGTTCCATTGAATACGTCGCCCCCTTTACGGATGTCGAGCAGGAACGATAGACTCAGCGATTTGTACCGGAACGAGTTTGTTAAACCAATCGTAAAGTCTGGGTTACGATCACCAATGGGCAGGAAGTTGGCGTTCGTGATAGGTAATCCATTGGTTGGATTCACCAGAATATCGCCGTTTTTATTTCGGGCATAGCTATAGCCACCAATGGCCGTAGCTGACCCACTTCCGCGCTGGTAATAATTGAAATTATAGCTCCGATAGGCTACGTTGGTACTAGGGAAGTAGTCTTGTAGATTACTCACAAACGCACTGGAACGAGCGTTACCATAAAGCCAGGTATCTGAGTTGTAATATTCCGGTACGTCGGCCGGTAAATTCTTTACGTCAGTTTTTAGCTTCGAGAAGTTCAGAATCACATCCCACCCAAAATCGGCCTTCTTCACCGGCGATCCCTTTAGCTGAAGTTCGACACCCCGGTTATTAAAGGTGCCACCGTTGAGCAGACCGAAAATGAAGCCCGTTCCATAGCTAAGGCGCTGGGTAACAATTTGCTGCGATAAGGTCTTGTTGTAATACGCGAAGTCAAGCCCTAACCGCCCTCCGAAAAACATCAACTCCGTTCCAATTTCATAGCTTTCGCCACGCTCTGGTTTCAGGTTAGGGTTACTGCCGTAGAAATCATAGGCGAACCCCCCGCCGGTCGAGGTCTGTGGAACCAAAGTTGCAGCCACTTTATAGGGTGGTGCATCCCGGCCTGTTTGGCCGTAGCTGGCCCGGAACTTACCATAATAGAAGGTGTTCCCACGGGCTTTAAGCGCTGGCAGATCGGAGAAGTTAAAGGCTAATGAAGCCGCCGGGTAGAAGAAACTCCGGTTGGCAGCGGGGAGCGTACTCGACCAGTCATTCCGGCCGGTCAGGGTCAGAATCAATAACTCGTCGTAGTTCAATGTCAAGCTTCCCAGCACACTTTGCAGGCGTTGTTGCGTCTGGGTGTATTTGTTGCGCTGGGTCGTTGGGTCCGTGTTGTTGGTCGAATTGAAATCGGGCAGATACAGTTTCTCCCCGTAGGCCGTCGTCACCTTATAATTGCGGTCGTCGATGGTGGTACCAAGCAGTAAAGACGTATTCAGCTTGCCAAAATTTTTCTTGACCGTAGCCAACAGATTACCATTCAGCAACTGGCTGTTTTCCAGTGCATTTTCAACCGAGCCCTTCGTAGAAAAACCACCCAGTGTAACATCCGTTCCCTGCCACGATTCAGGACTCAGGAACAGATTGCTCTGGGTTGAGTACAAATCAGCGCCGAAGCGTCCAGTCAGGTTCAGCCAGGGTGTCGGGTTGTAGTTCAACTGAAAGTTGGTGATAGTCCGGTTGGTAACGTCACCACTTTTGTTCTTATTAACTGAGAAGAACGGGTTGTCCGTTTCGCCCTGGTTAATGCTACCGCCCAAGATCCGGCGCGTACCATCCGGATTGAGGTAGTTCGTGATGTCGTCGTTGGCAGGCCAGGCAAGTAAACTAATCACAAACCCATAATTTCCCCGGATGGCTTTCGTCACCTGCGAATTCACGTAGTTAAACGAAGTCATCACGTCTAGTTTTGGGCTAATACGAGCCGTACCCGTTAACCGTACCGACAATCGTTTATAGCCCGTAGTGGGGACAACACCGGTTTGGTTGGTGTAGTTGGTTGATAAGCGATACGTGGCTATATCACTGCCGCCTTCAAAACCGAGGTTATGCACCTGGGTAAATCCTTTCTGGAAAAAGCTGTGAATATTGTCGTAGAGAGGGGCGTCTGCTGCGTACTTAGGCCCGAAATAGGCGGGAATCGTAGCCGCACTTGGATTGGCGTAACCCAGGGCACCACGCCCATAGACCGTTTGTACTTCTGGAAAGCGATAGACTTCTGTACTCTGAAAGCGATTGTCATAGCTCACACGAGCAGCTCCTTTGCTGCCTTTCTTAGTCGTGATAACAATAGCTCCCGATGAGGCATCAATCCCATACAGAGCCGCAGCTTCGGGGCCTTTCAGTACCGTAATACTTTCAATGTCGTTCGGGTTAATGTCGGCAGCCCGGTTCAGGTAATCATTGTCGCGGTTAGGGCGATTAGACACCAGCGCACCCTGATTGAACGTACGGTTATCAATGGGCAACCCATCGACAACAAATAGGGGCTGGTTATTGCCACCAATCGAACTGGCACCGCGTAACTGAATCATGGCCGATGATCCTGGTGTTCCCGAGGTGGTGGTCATGGTTAGCCCTGCCACGCGTCCCTGCATGCCAACCAGGAAGTTATCACGCTGCGCGTTGGAAATGTCGGAGCCTTTTACTTCACCTACCGAGTAGCCTAACGCTCGTTTCTCCTGACGAATACCAAGCGCTGTGACAACCACCTCGTTCAGTTCAGATTCTGACTCGACTAATGTAACATCAACCTGGCTTTTTGAACCGACCTCAATGGTTTGAGCAACCATACCAATCAGGCTGATTACCAGGCTTGCATTAGGGCCAACAGAGAGTTTATAATTTCCGGCGCCGTCGGTGGTGGTACCACGAGTGGTGCCTTTTAACTGCACGTTTGCGCCGGGTAGGGCACTGCCGTCTTTGGCTAAGGTAACCTTCCCGGTTATAACCCGATCCTGGGCATACACCTTAGGTAGCATTAGCAAACCGAGCAACAGCAGGAAGCTACTGCGTACAAGTAATTGCATAAGCAGATACGTTTTAGAATGAGTGATGAAATGAATTAAAAGGGCATTAAACGGGCAAAGAAACAAAAATATAGGCTAACTAGGATAAGTGAATTTCTATAAAAAGAAAAAAAGCAAAGGGGGCTAAAATGGGCTATTACTTAGTTGGCTGATAATGAGTTTTGTGAAATTCTAGGTAGATAGAGGCCGAACTCACAGAGATATTGATTGGCTATAGAATGTTACCCGATTGATAGAAGGAACTATAGTATGAGCGATCGAATGCACTTTCTGGTGTACATCCGTTAAATTCTAATGGATCCTTCTGGTTCTATTTTATTAATAATCAGCGATGAAAACGCCAGTAGGATTACTAGAAGTTAAAGCAGAAAGGACTGATGCTACTTGCTTAAGGCCTTTGGTACACTGGCCGGGTAAATGGCGGCAGAAGGAGAATATGAAACGAATTTTCGTCGCCAAGTAAGACGGCCCGGCGGAGGTCATTTTCGGCCTGGGGAAGTTGGCGAAGCTGAATGCGCGCTAAGGCCCGCCAGCGGTACGCATCAGGCTGTTCATCTCGATAAAACCAGACGGCCTTATCAAACTCACGGAATGCCTGCTGAAACTCGTTGGTATAATAAAGCGCAATACCCCGATCCAGATAGCACTCAGCCAGGGTATTGTCACGGCTGATGGCTTCAGTCAAGTCGTAGATGGCGGAATAGTAATTCTCCTGGGCAAGCTGGCATTTACCCCTATAGGCGTAAGCAATAGCCGACTTGGGATACTGCCGAACAGCATCGTCGAAATAAGAATAAGCTTCTGTACTATTTCGATTTTGAACCAGTTCAATCCCTTTTTTAAACCGTTTTCGGTCTTTATCCGATACGGTATCATGGTCGACCATGAAATACCGGATGGTTAGGTAAATGCCGAAAAGTAGCCCTAATCCTACAACTTCCATATCTCAGTCTGGGTTTTCTCCCCTTGCGAATTTAAGTCTTTTAGGTAGTTTGAACAAGCAATACGCTCAGATCAGGCCTATTTGTAAAGCCTTCGGCAAACTTTTTTTGACCAGTTCATACGAATGGTCAATCCATTCCTGCACGTCTGCCGTTCGCACGCGGCCATCAATCGTAATGGTGTTCCAATGGGTCTTGTTCATGTGGTAACCGGGTGTTACAGCACTATGTTCTTCCCGAAGTTGAACAGCCCGTTCAGGATCACATTTTAAGTTAATTGTGGTGGGCTGACTCTCTGTAGCCAGCAGGGCAAACATCTTGCCGCCCACCTTAAACACCAGGGCATCGCCACCGAAGGGAAATGATTCCGTAACACCCGGTTTGGCAATACAGTAATCGCGTATCGTTTCGGTATTCATCGGACGCAGTGGCGGACGGTATAGACAATAACGGCAAACAAAAACATAACAATGGAGATCCGATTGATGCCATGCATCATGCGGAGGTTTACACTCGTCGGCTGATTTGGGTCAGGTTTGCGGAATACCCGCAGGAAATACGAAAAGACAGGCCCAATTTTGAGGTAATCGATGAATCTGTTCACGAGGAGAATTAATGGATAATGTAAAATGGATAAAGAATAATGATACTACTCACCTACATAACAAACATGATTGCCAGAAAATTTTTCTTGGCGACCATTATCCATTTTACATTATTCATTGACTAAGCTGGGTTCAATCCATCGGTCGTCTTCGCGAATCAGTTCGATTAGTTCATCAACGGCACGATCGGCAGGAACCGATTTTTTGATCACCTGCTGACCCCGGTAGAGAGCAATTTTATCCCGCCCGATTCCTACATAGCCATAGTCGGCATCGGCCATCTCGCCCGGCCCGTTTACAATACATCCCATAATGCCGATTTTAACCCCTTTCAGATGATCGGTTCGTTGGCGGATGTGTGCCGTCGTTTCCTGTAAATCGAACAAAGTCCGTCCACAGGATGGACAGGATATATACTCGGTTTTCGTAATGCGGGTTCGAGCTGCCTGTAAAATGCCAAAGGACAGACTATTTAACGTTTTTAATGTATTGGGTTCGGACTGCCCGGTTGCTGAAAGCATAATCCCATCACCCAACCCATCAATCAGCAAACCGCCCACATCCGTTGAGGCATAGAGCGGAATGTCTTCCGAAGGTATTTCTGCATAAGCTCGTTGTACAACAACAGGGGTTGTTAGTCCCTGGTTAATCAGCTCAACAAACAGTCTCCGCAACTCCGGCATGGCGTGTGCATTATCGGTTTTAATGAGTAGCACAACGGTACGGTCGGTGCGCAGTACGTCAAGCAATTCATCAGACAACTCGGGCAGTGATACCTGAACAAAGTTCAGGCGTACCTGTAATGACCCTTTGTTTACATGACTCTGTAAATACGCATCAGCAGTCAGCAACGGAAACGTATTAACCTGGTCAGAAACGGTTTGCCAGGCAGCAAAATCCAGAATCTGTTTCAGACCATTAGGCAACATAAATTGCGCCGGTTGCGAACCTGTATAGATGTAATCGGCACCCAAATCATTCATCCGCCACTTGTCAGGCTCGGGCAGATAAAAGTGGCCAATCGGATGGAGATCTTTATGTTCTGTAACGAGTGTCTGACTGAAATCAGCAATAACGCGTGGTACATTCTGTCCACCGAAGTTGACCACGTCGTGGGTTGTTCGGCGGGTGTACTGAAACGGATTAATGGGGTAATTTTCAATGGCAGGAATAGCTTTGCTTTCAGACGTCCGATGGGTATAGCGATCAATTAACGCCTGAGCAACGGGCGCTTCCCGCTCCGGTTCTTCCGTCAGCGATACGCGAACCGTGTCACCAATACCATCTTCCAGCAGCGTACCAATCCCCAACGCCGACTTGATGCGCCCGTCTTCGGCCTCGCCCGCTTCGGTCACGCCGAGGTGCAAGGGGTAGGGTTTCAGTCCTTCTTCGTCCAGCCGTTGCACCAGCAACCGGTAGGCTTGCACCATCACCTGCGGGTTGCTCGACTTCATCGACAGGACAATATTGTAATAATTCTCGTCCTCGCAAATCCGTAAAAACTCCAGTGCCGATTCTACCATGCCAACCGGCGTATCGCCATAGCGACTCAGAATCCGGTCGGAGAGGGAACCATGGTTAGTACCGATGCGCATAGCCGTACCATATTCTTTACAGATACGTACCAGTGGCAGAAATTTCGCCCGAATCCGATCCAGTTCGGCGGCATAGGCGGCATCGGTATAGTCAATAAATTCAAAGCGTTTACGATCGGCGTAATTACCTGGATTGATGCGGACTTTCTCCACGATCCGGGCCGCCAGCTCGGCCGCGTTGGGCGTAAAGTGGATATCGGCCACCAAGGGTGTGGTATAACCCCGGGCCCGTAATTCCTTACGGATATTCTCCAGGTTCTGGGCTTCCTTCACGCTCGGAGCCGTAATCCGAATGTACTCACAACCAGCCTCAATCATCCGGATACTTTGCGCTACGGAACCAAGCGTATCCATCGTGTCGATCGTTGTCATCGACTGCACTCGGATTGGGTAACCAGAGCCCATTGGCACATCACCAATATTGACCGTTATGGTTTGCCGACGGATGTACTGCGTAAGCGAAGGCGTGTAGAGAACGGGAGAAGCAGCCAATGTGGCTGATGAAGAAGGAGTAAGCAGCGAATCGAGCATACAGATAGCGGCAGAGCCGTTTGACAACACAAAGGTACGGAAAAAGCGGCTTTCCGGTTTGGATTATGTGTACTTGGCTAACGTTAGGGTTAAGGTAAATGTTCGCTTATGGGAGGTAGTATCGAAACACAAATCAGGACTGGTAGTGAGTTCGTTAAATCGAATTCAGCAAACAAAAACACGGGTAAGCGGTTGAATTAACAGTGTGCCATCCTCACGGTTAATTAACCGGGACGGGTACGCCTAAAAGAAGACACAACCTATTGCTAACTCAAGAACGTTATGAAAACCAAGCTATTGAGTGTATTTGCACTCGCTATGATGCTGACTGTTGGTGCCTACGCACAGGACAGTACAGCCATGAGTAAGAAAGAAATGCGGAAGCAGGAAAAGGCCGAGCGGAAAGCTCGCCTGAAAGATGACCTTAAAAATACAAGCCGGGCTGCCGGTGAAACGACCAGGGAAGTGGGGCAGGGGATCAAGAGCAAAGCAAAAGTTGCCGGTGAGGCAATTGATACTACCGCTCAGCGAACAGGGCGAGCGGTGAATAGGGGATTAGACAATGCTTCTGATGCCATTTCAACCGAGGCTAGAAAACTGAAAGATAAACGGGATTCGACCAGAGCCGAGAAAGCCCGTCGGGATTCGTTGTAATTCTTTAATAATATCTAAAAACCTCTAAATCCCCTGAAGAGGACTTTACTCTTGCTTAGATAAAGTCCTCTTCAGGGGATTTAGAGGTTTTTAGTTGGCTAAAGTGCTAATTTTCAGGCACTTTCATAGAAGTATGACATAGCTCTATGTTAGTTTGGCACCTACTTTGGCATACTTTCCGCGCCAGTGTTTCCAGCGTTTATGGGACCAGAGCCAGTCGGACGGGTGTTTACAGATACTCTTTTCCAATTTATTCCTGTAGCTCTCCAGAATGGCTCCTTCCGATAAGCACTTGTACGGTGGTTCGGCAATGAGCGAAAAGGTGCCTTCGTAATAACCCCGGCGCACTCGGATTAACTCCAGAAAGAATACGGGCAGGTTCCGGCTCCGGGCCAAACGTTCGGTGCCGGGGTAAAATGGGGTATCGCGGTATAGGAAATCCATCCAGTACCCCTGCTCGGGTACATCGGGAACCTGGTCTGCCACCAGCGCAATTACACGCGGGATATCTTTGCGCACGACCATCTGACGGGGCAGAAGGTTCATGGGAGTTGGAACCGCGCCATGGCTGGCCCGCACCTCCTGCATAATTTTCTCCATGTTTGGGCTAGTCAACGGCTTATACACACTGTCGACCGGTATACCAATAACGACCGCGGCCGACGGAACCCATTCCCAGTTACATTGATGCGAGCCGGTGCAGATAACAGTTTGACCAGCCGTCAAAAAATCCTTTATTACTTCCGGATTTGTATACACAAACCGCTTCTTTAACTCGCAGGGAGAGATACTGGCTAGTTTGATGGTTTCAACGAGAATATCAGTCAAATTACGGTAGAAGTCGTTCGCAATCAAGCGAATATCTTCGGGAGACTTGTCAGGGAATGAGCGCTTTAAATTTTCCAGAATAACTTGTTCCCGGTATCGAAATACATAACGAATGAAGAAGTATAAGACATCCGAAATACCATAGAGAACAGGGAATGGCAAATGGGATAAGAGTCGAAAAAAAATCATCTAGGTGAGCAGCCCGAATAGCGAGATAAACCTATTGGCTGCCCTAAATATAAAAAATACTAATTTAGTTACCGAAAATTATATGGTAAAAGCCTTGAATTGATTCTTCTGGTCTCTGGAAGTCTACTGGTTAACCCTACGTCAGTTTGGCGCCTACTTTGGCATATTTTCCACGCCAGTGTTTCCAGCGTTTATGGGACCAGAGCCAGTCGGACGGGTGATTTCGGATGGTGGTTTCTATTTGATCCCGATAGCGTTCTAAAATAGTACCAGGTGGTAAATCTGTGTAAGGGGGCTCAGCAAGAAGCTTTACGGAAACTTCGTAATACCCCCGACGTACACGAACTGGCTCCATATAAAATACCGGCAGGTTCCGGCTGCGGGCCAGCCGTTCTGCACCGGGATAAAATGGAGTATCCCGATGCAGAAAATCAGTCCAGTAGGCCTGTTCAGGCACATCAGGTACCTGATCCGACATAAGGCCAATCAAGCGGGGAATATGCTTTCGGGCGGCCATCTGCCGAGGTAAGGTATGCATTGGGGTTGGAACAGCTCCGAAACTAGATCGGATCTGATACATCACCTTCTCGAAAAATGAATTGGTTAGGGGTTTATAAATGCTGTCGACGGGGATCCCCTTCTGCACAAAAGCCCCTGGAATCCACTCCCAGTTTCCCTGATGAGATGTCATGCCTATAGCCGTCTGACCTGCGCGTATCTTTTCCTGAACTAACTCTGGATTAGTGACCCGAACACGTTTCTGTAATTCATCGGGTGAAAGAGCGGGTAACTTGATGATTTCAACAAATAAATCCGCTAAATCCTGGTAAAAACCCTTCATAATCTGGCGGATTTCGGAGGGGGATTTTTCCGGAAATGAGAACCGTAAATTTTCCAGAACAACTGTACGCCGGTAACGAACTATATGGAGAAGTAAAAAAGCCAGTACATCAGAAATGCCATATAGTATACCAAGTGGCAGACGCGATAATAGCCGAAAAAATTTCATCTGGATAACGTAGAGCGGGCAGAAGCCGAAAGCACTGCTTTTGCCAAAAATTAAAAAAATACTAAAACTCGTTGGTGGTATTGAATTTTTGCTTTATTTGTGAACGGATACTTAAGTTATCATTGGAAACGCATTGGTTAGGGTCTCGTTTGACCGGTTTAGTAGTTGAATTACACTATTTGCCCTGTTTAGATTATGTGTCGGGGCTAATGCGGTTTGGAGGAGTGCAAATCGAAGCCCATGAGCATTACCAGAAACAAAGCTATCGAAACAGGTGCTATGTTCGGACAGCTAACAAAATTGATACGCTAACAGTGCCCGTACAGCAGAGAACGCACCATCAGCCCATTCGTGATCTTCGGATAGCGAACGACCAGGCCTGGCAGATGCACCACTGGCGATGCCTGAAGGCGGGTTATGGGAAAGCCCCATTTTTTGAATACTATGCGCCCTATTTTGAGCCGGTTTATCAAAAAAAATGGACTTTTTTATTTGACTTGAATCTGGAACTGCTGACAATTTGTCTGAAATTGATGCAGCTACGGATACCAATAAACCTGACAGAATGGTATGATAAAACAACACCGGTCGGTCTATTTGACGCTCGATCGAGGTTGAATCCGGGAAATAGACCGGAAACGTATATATTCCACCAGCCGGTAGAATACCCGCAAAATTTTGGCGTTGAATTTGTACCAAACCTAAGTATTATAGACCTGTTGTTCTGTCAGGGACCGTCCGCTGCGGACGTGTTAAGGGCTGGCCTACGGGAGTGAACAAATCCTTAAAACTCTTCGTTAGGCACAGTATAGTAGCTTACCTAAGGAGACCCTAAAACGAATGGAAGCAAAATTCTCAAACCGCGTAAAGGAAGTCATCACGCTGAGTCGGGAAGAAGCCTTACGCTTAGGCCACGATTATATCGGCACAGAACACCTCTTGCTGGGTATGATTCGTGAGGGTGAGGGTGTAGCGGTGGGCTTACTGAAGAAACTCGGTATCTCACTCGACGAACTCCGGGTCACAATTGAACAGGCCACGAAAGGAACAGCCACCAACAACGTGAAAAATCTAGCGAATATTCCTCTGACCCGTCAGTCGGAAAAGACGCTGAAAATCACCTATTTGGAAGCTAAGATTTTCAAAAGCCCGCTCATTGGAACGGAACACCTGTTACTGTCGATTCTGCGTGATGAAGACAATGTCGCCACCCAGATTCTCAATAAATTCAATATTAACTACGAAGTCATTAAGGAGATGCTCGAATATCAATCTTCGGGAACCCGCCCGGTGATGGGTCCCGAAACCGACGATGACGACAACGACCGTGGCATGTTTGGCGGAAGCAGTTCCGGTTCAGGCAAAGATCCAAAAGGTACCGAGAAATCACGGACACCTGTACTGGATAACTTTGGCCGAGACCTGACCAAACTTGCCGAAGTTGGCAAACTCGATCCCATTGTTGGTCGCGAAAAAGAAATTGAACGGGTAGCTCAGATTCTGAGCCGCCGGAAGAAAAACAATCCAATCCTGATTGGTGAGCCAGGGGTTGGTAAAACGGCTATCGCCGAAGGACTGGCTCTGCGCATTGTGCAGAAGAAAGTTTCGCGGGTGCTATTCGGTAAGCGTGTTGTTACACTTGACCTTGCATCGCTCGTGGCAGGTACAAAGTACCGCGGACAGTTTGAAGAGCGGATGAAGGCCGTGATGAACGAGCTTGAAAAATCGCCGGAGGTTATTCTGTTCATTGATGAGTTGCACACGATAGTTGGAGCAGGTGGTGCGTCGGGTTCACTCGATGCGTCGAACATGTTCAAACCGGCATTGGCGCGGGGCGACATTCAATGTATCGGTGCTACCACACTTGATGAATATCGTCAGTATATCGAGAAGGATGGAGCCCTGGCTCGTCGTTTCCAGATGGTAATGGTGGATGCCACATCGATTGACGAAACCATCGAAATTCTGAATAACATCAAGGATAAATACGAAGATCACCACCATGTTGACTACACGAAAGAAGCTATCGAGGCTGCTGTGAAGTTGTCAGAACGGTATATCTCGGATCGATTCCTTCCTGATAAAGCTATTGACGTAATGGACGAAGTGGGTGCTCGTGTACACATTTCAAACATTACGGTTCCTGAAGATATTCTGAGACTCGAAGAGCAGATCGAGAACATCAAGAAGGAGAAAAATCAGGTTGTTAAGAGCCAGAAATACGAAGAAGCCGCTCAGCTTCGCGATAAGGAAAAACGCCTGATCGACCAGCTTGAGCGCGCGAAACAACTTTGGGAGGAAGACACCAAGAAACGTCGCTATAAGGTTACCGAAGAAAACGTGGCTGAAGTAGTAGCCATGATGACCGGTATTCCAGTGACGAGCGTATCGAACGATGAAGGCAAGAAACTTGTCAACATGGGCGATGAACTGAAAGGCCGTGTAATTGGTCAGCAGTCGGCCATTGACAAACTAGTGAAAGCTATTCAGCGGACGCGTGTTGGTTTAAAAGATCCTAAGAAACCTATCGGTTCGTTCATTTTCCTTGGCCCGACGGGTGTAGGTAAAACAGAACTTGCCAAAGTGCTGGCTACTTACCTGTTCGACAAAGACGATGCGCTGGTTCGTATCGATATGTCGGAATACATGGAGAAATTCAGCGTTAGCCGTTTGGTTGGGGCACCTCCAGGTTACGTGGGTTATGAAGAAGGTGGTCAGTTGACCGAAAAAATTCGTCGGAAGCCTTACAGTGTCGTGCTGTTGGATGAAATCGAAAAAGCCCACCCGGATGTGTTCAACATCCTGTTGCAGGTGCTTGACGATGGTATCCTGACCGACGGTCTGGGTCGCCGGGTTGATTTCCGGAACACAATCATCATCATGACCTCCAACATCGGGGTTCGTGACCTGAAAGATTTTGGTGCGGGTATCGGTTTCGCAACCAAGAAGAGCGCGGAAACACAGGATGATTTGATGAAGAGCACGATTCAAAGTGCACTGCGTAAAGCGTTCTCGCCTGAGTTCCTGAACCGTTTGGACGATGTGATTGTGTTTAACTCGCTCTTGCGCGAAGACATCCACAAAATCATTGACCTGATGCTGGGTAAACTGCTGGGCCGTGTTACCAACCTGGGTTATACTGTTGAACTGACAGAGAAGGCGAAAGACTTCCTGGCCGAGAAAGGGTATGATCCGCAGTACGGTGCCCGTCCGTTGAGTCGCGCTATCCAGCGTTACCTTGAAGACCCCGTTGCTGAAGAAATCCTAAAAGGTGAACTGAAAGACGGCGACGTCATTCTGGCCGACTACAGTGGTGAAGGCGAAACGCTGACCATTACGGTAAAGAAGCCCGAAGCAGTGGTTGAGTAATCGAAAATTGATTTATATAAAGAAGGGGCCTGACGTTCGAACGTCAGGCCCCTTCTTTATATAAATCAATCAAGTTCAGCAAGGAGTTCGTCAAGTTCCTTTGGGTCTAGATTTTCCTTTTCCGCTTTATCGTAAATGGTTAGTAAAATTATAGTTGTCTGAACAATGTGTAAATGAGTGATGACTCGTGCACCGCCACTTTTACCTTTGGCTTTACTCTTTATTGCTAACCTTACTTTATAGCAATTTTTTCCTAACGATGTCCCTGTATGTTGGATCTTCCTGTAAAGATGTAAACAATGAAGCTACATCTGTTTTTAGGGATGGATACTTTTTCGCTAAGCGTTTTAGGAGTTTATCAAATTTCTCAGTACTGAGAATACTATAGCTCATTTAAAACCTCCCATGCCGACCGTAGCTGTTTTTTGCCTTTCTTGAATTGATTGACCTCCTCGATAGCTTCTTTCAAATCAGTTTTCAGCTGTTCTTTAGTTACTGGTTTGTCATCGGCCTGTAGTAAATTGACAAGCTCTTGGCGCTCCTTAGGTGGCAATTGATTTCGAATAATACTGGCTAATTCAGCAATGCTTAATCGCGTATTAAAATGGACTGTAACGCTCATACAAAACACCGTTAGTTCTAGCCAAATTTACAGAAAATACATGTAAAGCGTAACAAGGCCTACAACAATAGCCTTACCATTATATATTCTTCTGCTTCACCTGATCAATCAGATACTCACTCGTCCGCATCGAACTAGCCAAGATCGTCCAGGTTACGTTTTTATCGCCCTGCGAAACGAAGGGAGCGGCATCAACTACGAACAGATTCTTTACGTCGTGAGCCTGCTGAAACTTGTTCAGCGCTGACTTTTGTGGGTCGTTTCCCATACGAACCGTACCTACCTCGTGGATAATACGACCGGGAGCTGCCAGTCCGTAACCATGAGCCGTATCAGGACCAGGCTTTGGGCCCAGTGGAGTGCCACCCATGGCATGAATGATCTCCTCGAACGTATCCTGCATGTGTTTGGCCTGCTTCACTTCATAATCCGACCATTTGTAGTGGAAGCGGAGTGTCGGGATGCCGTATTTATCGACTTTATTAGGATCAATTTCGCAGAAGTTCGATTCTAAAGGAACTGGCTCGCCCCGCCCCGACATGCTAACATAAGCACCGTAGAATCGACGGTAATCATCTTTCAGGCCTGCTCCATACCCGCCAGCGGCTTTTAGTTTGCCATCGCGACCGGGAATCGAACCGTTCTGAGATTCGATGCCTCCGCCATAGCCAGCACCGGGCATCCCCATACCACCACCGTACTCAATATGGTATCCACGTGGGAAATCTAATTTCTTATTATCCAGCCACCAGGGCGTAAACACGTGCATTCCGCCAACGCCATCTTCGTTGTAACGCTTGCGATCCATGAGGGCTGGTATAAAGCCAGATCGGCTGGCACCCGTCGAGTCATTCAGGTATTTGCCCACTACGCCACTGTTGTTGGCTAATCCATTGGGGAATCGTGGCGATTTAGAGTTCAGTAGTATCCGGGCCGATTCGCAGGTACTGGCTCCCAGCATGACTGCTTTAGCCTTTACCGTAATTTCCTCCAGCGTAATGTTATTTACATAGCTCACACCCGTGGCAAGACCTGTTTTCGAATCAGTAAGCACTTCGCGTACCATGGCACCATTTACAAGAGTAACATTCCCCGTCTTGACGGCGGGAATACAAAGTACCGATGAGGCCGAAAAGTCGGCATATGCCTGGCAACCCCGATTACACTGACGGCAATAGAAACAGGAGCCCCGGTCTTTATTGATAGGCTTGGTCAGAATACTCAGGCGAGACGGAATAACGGGAATGCCAATACTTCTGGCACCTTTCCGAATCATTAGCTCGTGCAAACGAGGCTTTGGTGGAGGCAGAAAAATACCGTCTGGCTCATTGGGGAAATTCTCGACTGAGCCAAAAACGCCGATAAGGCGATCTACCCTGTCGTAATAGGGTTTAAGATCATCGTAGCCAATAGGCCAGTCATCGCCAACACCCGAAAGCGAACGACGCCGGAAATCGTCTGGGCCGAAGCGCATAGAAATACGACCCCAGTGATTGGTTCGTCCGCCAAGCATTCGGGACCGAAACCAGCCAAACTCGGTACCTGCTTTGGCTGAATAAGGCTCTCCATCAATTTCCCAACCACCCCAGGCCGCATCAAAGTCTCCACCAGAACGGAACTCGGTACTTGCTCCACGCCGTGGTGATTCCCAGGGCCATTTTAGTTGCGTAATGTATTTGGGATCGGCTGGATCGTAGTAGCCACCGGCTTCAAGCAGAATGACTTTTGCGCCTGCTTTGGCTAACATGTACGCAGCCATGCCGCCACCAGCACCCGAGCCCACAATAGCTACATCGTAGATTATAGGGTCTTTTTTGATTTGTGGGATGTCCATTCAGAAAGGAAGAGTTAGGAACGCTATTAAATACTGATTAAAGGAGGGTACGTATGGAGTTTACTGCTTATTGACTCGAAAGGGCTATCTGATGTGAAACAACAATACTGAGTAGACCTACCGCATAGCCTCTACACATTCCGCAACTTTATCGGTATTAATAATATCGACCCCTAGTTTCTTCAACTGTTTCCAGCCATTAGGTGTATCAGGAATTGCCCAGAAACGGATAGACTTGTTATCGCTATGAGCACGTTTGATGACCCGTTTAAGTTTATCACGGTCTGCATCAGGTATATCGCCAACACCGTCCCAACGGGAATAGGACCGGAAATTATCGCTGATAAAGGCCACTAACCGAAGCGTTTCTTCATCATATACCTCGCTGGGGCGTCCATCGAACTGAAGGAGCGGGTAGTCGAAATAGTTCTGGATCTTAGGGCGATCACCACTAATAATAACCTGAACTGCTTTTGCGTTAGCCGCCCGGTTGAAGCAAGTGAGATTTTCTTCTAATAGTTTTAACAAGATAGGCAGTACGTCGGCAGGACTGGACTTTACGTCAATCACTAAGCCAAACGTGTAATCGCGATCGGGACTTGGTTTGTCCTTATACTGCTGAAACAGTCGTGCAATAGGTTTCAGATAAAGCGAATCAAGGGTTGGGGAACTGACCGTTGGCTTCTCAGATGAAACGACCAACTTGCCGTCCTGTAGCCAAACGTCGGCCTCGATAAAGTCGGCACGCTTTTCGTACGCATTCACAAAAGGCCTGGGTTGTGCATGATCATTGTTGGCATGAATTTTTTGGGCAAAAGTGACTGACGCAGTCAGCCAAAGCAAGGTGAGTAGGAAGTAGTAGCGCATAATGAATGGCTTAATTTTGGGTAAAGTAACGTAGCTTACGCACTAAACCAAAACCAGTAGCTACCTTGCCGTTTCCGACCAAACTACTAATTTTGATAAAAACATGAATGGATAATGGATAATGCACAACGGATAATTAAACGTTTCCTATTTATTATACATTATCCATTTCTCATTATTCATTAAAAATGGATTTACTGAAAGGAAAAGTTGCCCTTATTACCGGAGCCTCGCGCGGAATTGGGCGGGCCATGGCCCAGAAGTTTGCGCAGGAAGGTGCTCACGTTGCCTTCACCTATTTATCAAGCGTTGAAAAAGGGCAGGCCCTGGAAGATGAACTTCGGGCATTTGGCGGTCAAGTGAAAGGATACCGCTCAGATGCATCGGATTATCAGGCTGCCGAGGCCTTAGTTAGTCAGGTCATTGCCGACTTTGGTAAACTCGATGTGCTCATCAATAATGCCGGGGTTACGCGCGATGGGCTGCTCATGCGTATGTCGGAAGAACAATGGGATACCGTAATTAACGTTAATTTAAAGTCGGTGTTCAACCTGACGAAGGCGGTTACCAAACCCATGATGAAAGCGAAATCTGGTTCCATCATAAATATTACATCGGTAGTAGGCATCCGGGGCAACGCGGGGCAGTCTAATTATGCGGCTTCAAAGGCGGGCATCATTGGGTTTACCAAGTCGGTTGCACTGGAATTGGGGTCACGAAATATTCGCTCCAATGCCATTGCACCAGGATTTATCGAAACCGAAATGACGGGCGAAATCAATGAAAAAGCACTTGAAGACTGGAAACAACAGATTCCAATGAAGCGTGGAGGCCAACCCGATGAAGTTGCTAATTGTGCCGTTTTCTTAGCGTCTGATCTTTCCAGCTATATTTCCGGCCAGGTACTTCAGGTAGATGGCGGAATGCTTACCTAAAAAAGGGAGGAAGAAGAAAAGGGAAGAAAGGACGAAGGGAGGATAGCCCATGAACGTTTAATCCCTTCTCTCCCTTTCGTCCCCTTCCTCCTTTTTCTCCTTCTAATCTATGACCTTCTTCTTTCAATCTTCGCCCTGGTGGATTTTTGTTTGCCTGCTCGTTGGAGCGGTCTATGCATTTGCCATGTATCAGCCTTTACCTCGTTTGGTAGGGAGTGGTGCAACAGTCGGCGGATTCGACAAACGAACAACATATGGGCTTGCCGCACTGCGGTTTGTTGTGGTCAGCTTTCTGTGTTTTTTGTTGCTGAACCCACTGATCCGCAGCCTCAGAACGCTCACGGAGAAACCCAAAGTTGTATTGGCAGTTGATAACTCGGAGTCGGTGGCGGCTGCTGGGCGGCCGGCACTCAATAAGGCGCTGACCGGGCTGCAAACACTTCGGCAACAATTGACTGATAAAGGTCTGGACGTAACCGTTCGGACATTTGGAGACAGCATTACCGACGCTGACCTTACCCAAATCCCGTTTACCCGACGCACCACCGATCTGTCGGCACTATTATCCGGCATTCGATCCGACTATGAAGGCCGTAATCTGACAGATGTAGTACTCGTATCGGATGGTATTGTTAATCAGGGCGTTTCGCCCACGTTTGGCCAGTATCCATTTGCTGTACAAACGATTGGATTAGGGGATACAATTCCTAAGAAAGACATTCAATTAAAAGGCATTGTAGCGAACCGAATTGCGTATCTAGGCAATCAATTCCCAGTACAGGCCGAAGTCGTTAGCAATGGATTTCAGGGCCGAACAGCAACGGTTGTATTGCGCCAGAACGGGAAAGAACTCGGGCGGCAATCGATCAATTTTGGCAAAAATGATACGTTTAATCAGCTGACCTTTCAGGCGACGGCAACGCAGAAAGGCGTTCAGCATTATGTGGTGGATGTATTGCCGCAGCCTGGCGAATTCAGTACGCTAAATAACCGCCAGGATGTGTATTTAGATGTTATCGATGGGAAAGAGAAAGTGTTACTGTTGGCATTAGCTCCTCACCCGGATATAAAAGCAATTCGTAACATTCTGGAACGAAACCAGAATTATGAACTGGACATTCGCATACTGACCGGAACACCTGCCGAAGCAACCGCGTCGGCGGACCGTCCCCCAGCCGATAAAACCTACGATCTGATCATTCTGCATCAGATCCCTGATAATGGAGGCATTGGAAACCCGGTGATTCAGCGGTATCTGGCGAAGAATACGCCGGTCTTGTTTGTGCTGGGTAATCAATCCGCACTCGGACCATTCAATACATCGAATCCGGTAATACAGGTGGCTGCGCAGCCCAACCAGAGCGACAAAGTAACCGGTGTATTTAACCCTGAATTCAAACAACTGAACTTCGATCCGGCCAAGCTTGATATTCTCTCAAAACTGCCTCCTCTGTTAACACCATATGGTGACTACAGATTACAGCCCGGTAGCGAAGTTGTCCTGTGGCAGCAGGTGGGAAGCATTCGCACAACGAAGCCCTTACTGGCCCTGAACGTAACCAGTCCGCGCAAAACAGCTGTGCTGGCAGGGGAGGGTATATGGGCGTGGCGGCTCGAAGAATACGCGCTGACTGATAAGCAGGAAGTGGTGGATGAACTGATCCAGAAAGTAATTCAACTGATTTCGGTAAAAGAAGATCGGCGCAAACTCCGGGTGTATCCGATTCGGAATGAGTTTATTGCGGGCGAAAAAGTTATTTTCGAGACGGAGCTTTATAATGACATTTACGAGCGACTATATGATAAACCCGTTCGCTTGGAAATCAAAGACGAAAAAGGAGTGACTCGTTCATTCAACTACACGCCTACGGCCTCCAACAGCCGTTTTGAGATCAGCCGACTACCCGAAGGTGCCTACAGCTTTAAGGCCACCGTAACAGTTAACAATAAGGCTGAGCAATCATCCGGACAGTTTGTGGTTCGTGACCTGCAACTTGAAGCCCTGAATACGACTGCCGATCACGGCATGCTCCGACAACTGGCCCAGCAAACGGGCGGGCAATTTTTCACCGCAAATCAGACCGACGAACTCGTTCGGAAGCTGACCGCTCAGTCGCACCCGGCCCGGTTAACGAGCACCGAAGAAATGAATGAGCTAATCAACTGGCGTTGGTTGTTCTTTGTGGTGCTGACGTTAGCCGCTATTGAGTGGGGGCTACGGAAATTTTATGGCGGGTATTGATACCGCTAGCTTTGACGCAGTATAGGTTCTTAAACTTTTTCATGTAAAACCAGTGTTTTCTGCCTATAAGCGGAGACCTTAACTCCTTATTTTCGTCTCAAAACCAATGACTACGATGGAAACGACAACCAAGCCCATGACCGCCCGCGAAAAGATCCGCAAACTTGTGGAAGTAAAAGAACAGGTGCAACGGGAAGCGCGGGAAAATTATCGAAATAGCCCTGATATTCAGGCCGCTGTTGAAGAACTGAAAAAGAAAAATGCCCAACGACGCCCCCGTAAATAGTTACGAGTTTAGATTTTTTGGTGGAGAACAAAATTCATACTTCTTCACTACCAGACAGGAGATTATCTATCAAATTAAGTTCGTTCCGTCAGCCTATTTATTTGTAGACTATATTGACGGCCATGTCAATGCTTTTGAAATGGTTATTGCTGTGGCGGATAATCCAACCGGTGGACGCATCGCTTATGACCCGCTTACAGAAGATACGATACGGGCTATTTTCACAGACTTCTTCTGCTCACTGGATCATGTGATTGTCTATATCTGCGACAGCTCGGATGGGCGCGAGCAAGCCCGATTCCGGAAATTTACTAGTTGGTATTACAAGGATATGGATGCTATGCCAGCGGATCTATTCAAGATGGATGCCTACCTTCCCGACGGCGATCGAACCACTATTCTCTCGGGTATTCTGAGTACGAGGCATCCCTACTTCAGCCAGTTCGTTGAACTCTTCAAAAACCTATCGGAAGCGGATAAATACTAGCTACACCGCTGTTGCTTCCAATTGCTGCCGCTTCCCGGCAAAGTAAACCTCCCAATCTGTTATCTGGCTAATAGCCTGATAGGTCTCCGACTCCTACAATGCCTGGACATCCGATTGTAGCCGAGTGGTGAGGGATTGTACCTAGGAGTTGGCGGTTTTAACGAGGGCGGTGGTGGGTTTTTGGGCATAGATTTACAAGCAGTGATGGATTACCGCTTTAGTTTTTCTCTTCGGTATTCAAGACTTTGAATCATCAATTCGTTCGCTTCAGAAGGCTGTTGTTGCTGACGGTGTCGTAGCTGTTTTAACTGCTCGTCCGTTTGGCGTATACGCTCGGTCGATAAGGTCGCCAGTCGCTGTTTAACTTCGCGTAATGACATGTCTGCTAAGTCGATACGTTTAACTCCATTACTAATTCAATGATTCCTTTGGGAAACCCGTTTCGGTCTGTGCCGAATTGGTTCGTCCAGTAAGTTACTAATTCCTTTTATTGGGCAGTATCATTATTCAGCAAAAAATAAGAATCAGTTTGGTATGTCTGAAACGCATTTTGAGCAAATAACGGCTCAAATAAGTCTTTGTTCTGCCGTATACTAGCTTCGTCGTCTAATAAACTCAATATATCAACATCGTTAGGATTAAGCTTATTTGTCGTAAAACTTCCATCAATCCATAATTGCCAGCTACCCGTATAGGTAACTTGATTTAATGTGTCACCTAAAGCCTCAATGTATTCGAGCAAACCCGTATAGATGGAAAGACGCGTACCAGAAAGTGGGAAGGGAGTTACGAATATCTGCTCAAATTCTTCCAGAGAATCAATGCGGATAAGTTCATAGGGGCTTAAGTTGCCACGAACATCGAAATTATAAGTCATTCTAAAACCTGAATGAGGGCGATAGGGTTTTGTATATGGTTGATAGAAAGTTGACGGACAAATTAGCCTCTAGTTTCACCAGATGATAAGACGGTTGCTTTACTCATTCTCCATTCCCTCCAGCCTCCGCCCGCATGGCGTATTGCACAAAACGGATTTCACTAAACGATACATCAGTACCTAAGCCCTGCCGAACTTCGCTTAGGGATTCGGATGGATAATTTTCCAGGTACGACCGAATACTTGCGATTTTTTTAGTAGGTAATAATGCATCAACAGCCAATTCGCCCGTGCCAACATATTTTACTAAATGGCTTTCCACAGTTGAGACCGCTAAGCTGCGCTCGGCTGCAATCTCTGCAATTGTTTTACCAGACTGGAAAAAAGCCAGCGTGATGGCAGGTGATAGCTCTTTGGGTTCCTTTGGCGGTTTGGGAGCTTTGGATACTTTCACTTTCGGGGTAGTCGAGCTGGCTGCCCGGCCTGCTGGATTTTCCTGAACGATACGCAGAATTTCGGCACCAATTTGCCTCACTTTGGTTTTTCCAACCCCTTTAATGGCCAGTAATTCAGCCTCCGTTGTAGGACGCGCACGCGCCAGTTCAACAATGGTTTTCTGTGGTAAGACCATAAAGCCAGAGGTGTTGTGTTCTCCAGCCATATCATTCCGCCATTTCATCAACGCACCGTACAAGCCACCACGCGAAGAACCCTCCGAAGCGGGTATCTCGGCAACTTGTGGCTCAAACTTTTTGCGTTCGGGCTGGAAGTCCAGTTCAGCACGATTGCGGGCTTGCAGATAGGCTAATGCATTGAATCCGTCCCGACAACTCTCGAAACTGCGTAGCTTACTAAATAGCTCTTTCTCCAGTTCGTCCAGCGCTTCCAGCAGCAGGTCACGCACTTTCTTATTGTCGCAGTCGGTGGGGAAACGGTGCAGGAGTGGTAGAAATTCGGAACCAAGTAAGGTTTGAAAATAGGTTCCTGCTTTACGGACTCGATCCTGTAGTGCCTGGTTGTATTCGGGTAAATTTTCGTTGGCAAAATAACTGGGAAGTTGTTGCTGGAAACGTCCCGACACATCACTGGCTTTCTCGCGTAATTGGTTGGTGAGTTGCGTCAGGATAGCGGAGCCTTCGGCATCTAAACTACTGGCGTGTTCATTCACGACCCGGCGACAACGGTAGAGTAGGGAATTGGCTCGTTCAAACGAAAACAATTCGCGAATCAGGTTTTGCTGGTTCGTGAGTTTTGCCTGGTGTAGATGCTGTTCGTTCGGAGTTTGCCGCTGAACTTGTTCATGAAAGTCCTCTAACTCCAGTTCTGTTTTGATACTATGAGCTGGAATAGGCGATCGGAGTACAAGCCCATTTAGGGTTTTACACCGGCTGAGGGCCACATACACCTGACCGTGGGCAAAGGCCGATGACACATCGAGAATCGCCTTATCGAAGGTAAGTCCCTGGCTTTTGTGAACGGTAATAGCCCAGGCCAGTTTCAGTGGAATCTGCCGGAAGGTACCAATCGGTTCGCTCTTGATTTCTTTGGTGGTTGGGTCCAGAGTATATTTGATATTGGTCCAGTCAACCGGATAGACCACAATTTCTTCTCCATCCTGCTGACTCTTCACATAAATGGCAGAGTCATCCATGTCCGTAATTCGCCCGATTTTGCCGTTGTAGTACAGCTTATCACGGGAAATATCATTTTTAATGAACATCACCTGAGCCCCTACTTTTAGCTCCAGGCTGGCTTCGGTTGGGTACGTGTGCGCCGGAAAGTCACCTTCTACAATTGCCGTAAAGGTGCGGGGCTTTCCTTTCAGGGCCAGTAACTTCTGGCTGTTTAGTTGCTGGGCAGCTGTATTGTGGGTCGAGAGCGTAATGTAGCCTTCATCGTCGCTGGGAGAAAAATCCGGGATATAGCGTTGATTCAAATTATCCAATTGTGCCCGGGTAACGGTCTTCTCGCGAATGCTATTAAGCAAATCAATAAAACGCTGATCGGATTGCCGGTAAATATGCGTTAGTTCAATGGGAACGTAGGACGTCTGCCGAAGGGCCTTGCTGCCGAAAAAATAGCCAGTATCATAGTAAGGTTTTAATAATGCCCAGTCTTCGTCTTTTATAACGGGCGGCAACTGTTGCATATCACCAATCAGCAATAACTGAACACCACCGAAGGGGGCTGAATTGGTCCGGTACCGCCGAAGTACTTCATCAATCCCATCCAGCACATCACTCCGAACCATACTGATCTCATCGATCACCAACAGGTCGAGTGTACGGAGTAAATTTATTTTTTCCTTATTGAATTTCTTGCCTTCGCGTTGCGTGGTACCCGGCGTTAATGGACCAAACGGAAGCTGAAAGAGCGAATGAATCGTAACCCCACCCGCATTGATTGCGGCTACACCCGTTGGGGCTACTACAGCAAGTCGCTTGGCACTCAACTGCTTAATCTGCTGTAGGAACGTTGTTTTACCCGTTCCAGCTTTACCGGTCAGGAAAATATTCTGGTTGGTATGCAGGACAAAGTTATGGGCGAGGTCAAGCTTTTCGTTTACGGAAACGGTCATAAAAACGCACTGGAGATAATGAACAAAGATACTCGATTTGTAGACGAGTTCTTAGTCTAATCGTCATCGGTCTACCGTTAGCTACTCCCTGGCTACAGCAATCATCACGGCTCCTGCGGCCATTAATACGGCACCAATAGCCACCTGCCAGCTTATTTTTTCTTTCAAAAAAACAGATGCCAGAATGACGGCGAACACTAATGAAAAGTTGGTTATGGGAGATACCTGCGAAGCATTCCCCAACTTGAGAGCGCGGAATGAAAGTAGAGACGACAGGCAAGTAACCACGCCCGCAATGATCAGGTAAATCCAGACTCGTCGGTCAATGCGGGCCACATCGGGCAAGTTTCCCTGCATGATAACCACGCTCCAGGAAACAATCAGAATAAGAACTGATTGAATGGCGAAGGCCAGGCTTGAATCCACATGCTTGACACCTACTTTAGATAGCGTAACCACAATAGCGGCTGATAAGGCGGCTGACAAGGCAAAGACAATCCACATGGCGTTGATGAAGAACGTATAGCCTATAAAGTCAAAAGTGAGCTGAAATGATTTAAATACTAGCAAAAAATAGGTTAAAATGGGTACTTTTCGGCCTATTCGCAGTATCTTGATAAACAGTTACTGAACACAATGGATTCAAGACGGGAGTTTTTAAAAAAGGCAGCTTTGCTCTCAACAGGGCTTTCAGGTGTATTGCCCGAGTCAATTCAGAAGGCGTTTGCTATTGATCCCCAACCAGGCACTACCTTTCTGGATGCAGAGCATGTGGTGATTCTGATGCAGGAAAACCGCTCGTTCGATCATACATATGGCACGCTTCAGGGCGTACGAGGTTTCAATGATCCCAGAGCCATTGACCTGCCCAATAAAAATAAAGTCTGGTTGCAGACCAACGCAGCCAAGGAAACCTACGCTCCGTTTCGACTCAATATCAAGGACACAAAGGCGACCTGGATGAGTTCGCTACCGCATTCCTGGGAAAATCAGGTAGATGCCCGCAATGGAGGGAAGCAGGATAAGTGGCTGGATTCTAAGAAGTCAGGTAATAAGGAGTACGCCAAAATGCCCCTGACGATGGGGTATTACAATCGGGAGGACTTGCCATTTTATTACGCATTGGCCGATGCTTTTACCGTTTGCGATCAGAACTTCTGTTCATCACTAACGGGCACTACCCCCAACCGCCTGTATTTCTGGACGGGCACCCTGCGTGACCCCCGCGATCCTACTGCAATGGCGAATGTCCGCAACGAAAATGTGGATTATGATTCGGAGGTGAGTTGGACAACCTTTCCAGAGCGCCTGGAAAATCTGGGTATTTCCTGGCGGGTGTACCAGAACGAAATCAGCTTGCCAACCGGCCTGGAAGGGGAGGCTGATAACTGGCTCGGTAATTTTACTGATAATCCCATCGAGTGGTTTTCGCAGTACCATGTTCGCTTTCATCCGGCCTACTATCCCTTTATTCAGCAGCAGGTAACTATCCTTCCCGAGCGCATACAGGCACTGGAAGCCAAGTTGAACGCATTGCCCGAAACCGATAAAGACTACACAAAAACCAAGCGGGATTTAGCCAATCAACAGCAGTGGCTGAAAGCTATTAAAGACGATTTAGTCAACTACACGCCCGAGGCCTACAAAAAGCTCTCTCAGCAGGCCAAGAACCTGCATGAAAAGGCGTTTACCACCAATGTGAACGACCCTAATTATCGCTCGTTGGCTCCATTAGCGTACCAGGATGGGGAGACAAAACGAACGGTCAATGTACCTAAAGGGGATGTGCTACACCAGTTCCGGGCGGATGTTAAAAATAAAAAGCTACCTACGGTTTCCTGGTTGATTGCCCCCGAAAACTTCTCCGACCATCCGGGTGCGCCCTGGTACGGTGCCTGGTACATTTCGGAGGTGATGGATATTCTGACACAGAATCCCGACATCTGGAAAAAGACGATTTTCATTCTGGCTTACGACGAAAACGATGGGTATTTCGACCACGTGCCGCCGTTTGTTCCGGCTCATCCGGACCAACCTGAATCCGGACTAACCAGTAAAGGCATTGATACGCGATTGGAGTTTGTAACGCAGGAGCAGGAGAATAAACGCCCGAATAAAGGACGTACAGGGCCAATTGGTCTCGGCTTTCGGGTACCGCTCGTGATCGCTTCGCCCTGGAGTCGGGGGGGATATGTTTGCTCAGAAGTATTCGATCATACCTCTACGCTTCAGTTTCTGGAAAAATTCCTGAGTCATAAAAAAGGCCAGAAACTAGAAGAGACCAACATTAGCCCGTGGCGCAGAACCGTTTGTGGCGACCTCTCGTCGGCCTTCCGACCCTATCAGGGGGAAAAGATAAAATTGCCAGCCTTTGTTGCGAAAGATGCCTTTATCGAAAGTATACACAAGGCCCAATTCAAGCCGGTGCCAACGGGCTACAAAGCCTTCAGCCCCGAAGAAATTCGCCAGATCAATCAGGACCCGGGGGCTTCTGAGCATTTGCCTACTCAGGAAAAAGGCATCCGGTTAGCCAATGCCCTGCCGTATGAACTCTATGCTGACGGACGTACGGATGGCAACGCATTTATGCTGACGCTGGCGGCTAAAAAGGACGCCTTTGGCAAACAGGCCGTTGGTGCCCCATTCCAGGTGTATCAGGTTTTAAAAGACGATGTGAACATTCGCTCGTACACCGTTGTGGCTGGTGATCAACTCACCGATTCCTTGCCGTTGACTGAGCCGTACGAGTTACGGGTATATGGCCCTAATGGGTTCATGCGTGCGTTTAAAGGTGCATCAGGCAACCCCGCTATTGAGATTACCTGCGGGTATGAGCAGGATATAAAAAAACAGTTTACGGGCAATGTGCTGGTAAAACTCAAAAATACGGATTTGCAGAAAACGTATCAGGTGCAACTGGTTGATAACGCGTACCAGGCTAAAGGTGAACAAAAAACACTGGATAAATCGGGGACAAAGGGCGCCCAGCAGAGCGTGATACTCAACCTGAAAAGTAGCCACAATTGGTACGATTTCAGTGTGAAAGTAGCGGGTTTCGATGCGTTTGAACAACGCTATGCCGGTCGGGTTGAGACGGGCAAGCCTGGATTCAGTGATCCACTTATTGGAAAATCGGATAAAGTGTAGGACTGAGATAATGAATAATGGATAATGTAAAATGGATAATGAGCCGCGTGCTCGTAATTATTCATTATCCATTATCCATTTACATAATATATATTCCCCATATGACCGACGAATCTCAGGCATTAAAAAAGGCGTTGAGTCCCATTCACTTGTGGGCTATTGGTGTTGGACTGGTTATCTCGGGTGAGTACTTTGGGTGGAATTATGGCTGGGGCGTGGCCGGAACAGTGGGTCTGCTAATTGCTACCCTGGCGATCACGCTGCTTTATTTTACATTCATTTTTAGTTTTACCGAACTTACAACGGCCATTCCGAATGCAGGAGGCCCATTTGCCTATGCCCTGAAAGCCTTTGGCCCAATAGGGGCGTTGGTGGCTGGTTATGCAACCCTGATTGAGTTTCTGTTTGCTACACCGGCTATTGCCTTAGCACTCGGGAGTTATGTTCACTTTTTGTACCCTGCCGTTCCGGTAGTCTGGTGCTCGGTTGCCTCCTTCGTGGTATTTACCTTCATCAATCTGCTGGGCATTAAAGAAGCGGCCTGGTTTTCGCTGATCATGACAATCATCGCCATTGGCGAGTTATTGCTTTTTATTGGCGTCGTGTACCCGTATTCCAGTCTCGATACGTTTCTGCACAATCCAATGCCGTTTGGCTGGCCAGGTGTTTTTGCGGCATTACCGTTCGCTATTTGGTTATTTGTTTGCCTCGAAGGTATGGCCATGGTAGCCGAGGAAGTGAAAGATGGAAAAAACGCCATTGCTAAAGGCTACATATCGGCAGTGTTGACCCTTGCGTTTTTGGCTTTAACCGTTATGATTAGTGTGGGAGGTATTACGCACTGGGAAAATCTGGACCACCTTGATTACCCCATGCCGGAAGCTATTGCTATTGTGTTAGGTCGCCAAAATCCACTTACAAAATTCTTCGCCAGTGTTGGTTTATTTGGATTGATCGCTTCGTTTCATGGTATCATTATCAGTTATTCCCGGCAGATTTTCGCGCTGGCCCGAAGCGGTTACCTACCTCATGGATTGGCCAGGGTGAGCAGAACCCGGAAAGTGCCCGTCTGGGCATTAGTAGTTGGGGCTATCTTCGGGATCATTGCCCTCATTTCGCTTGATACCAGTAAGTTAGTTGTTCTGTCAACCATTGGGGCAGTTATCGTTTATATAGTAAGTATGCTGTCGTTGTTCCGGCTCCGGCAAACGCAGCCCGCTATGCCGCGTTCGTTTAAGGCACCTTTTTATCCGATCTTCCCGGCTATTGCCTTACTATTGGCGGTTGTGACCTTAGGGGCTATGATTTATTTTTATAGCTGGTTGAGTCTGCTATTTTTTGGGGGGCTAGTCCTGATCATGGCCATATTTTACATGTCAGGCCGATATCAGAAAATCAAGCAAGAGTGGGAGGGAGAGATGATCGTAAGTCAAAGTCATGTTGAGTAATTAGCTTAGCCCCTCCCCTTATTTCAAGGGGAAGGGTTGGGGTGGGGTAAAATTTAGCTAATACCAAAAATGGCCTATCAATGCACTGTTGGCAGCTTTACCTATCGATTCGCAGACCTGAAAGAACTTCTGGCCAGGGCGAGTCCACTGCGTTCTGGCGATGTACTGGCGGGCTTAGCCGCCGAGAGCTATGAAGAACGGGTAGCCGCTCAAATGGCTCTGGCCGATGTGCCGCTGGTCACTTTTCTGACTGAAACGGTGATTCCGTATGAAACGGATGATGTTACACGACTAATTATTGATACCCACGACAACGTTGCGTTTGCACCAATCAGCCACTTTACAGTGGGTGACCTACGCGATTGGCTACTAAGCGATGAGGCCGATACAGGTATGCTTCAGCAGGTTTCTTCGGGTCTAACGCCAGAAATGGTGTCGGCCGTCTCAAAACTGATGCGAAATCAGGACCTGATTGTAGTGGCAAAGAAATGCGAAACAGTTACTCGATTCAGAAATACGCAGGGATTACAGGGCCACCTGTCGGTTCGATTGCAGCCCAATCACCCAACGGATGATGCAAAAGGCATAGCGGCCAGTATTATTGATGGACTGCTCTACGGGAGTGGTGACGCCATGATTGGCATTAATCCGGCAACGGATAGCCCGGCGGCTACATCGCGCTTGCTGTATATGATTGATGAAATACGGGAGCGATTTTCCATACCCACCCAGAGTTGTGTATTAAGTCATATTACCACCACGCTTCAACTTATTGAACAGCAGGTACCTGTCGATCTTGTTTTTCAATCTATTGCTGGTACGGAGAAAGCAAATGCCAGTTTTGGCGTTAGTCTTTCGCTGTTGCAGGAAGCCTATGAAGCGGGTTTATCTTTAAAACGGGGTACAATTGGCAACAACATTATGTACTTTGAAACAGGACAAGGCAGTGCGTTATCCTCTGGAGCGCATCATAACGTCGATCAGCAAACCTGCGAAGTGCGGGCGTATGCCGTTGCGCGGCAGTACAACCCGTTTCTGGTCAATTCAGTTGTGGGCTTCATTGGTCCTGAATACCTGTTTGATGGAAAGCAGATTATACGGGCCGGGCTTGAAGATCATTTCTGCGGCAAACTGATGGGCTTGCCAATGGGTATGGATATTTGCTACACCAATCATGCCCAGGCTGACCAGGACGACATGGATACACTGCTGACGCTTTTAGGTGTAGCCGGGATCAACTTTATCATGGGAATTCCCGGTGCCGATGACATTATGCTGAATTACCAGTCGACGTCTTTTCACGATGCACTTTATATCCGGCGGATACTTGGCCTGCGACCAGCTCCCGAGTTTGAAAACTGGCTACTCCGGCAGGGCATTATGGACTCGTTGGGAAACAGACTATCGAGTGGAGCACAAAAACAATTTTATACGGCCTTAGTGAGCTAAGCTGGGAGCGAGGTGCAAGGGATTAGGTTAAACTCCCGGCACCATGCTTCCAGCACCATGCTCCCAGCTCCCCGCTAATTAGCATGAACGAACTGAAAAAAACAGGTATTGAAGCCGATGACTGGGAATTCCTGAAAGCATATACAACTGCTCGGATTGCGCTTGGCAAAACGGGGGTTTCTATCCCGCTAAAGGAATCGCTACAGTTTAAAATGGCTCATGCGCATGCCAAAGATGCCGTTTACTCCAGTTTAGATATGGCCGCTTTACAGGCTGATTTATCCAGTGCGGGTCTTCCTATTTATACGGTTCATAGTCAGGCGGAGAACCGGGATATCTATCTACAACGCCCCGATCTGGGTCGTCTATTAAGCGCCGATTCTGCCGAACAACTGCAACAACTTAACAGCCCTTCTGCCGATATTAGTATTATCATCGCTGATGGTCTTTCAGCGACAGCCATTATGGAAAATGCGGTGCCTGTCGTGCGTTTATTGGTTGAAAAAGCACAGCAAGCAGGTTATGCGTTGGCTCCAATCCTACTCGTAGACCAAGGTCGTGTGGCCATTACAGATGCAATTGGCGGAATTCTAAACCCTCGCTTGGCTATCATGTTGATTGGTGAACGGCCTGGCCTTAGCTCCTTTGACAGCATGGGTGCATACATTACCTATGGTCCCCAACCCGGCCTGACGGATGAACGGCGGAACTGTATTTCAAATATTCGCCAGCAGGGGCTGTCGCCCGCTTTTGCCGTGGACAAACTCATGTACCTCATCCAGTCGGCGTTTCGCTTACAAATTACGGGTGTTGCCTTGAAAGATAATGGCGACCCAGAACAGGATAGAATCCTATTGAATAGTTAGTACGCAAACCCCTCTCAAAATGATTTAAACCTGATGGAAGCTATTTCTGTGTATATGCGTTATACTTTTGAACAGAAATAGTCATTCGAACTAGATTGACTATGGACTCTTGACGAACGACGATTATGAATATTGGTGATAAAGTCCGGCTGCTACGGGCAAAAGAACAGGGGGTAGTATCGCGGTTTTTGCCGGGCGGTATGATTGAAATAGAGATTGAAGACGGTTTCCGTATTCCGGTTATGCGTTCAGAATTAGTGCTTGTATCGCCTATGGAAGCCGAACGCTTGCTAAAAACGAGCGTTTATGCCCCACAAAAAACGGTGGCTCCGGCCCCGCCGACAATCGTATCCAACCAGGGTATATATCTGGCTTTTGCACCGGTTAACGATCGTGAATATACCTTACACCTGATCAACAATACCGATTGGGAGTTTCCGTACGTGTTAGGCGAAGAGTCGGCAGGTGCTGGGGGAGGAGTACAGTTTCGGGGAGTACACAGTGGAGTACTTAAGCCCAAATCGCAGCAGAAAATGAATGATCTGTATGCACACGCCAAATTTGAGGAATGGCCAACATTTGTGGTGCAAGGGTTGTGGTTTAGAGCTGGAAAATCATCGTTACGGCAACCGTTGATCAAACGGTTCAAAGCACGAGCCGCTACGTTTTTTAAGCATAAAACAACACTTCCTGTCCTGAATCAGCCCGGCTTTCTGACGCAGTTGGATGAAGCGGTTGAGCAACCTCAAGCAGTAACAAGCCCGCCTATCAACCCACCGAAGCCCATAACCATTCGTCCCGAGGAGTTGAAGGCTGAAATGTTCAAACCGAATGCAGAACTGGCGGACGTTTCAATTGAACGGCCAACGGCAATTGTGGACTTACACGTCGAGGAACTGCTACCCAAAGGCGCTGGAAACCGTACACCGGCCGATTTGCTAAAACTACAACTCGATACGTTTGAGAAAACCCTGGAGAATGCAATCGCCAGTGGCATGAGCGACATTACGTTTATTCATGGGGTTGGCAGCGGCTCCTTACGAACAGAACTACACAAACGACTGGGAAAGCATCCGAATGTTAAATTCTTTGAAGACGCTCAGAAACAGAAATTTGGCTATGGTGCCACGAAGGTTACGATTAAGTAGACACAAGGCTGGAGCTTTGCGCCATCTTAGCCATCTGATTTTACTCTGTGCAACTCTGTTTTATACCTTTTTCCTGCTAAGTTGCAGCCAGCCATCGAGTAATCACCTGAATCCTAAAGCGCCTAAAGAAGCCTACAACACTACCGAAATGGAAGTCCGAAATGAACGCTTTTTATCGACCGTCCACGTTCCTGTTTCCATTGCGCTAAGTGATGTTGAGCGGCAAATTAACGCCCAGGTCAACGGCCTTATTTACGAGGATAATAGTCTGGACGATAATAACCGTGATCAGTTCATGGCGAAAGTCTGGAAGCGGGGTACTATTCTCGTTACAGCGGAGGATAGTCTGTTTCATTTTACCGTTCCACTAAAGATCTGGGCTAAAGCGGGTGTATCTGTCTTAGGTTTCACACAGTATAAAGAAACTGAGTTCGAAATTGATCTACGATTCAAAACCAAGTTCGATCTAGATAAAGACTGGTCGGTTCATACCCAAACTCAGGCGGATGGCTACGGGTGGGTGCGTCGACCAACGGTAAACGTGATTGGGGTGAATATTCCGATAACGAATTTCGTAGGGCGTATGATCGACAAAAATCTGGGCAGCATTACTAAAACCATCGATCAGCAGGTACGTCGGAATGTGGACCTCCGTACCCCCGTTCTGAAGGTCTGGAATACGCTTCGCCAACCTTATCTATTGTCGGAAAAATACCGAACCTATCTGCAAATTGTTCCGAAACGAGTCCTTATTACGCCTTTGCGGTTTGAAGGGCGGGTGATCCGGGCGACAATTGGGATTGAAGGATACACCCTCACAACTACGGGTGCCAGGCCGGAGGTGCACCCAGCGGTGTTGTTGCCCGATTTGACGGTCGTTTCATTGGTGAAGGATGATTTTCAGATTGGCCTGCTGAGCGAAGCGAGCTATCCTGAAGTAGCAAAAATTGCCGCCGAAGAATTCGTAGGTAAATCGTTTTCCTTCAGTGATAATCGCTATACCATCACTATCACAAGTATGGACTTATACGGTCAGAATGAAAACCTGATTATTAAGGCTGGCCTTAAAGGAACGATCAACGGCGATATTTACCTGCGTGGACGCCCATACTATGATGCCCATGACCAGACCATTTCCCTGAAAGACCTTCAGTTCGACTTAGATACGAAAAATGTGTTGGCACGGTCGGCGGGTTGGCTACTGAAAGGCACCTTTGCCCGAACGCTTGAAAAGCAGCTCACAATTCCGGTGGGCTCGCAGATTGCCGATATGCAGAAGTTATTGCAACAGCAACTCAAAAATAATCAGTTAGTGAAAGGTGTTGTTATTAATGGGCAGATTGATGAAATTAGACCCGATCAGGTCTATTTAACGCCAACTGCCCTACTCGCGGTTGTGAACGCCCATGGCCGGATTGATGTGAAAGTAGAGGGGCTTTAATAGACCTAAGCCTGAGAGCACCTGGATGCTCATAGAATCAGGATTATCAGTTGTACTCGTTTTGTGAGGGGCTGTCTGGACCATGATCCAGACAGCCCTTTTTGTTTTATAGGCTTAATTAATCGTTAATAAGGCCTGATTGATTGGCCCCAGAACCTGTTCGTCTAAACCTTCCTCTGAATCATTCGGACAGAAAGGAGCAACTGTATGTTAACCAATGTCAAAGTTTACCCGTCAATTGACTTATAATAATACCTAGATAAGTAGAGTCATTGCTTGGATTGACTAGCGTTCGCCAATCCAAGCAATGTGGAGGTGATAATGTATGTATATAGTCCTATGTGAAGTACAATATTAGTTGATTTAGTTAATTGCAAAATTTTTAAATTAAAATCCTGTTAAAATTCAATTAATTCTTTGGTTTGAGATAAAAACTGTTATTTACATGAGTATAAATACTTATTTTTAGTAAGTAGTATAGTGATTATTTGTCGACAATATATTTGGATATTTTTTATAAATAGTACTATGAAATATAAGATAATTCAAATTTTAACTAAATTGTATACAAGGCTAATAATTGATTTATAATTTCAAATTATATGGTATTTTCGTAATAATAATCTGTATTAATAGCTACATAAGAATTATATTCTGCAAACCCCCTAAAATATAAATTGAAGAAATATATAATATTTTCAATGTGAAGCTTTTGAATTTAACATTGCACCAACTACTTTTGAAGAATCGTTTTAGTTGAGTAGTATAACTTAATCAACAATAACTTGTATATGAGGAAAAATTTACTGTTGAGCCTCCTGTTGGTGTGCTCAACCTGCGTAAGTCTCTGGGCGCAGGACCGAAAAATTACTGGTAAAGTATTTTCTGCTGAAGATGGCAGCGCTCTGCCGGGTGTATCGGTAGTTGTTAAAGGGACCACAGTTGGGTCCGTCACTGACGGTGAGGGTAGCTACTCACTAGTTGCTCCTGCAAAAGGTTCTTTAGTATTCTCCTTCATTGGCATGGCTACGAAGGAAGTTGCCCTAGGCGCGAGTTCGGTTGTGGATGTTAAGTTAACAACGGACACCAAGCAACTTGCTGAAGTAGTGGTAACCGGGGTCGGCGTTGCAACCGACAAGCGCAAAATTGCTATTTCGGTTGAATCGGTTTCTGGAAAAGATTTACCGCAAACGCCTTCGGCCTCTGTCGATCAGGCCCTGATCGGTAAAATTCCGGGTGCGCAAATCACCAGCCGGAGTGGTACACCTGGTGCAGATGTAAATATCCTGCTACGTGGTATTAATACGATTAACCGCGGTACACAACCAATGATTCTGATTGATGGGATTCAGATGGGCGCTACCAGCCTTCAAACCATTGATTTAAATTCGATCGAGCGCGTTGAAGTCGTTCAGGGTGCTGCTGCGGCTACCATTTATGGTGCTCAGGGCGCTAATGGGGTTATCCAACTGTTTACCAAAAAGGGTAAAAACGGTCAGATGAACATCGACTTTTCGTCGAGCGTTGCCGTAAACACCTATTTAAACAACGGCGGTGTGAGCAAAGCACAATACCACGCGTTTGCTACCGATGCCAGCAATAACATTATCGGTTCGTCAGGAAAGCCAATTGTATATGATGCCATAAATGGGATTTATTCGGAGAACGTCCAGTATAATTCGACAGATCCAACGGCTACGAATAGCAAGCCCTACAACGCTAACCTGCAATATCACGATCACTTTGACTATTTCTTCAAGCCAGCCAACACTATAAACAATAGTGTTGCTATCACCGGCGGAAGTGCGAAGGCTGACTTTGGTCTGTCGGCTTCCAATAGCCACCAGGAAAGTAATATTCGGGACAACGGCTACTGGGATCGGAGCAACCTGTCGGCTAACATTGGTGCACAATTGGCGAGAGGGCTTACCCTTCGTTCGATCACGCAATTGGCCTACACAAAAAGCACATTGAAGTCCAGTGATCGAACCATTCTGTATAATTTATTGAATGCGTATCCATTAGCTGATTTCGACCTAACCACTACAGATGGGTCTATTCCGCTCAATATGAACCAGACGATTGGGATCAACGCATCGAACCCATCCTATCGCCAGGCTTATACCCGCAATAATGATAATAAGATTGACATCATTCAGAATTTGAACCTTAACTATAAGTTTCCGAAGTATGTTGATCTTGATTTGAAATACGGGCTTAATTTTCAGACTCAAAACCGTGACCTGGAATATGCGAACCAGGCCAATAATGCCAATAACAAATATTGGTTAACCCAGGGGTCAACGAATTATATTTCGAATTATAATACCACGAATACTGGTGATCTGACGAAGTATACCAACAGCAAAGTGTTCCAGAACTTCCTGGCTACCGCTACGGCTACCTTTGATTTTAAAGAGGATTTTCACCTGAACATTCCCATCAAATCGTCTACACAGGCCTTGTTTGACTGGCGTAATAGTCAGGTGAAAGAGTATACCAGCGCGGCTATTGGTCTGCCCGCAGCGTACACACCATATAATGCGGCCAATACAACCTCGTGGCGCGTGTACCGCGATTATTCGGAGCCATTTATCACGTATGGTTATCTGATTAACCAACGGTTTGAAATCGGTGAATTTGCCGGTTTTTCGGGCGGCTTCCGAAGTGATTACTCGTCAGCATTTGGTCAGGGTTCCAAGCCCTTTACCTTCCCCCGTGGCGATGCTTATCTGCGTTTATCAGCTCTTAAATTCTGGGAAAATAGCCCTGTAAATAGCTTTTTGCCTGAGTTAAAGCTCCGGGCCGCTTATGGACAGGCAGGTATTCAGCCCCAACCGTTTGACCGCTACGTGACCATTACACCAACAACGGTAGGTAACACAACAGCGTTCTACTATGCCAACCAACAGAGCAATCCAGCCCTGGGCGTAGAGGTATCAGAAGAATTAGAAATTGGTACCGACATGGTATTCAGCTTATTTAAAGGCAGCAGCTGGTTAAATGCTATTGCGCTATCGGCTACGTACTGGGATCGGAAAACGAAAGATGCTATCTACCAGGTCGATGTGGCCCCTTCTGTCGGACTTGGAAAGTTGACAGATAACGCCTTTACCTTAGGCTCGAATGGGCTTCAGATGTCGTTAAATTCGACGGTTTATCAGGGCTCCAATTTTAAATGGAATACAACGATCAACTTTGGTAAACAGAGCTCTCAAATCCTCGCTGTTCGCGGAGATGCGCCGATTGTTGTTACATCCAATGCCGGAAGCACAAACTATGTTCTGAAAGCAGGTGAGAAAATCGGTCAGTTGTACGGCTATAAATCAATTCATAGCGTTAACGAGCTAGGTCCGAATGGCACTCCGTTTATTCCTGTGGGAGATCAGGAACAGTATACCCTGGCCAGCAATGGATATGTGGTGAATAAAACAACCAAGCAGCCGTACTTTACGGCCGACAAATTCAGTTTTGGCGATCCAAACCCAAAGTTTAACATGTCGTTTATCAACGACGTTACGTTCAAAAACTTCCTCACCTTTGGTGTTCAGTTTGATTGGGTCAATGGTAGTCACCTCTACAACCAGACCAAAGAGTGGATGTATCGGGATGGTATTCACAGTGAATATGCGAACCCCTTTACTATTGATGGACAAACGGGTGCCTGGACGGCCTTCTATCGGGGTGTTTATGCCCAGCGTACAGCCAACGGTACAAAAGATTATTTCTACGAAGATGCTTCATTCCTGCGTCTAAGAAACATTTCTATTGGCGTTGATCTGGCTAAAGCGTTCAAGATACCGGCTGTTAAACGACTTCAATTGGTTCTTTCGGGACGTAACCTCTGGACGCTTACCAACTATACGGGTTTCGATCCGGAAATCAGTTCCGGAACGTCGAACTCGGCTTGGGACCGTGGAACGGATCACAGCACGATGCCGAACTTTAAATCGTACCAGGCTTCTTTAAACTTTGGATTTTAAGGAACCCCATCTCAAAAAACTGATCGTATGAATAAGTTAAAAATATATGCTTTAACACTGGTGTTCGCCGGATTTATGGCGTCCTGTAAAGAACAATTGGACGTTCAGAACCCAAACCAGCCATCTTCTCCAGCGTTGAAAACCGAAACAGGTCTGATCTCGTTTGGCGAAGGATTCTACATTACTGGATTCAAGGATGTAAAATACTACGATGGCGTTCCGGGTTATTTTTGGTCGGGAGCTATTGGTAACCACGAACTAATGGGGGATGTGATCGGAACAGACATTGCCAACGTCTTTATTAATCAGATTGGCGCCCCCAATCAGGTTACGCTCGACGATGGTAGCATTCTGCTGAATCCAAACTCGCCGAACAAGCAGATCGACTTTCTTCGAATCACAGCGAATGTTAACTCGACGGGTTTCCAAAACTCAACCTATTATGAGTGGGCATACATGTACAACATGAACAATGCGGCTAATACACTGTTAGCCAACATTGATGCAACTACATTCTCGGGCGAAGTCGATACCAAAAAAGGCGTTTTAAAAGCCTGGGCTTACTGGTGGAAAGGCTATGCCTACTCGCGGATTGGCTCGATGTATTATGCGGGCATCATTAACAATAAGGCAAACGGCGAAGCACTGAACGGCACCAATGGCAATTATGTAACGAAAGAAGCCATGATTGCAGAAGCCAACAAGAACTTTGATGAAGCAGCTAAAATTCTGGGTGGCTTAACGGCCAGTGCCGATTATACGGCAACAATGACGGGTTTAATTCCGAGCTTTAACCGGGTTGGCAAAGGAGGGATATTAACACCAGCCATGTGGGTGCGCAATATCAATACGATGAAAGCCCGGAATATCCTGGTCAATACGCGGCTTAATGCAATGACTGCGGCTCAATGGGCCGACATTCTGACGCTTACTAATAATGGCGTACTAGCTACTGACTTTGTCTTTACGGGTCGTTCCAATGCGGCTGGCGACTTCCTGGCGCCGACGACGGGCACTGTATCGGCAAAAACAACAGGTGCTAACAACACCTATAAAATTTCTGAACGGTTGATTCAGGATTTTAAAGCGGGCGACCTCCGCTTGTCTAATAATTTCCAACAACGCAGCTCAGCATACATCGGAGAAACCTCACGGGGTAATGCGTTCTTTACCCGTTTTAACCTGATTAACCGGGGAGCAGTTGGCTCAGAAGGTAGTGCCTCTGTTATTACGTATTCAAATACGAATGCAGGTGGTACCGAATTGTACCTGGCTAGCACATACGAAGAAAATCAGTTAATGAAAGCGGAAGCGTTGATTTACACAAGCAAAATTGAGGATGGACTTGCGCTTATCGACGAAGTTCGTAAGGCACAGGGAGCTGGTCTGGCCGCTGTGGCTGGAACAGGCCTGACACTTGATGCCGCCAAAGAAGAACTGCGTCGGGAACGACGGATTGGTTTGTTGTTCCGGGCGTTAGCGTTCTACGACGCACGGCGCTGGGGCATACTGGAGACAGGACGGACCAATGCTGTTGCCCTAAGCCGCACGGGTGTTGTAAGTACTAAGGCAACCATCAACTATGGTTATCTGGATTATTGGGATGTGCCCGATAATGAAATCGCATATAATCCACCAGTTAGTGGCAGTGCAGCAACGAAAAATCCAAAAACAAACTAATTGGATAACTGTCTGAAGCGAATAACAGATTAACTAAAAACTCCCGGTATCTGTAGTAGATCACTACGATCCGGGAGTTTTTAGTGTGTTGAGAAACCACCACCATCATCGTATATTTGCCCTCCCTGATCAATACGAGTTGGCTTATCGCGTCTGAGCAATTGGGCGAGGAAAGTCCGGGCAGCATAGGGCACCCTACTTCCTAACGGGAAGGAGGATGGTTGGGAACGACCATTCGACAGCCAGTGTCACAGAAAATATACCGCCCGTACTTAATGTATAATTGACAATGTAAAATGAATAATGAAGGCTATTGCTGGGATTATTCATTAACCATTATACATTATTCATTAAGTAGTGGTAAGGGTGAAAAGGTGGGGTAAGAGCCTACCGCCCGACGGGCGACCGGCGGGGCAGGATAAACCTTAGGGGCTGAAAGACCAAATAAGCGTCGGATGTGGGGCGGCCCGTTCCCGTTTCGGAGAAATCCGGATGCCGACGCGGGTAGGTCGAACGAGGTGGCCGGTGACGACCATCCCAGATAAATGATAAGCCATCTGATGAGCCGAGAGGCTTACTTGGAGGACAGAACCCGGCTTATAGACTCGTATTGGGAAGGGTTTTTTATTATTGTTTGAGGTTTGTAGTTTAAAAGTTTGAAGTTGATAACATAACTTCAAACTTTTAAACTACAAACCTCAAACTTTTTTTGTACCTTTGCGGCCACGTTTTACAAGGGGGATGCGTCTCCCATCAAAACCAAACAAGCACAAATGAGTGTTAAAATTCGTTTAGCGCGTCGTGGACGCAAAAAAATGGCGATTTACGACATCGTAATTGCAGAGTCAACCTCTCCTCGCGATGGCCGGTTTATTGAGAAAATCGGTTCGTACAATCCCAACACTGACCCTTCGACGGTCGTATTAAAGTCTGATCGGGCCGTTTATTGGCTTATGGTAGGTGCTCAGCCGACCGATACCGCGCGTTCGGTATTGTCGCATGAAGGCATCATGTATCGTAAACACCTGCAGGTAGGCGTCAACAAAGGGGCCATCACGCAGGAACAGGCTGATGAGAAATACACGACCTGGCAGGAAGGCAAACAAAGCCGTAAAGCAGGAGCTGCTGATACCAAATCGCAAACCAAAGAGCAGGATCGTGCTGCTCGTCTGGAAGCTGAGAAAAAGGTAAACGAAGCTCGCGCTGAAGCGATCGCCAAGAAAAACAAAGTAGAAGAACCTGTAGTGGAAGCTCCGGTTGCCGAAGTTGCCCCTGCTGTTGAAGAAGCTCCTGTAGCTGAAGCGCCAGCGGTTGAAGAAACTCCAGTAGCTGAAGTAGCAGCCGCTCCGGTTGCTGAAGAGGCTCCTGTAGCTGAAGCCGCTCCCGCTGTTGAAGCAGCCGCCCCGGTTGCTGAAACTCCAGTAGCCGAAGAAGCTCCTGCTGCTGCAAGCACGGAAGAAAAACCAGCTGCGGAATAATTTTCGACTGCTTCGAAATGCTGATGATTCGGCATTCCGGTAAATTTGCTAAGAAAGAGCCTGTTCGTTTCTGAACAGGCTCTTTCTGTAAGTAACGCGGCCAGCCGCGCTCAATAGCTTTATAGTTGGCTTTCAGCTATGTTAGATTATGACAAAAGAAGACTGTTATCAAGTGGGTCATATCACCAAAACGCACGGCGTTAGTGGTGAATTAGTGCTGTTTTTGGACGTTGACAACGCAGCGGAGTACGCTGATCTGGAATCGATTCTGCTGGAAGTGAAGGGAGAATTGATTCCATACTTTATCGAATCGATCGCCATTGTAAAAGGTAGCCGGGCAATTATTGCCTTTGAGGACGTCGACACAATCGAGCAGGCTGAGCGTTTAATCAACTGTGGCGCTTACTTACCGCTTGATGAACTGGAGCCCATTACCGATGAAACCCGGTTTTACTTCCACGAAATTGTCGGCTATCAAATTGTTGATGCCGTAGCCGGTGAGTTGGGTATTGTACGTGGTGTATATGCCATGAACGCGCAGGATCTGATTGCCATGGATTATCAGGGCAAAGAAGTCCTAATCCCGATCAATAGCGATATTGTTCGGACGGTGGATCGCACCCAACAGAAGCTTAATGTAGCACTGCCTGATGGTCTTCTGGAAATTTATATGGAAGACCCTAAAGACAAGCCAGAAACGAACGGCGACGAGGACGATACCGATGAGGATTGATATTATTACCTGTCTCCCCAGGCTTCTGGATAGCTTTTTTGCCCATTCAATTCTGCAACGGGCGCAACAAGGTGGGTATGTAGAGGTAGTTGTGCACGACCTGCGCGATTATACAGCCGATAAGCACCGACGCGTGGATGACTATGCGTTCGGGGGTGGTGCCGGTATGGTTATGCAGATCGAACCAATTGCCAATTGCATCCGAGCATTACAGTCCGACCGTGCCTACGATGAGGTAATTTATATGACCCCCGATGGTGAGCGGCTGAATCAGCAAACGACTAATTCGTTATCGCTACGACAGAACCTTATTATTCTGTGTGGCCACTACAAAGGCGTCGATGAGCGGGCCCGAGAGTTGTTCATAACCAAAGAAATCAGCATCGGTGATTACGTATTGTCGGGCGGTGAACTGGCGGCTTGCGTGTTGTCGGATGCCATTATCCGTTTGTTGCCCGGTGTTCTGAACGACGAAACATCAGCCTTAACCGATTCTTTTCAGGATAATCTGTTGGCCCCCCCTGTATATACCCGCCCGGCCGAATTTGAAGGGCATCGGGTTCCGGATATTCTGCTGTCGGGCCATGAAGCTAAAATTGATGAATGGCGCCACGAAAAGGCCCTTGAACGTACTCAGGCAAGGCGGCCCGATTTACTGGATTAACATCGGGTCGATACGATGGAAAGAGTAGAAGCTTTGGGATCGTTAATGGGTTGTTTTACGTGCCAATGGTGATGAGGTCATAGATAAGCCTGGTTGTTGAGTTTTACTATTTAGTTCACTTGTTCGCTTTGAATATAGGCGTAGAGTTCAGCCAGTTTTTCGGCCAGTAATCGTTTGTCAATCAGTTGCTGTGTATAGTCGGCTACGAGTGTTGGTGATAGGCTACGGCTGAGCGCATACTCAACTACCTGGCTATCTTTGCTGGCACAGAGCAGAATGCCAATACTTGGGTTTTCATGAGGCAGTCTGTGGTCTCGGTCAAGGGCTTCCAGATAGAAGTTGAGCTGACCAATATGTTCGGGTTTAAAGGCGGTTACTTTCAACTCAACCACCACAAAGCATTGTAGGGATCGGTGATAGAGCAACAAATCAGTGTAAAAGTCCTGATTACCTACCTGCACGCGGTAATTTTCGCCCACAAACGTAAAATATCGCCCGGCTTCGAGCAGAAACTTACGCAGGTTTTGGATTAGTGCAGTCTGTAAGTCGGCTTCGCTATGACGATTGGGCAAGTCCAAAAACTCCAGTACGTAGCTATCTCGAAATACATTAGTTACGTCTTGGGGCAATTGGCGTACTGCGGGAGGCAACTGTGCATTGGCCAGCATAGTGCGCTCAAATAGATGGCTGTCAATCTGGCGTTCGAGTTCCCGCTTGCTATACTTCTCCCGGACGGTCAGAAGCAGGTAAAACTCCCGTTCTTCCGGGGTTTTGCATTGTGATAAATAATGAGGTGGTTTGTCCAGCTAATTTGTGACACCAGTGGTGACACTTTTTCGTAAATCGGCCGATATGTCTCGTAGAATTGTTTCATCCGGTAGAGACCTCATCGGTTAAAGCCCCGTAAGTCGGGTTGTTGTTGCAGAATGAAATCGGCGAGCTGATCGACAGTTTGGCTACCCCACTCGGTAGACGCAACTTTCGCACTAATATAAGCACCGACGTGCCAATAGAGATCAATTAACTCACGATTGACCCGCTGCATAACCCGGCTTCGAGCCTGATGAATTAAGGTAACAACTTCGGTGAATTGGTCAGATAGATCAGCCATATATCAACTTAGAGTTAGTATTAACTGGTTGATAGCCATGGATTAATCAAGGGGTATTCGGGTAATCGTTCTTAGGCCCAATTCGGTTAAATTAGCCTTTGTTTGGGCTTCTACAGAGACTAGTTCAACTTTCGTAGCTGCCATAGCAACGAGTATTCCTTCTCAAATGTATTATTTAACTTAGAATAGTAAGGTTAAAATCGTTTATGGATTTGTTATTAATAGTAAGCTTAATAGCGCCCAAACCGGTTTAGTTACTAGACTCGTATAAGTAAGGCGAGACTAATACGCAGTGGACATTTACAAAATTACTAGCTAGTAGCTTTGTAACATTATAGTGAATTTTGGGTTAGAGATATAACCAAAATCAGCCATTTTTTATGCAATTGCTAGTCGTAGGTGCCACCGGAGGGACCGGGTTACAAATCATTGAGCAAGCTCTTCAGCGCGGTCATTTTGTCACGGCTTTCGTACGAGATCCCGCTAAACTGCCTGTAAAGCACCCGAACCTAACCGTGGAAACTGGCGATGTGCTAAAACCGCAGACACTACTACATGCCGTGCGTCGGCAGGATGTGGTGATATGTGCGCTCGGTAGCCGACCCGGCCAGCATGATGAGGCTGTGGCCGATGGTACGAAAAATCTGATTGCGGCTATGCGGCAGGCTGGCGTTCGTAGACTATTGGTTGTATCGTCATTGGGCGTTGGGACGAGCTACGAAGAGGCATCGCTACCAAGTAAACTAGTTATAAAAACACTGCTTAGCGGAGTTATTGCCGAAAAGGAAAAACAGGAACACGCCATCCATACAAGCAAACTTGACTGGGTAATTGTGCGCCCAACCCGCCTTACCAATGGCCCTCTTACAGGCAAAATTAGACTAGGTGAACATTTGCCATTTCCACGATTTTCGATACCCAAAATTAGTCGCGCCGATGTAGCTGCTTTCCTGCTAGATCAACTTGATAATGACCAGTATCTGGGTAAGGCCGTGACGATAACCGGAAAATAAGCCTTTCTTTACTAACTTTAGGTGTTAGAAAAAGGATACCTCAGACGCGACATGAGCGCTAAAAATCTTATCTTTATAAAATGAAATCAACAGAAAAAAAAGCAACCATATCGGCTATTCGATCTGATATTTTACGGTCAGCGATTGCTTCCTTTTGTATTGAGAAAATAACTATTTCAACAGAACAGGCAGCTATTGCCTTGCGAAAAGCAGAAACTACGTTGGGAAAATAATTTCGATGATTTGCCTCATCGGCTCATAGTCTTGATCGGCTGCACGTTGCACGGCCATTACATAATTGGCAAAACGGATACTGGCTCCCTCGTTAGGCTCTATCTTTTCCCAATGCGGAGCGTTTAGTCCCTGTTTTCGGCACATCAAATTCGCTATTAGTCGTGCTGTCCGGCCATTCCCTTCCCGAAATGGATGAATAAATAACAGTTCAGCATGAACTACAGCCAAATCATGGATGAGCTGATGCGTAGCCGAGTAGCGATTAGGGAGTTTCGCTAGAATATCAGTTTCAAATGAAGCCATTACGGCTGGTAAAAACTGAGCCATCGGGAAAACAAATCCGCCTTTTGATAAATTGACATCCCGCCATTTACCTGCAAACGAATAAACTTCGCCTAAGGCTAGTTTATGAACTTTCTGTATATAGCCACTTGAGAATCTGGTTCGATTAGTTAGTTCGTCAGTCAATATAATTTCTGCCTTTAGGAATCCATCAAACTCCGCCAAGGCAATTGCTTCCGCCGAATTCAGGCCAAGTTGATTCGGTAGGAATTCATTTTGGTCATGTGGGATTTGGTACTTCATAACCCAAAAGTCCTTTACTAACTTACTTCACCGGATGCGAGCTAACAATTGTACAGTCACAGCGCTTCGTGTTGGCAGGTAACGTGACTGGCTTATCGAAACTGCTATTGGGGGCCAGGGTGCGGCTGAAGGTTGTGAATTTTTCCTTGAGTGCCGTCCCGGCTTCATCGAAGGCAATGATTTTTACCGACACGTCCTTGTGAGAACGGGATGACAAATTCTTGACCACCACGTTTACTGTCGATGTCACCAGTACATTGTCGACTTCAGAACAGTCCACAGTTAAATCAATCGTTTGGGGCGTAAGCGACGTATGGTTCAGTTTTGACACCACGAAAAGAAGAATACCGCCAAGGACAACAACAATCAGGATCAATCGAATCAATGCTTTCATAGGAGTTCCTGTTATGGGTTACTATCTTCCAGCGCCTTTTTTGCTTCCTTCTCTCGTCTTTTTTGTTCGCGCCGTTCCTGGCGTAATTGCTTACGGGTTTTAACGGTATCTGCTGGCGCGGGTTCATTCGTGATTACATCAGGAACAGCCCGACGTTCTGGTTGAACAGTGGTGGCTTCTTCATCGTTACGTTTCTCATCGTTCTTCTTACCCTTAAAGAGCCGACGAAAAAAGTTGCCAATACCGGTGCCGCCTTCGTCTTCATCGTCTACATCCGTATCCACTGGGTCTGTCATCAGGCTATCACCCTGGAATAATGAATCGATTGGGGATACCTGTCGACGAAGCCCTTCGCGTAATCGAACGTTATAAAAACCATAGGCTCCTGAATCGGGAGTGGTCAGCCCACGCCGGGCCATAATACGGCCAATTAGTTTAAAGTAACCCCGTACATTACGAACCTGAAGGGTTCCGTCTGGAACAAACCAGTTTAAGGCCGCTTTGGGGCGAGGTACCACAAAAGCCAGAAAAATGCTTTCGCCAAGGTTTAAATCGGAAGGGCTTTTGGCAAAATAGTAGCGGGCTGCTTCGCCAATGCCATAAATATTTTTACCCCATTCAATGATATTCAGATAAACCTCATACATCCGCTCTTTCGGAACGATGTGCTGATTCTCAATGAGCCAGACAATCAAGATTTCTTCGACTTTACGCGAAAGTGTCTTGTTACGGCTCAGAAAGACGTTTTTGACCAATTGCATCGAAATCGTACTGGCCCCTCGTTTGAATGATTTCTCCTTAAAGTTTGTGGCAATCGACACCCGGAATGCTTTTTCGTTGAACCCATTGTGCGTAAAGAAATTATAGTCTTCTGAGGTTAACAAGGCATTACGAAGATCAGGCGAAATCTGATTAATTGGGGTATAATCCGGATTCTCGGGGCCGACAATGATATTCCGAACGGGCTTACCTTTCTCGTAGGGGGTGTACACAAATGGCTGGTTGATAGCCGCAAAATCAGTGCGGCCCATTTGCAGAATCTGAAAGCCTTCCGAAGTTAATCCAGAGTCAAATTTTACCGAATCGGGGAGGGATGAATCAAGCTGAAATGCTACATCATATTTTAGTTTGCCAGCTACCTTCATGCCCTCCAGGGACTCAAACAAGCCTTGTGGAAACGAATTGAATAGCGCCTGAGCATCTATAAGCCCCGTGTGCAGCTGTACCTCGTAGATCTTCGTTGGCTTAAGCGTATATTTTACAAACGGATGGGCGCTCACCTGGCCAAGATGCAATGTCGACGAACTATCAACGCCAACATAATTTTCGCCAACGAACAGGTGGGCATCCATGGCTGCCAGCGGAACCAGTACATCGGTACGGGCAATAGCCGGGTGGTTAATCCGAAGGTTTCGAACCGAACCTGCTCCTTCGAGTCGAAACTCGCCCCCGGAGCGGTCAACATCATGGAGTTCAGCCCGAAGGGTATCTGCCTGGAGTACTAAGTTGAATTTTTTCTGAATATAGGGAAGCTCAATGGGCTTTGGGCGACCATTATGGCCTTCTGCATATAAAGCCAGGTTGTACTCCCGGTCAGCGGGGTCAGCAGTACCGGTAACGTGCCAGGTTGCCTGATTGCCATTTAGTTTCAGGGTCGAGCTAACGTCTTCATTTTTAATGACAGCCGTTTGGGTAAGCAAACTGAGCGTATCATTATTATCCATAGCCCGAAACTCCAGATTGCTGATATTCAGATCGTCGGGAATTTTAGATAGGATATTATCGATCAGATTTTCGGTTACGTCGGCCAGATTGGTGCGCTTCGTACTTTCTGTTGAGGGCTCATCAGTGGCTGTTGAATCGCGCTTCTTATGCAACAGAAAGTCAATGTTCGTCAGCGAGTCACGCTTAATGACTTGAACCAGTCCGTTTTCGAGTGTCATGCCCGACAACCCGATTTTCCCTGCCAGTAATGGCCAAAACCGGACTGCCAGTTCAACCCGTTGGATACGCGCCAGGCTATCGCGTTTTTCGGGCACAACTGAAATATCCGTAAATGCAAGCGAACTCAGGCCGGTAAATTTAGCCGAACCGATGCGTACATCCAGGTGATAATCCCGCTTTGCCTTGCGAATTCCCCGTTCAAGGGCGGTTTTTAATAAACTTTCGCGCTTGAAATAAGCAATCCCGCCACCTACACAGGCCAATAAAAAAATACTCAGAACTATCCACCCAGCGATACGCAGGGCTTTTCGTTGACGATACGTCATGCTTAGTCACTATTCTCGAACCGCAAAGATAGGGAATTAGAGGGAGGAAAGGGACGAGAGGGAGGAAGGGGAGGAAAGGGATGTACTATTCTTTTGTCGATTTTCTATATCTTCATTCCTCTCCTCCCTTTCTTCCCCTTCCTGCCTTTACTCCATTTTTAAAAATCTAAATGGCAGTTTGTCCAGCCGTCATCGAACCGGGTGCCGAATTGTTTGTAGAAGCCAATAGCGGGTTCATTCCAGTCTAATACCTGCCACATCATGCCAGTGCATTGTGTTTCGCGGGCGGTCTCAATTGTAGCGTCCAGAAGGAGTTTACCGACGCCAAATCCCCGAAAAGCTTCGGTTACAATGATGTCTTCCAGATATAAACGTTTGCCTTTCCAGGTGGAATACCGATAGAAGTAGAGGGCCATACCAACGATATTCTTGCTGTCGGAGTCTTCAGCCATAATCATCCCGAAAAGAGGATTTGGTCCAAAGCCATCCAGGGCCATTTGTTCAACACTGTTGGTAACCTGATCGGCAGCACGTTCGTAAACGGCCAGTTCCATAACTAAAGCGAAGGCTTCCGGTATATCTTCGAGGGTGCCAGGGCGGATTGAAATCATTGTATCGGGTTAGTATAGTAAGTGTAGTGGTAAGTAAGTGTATTAAGTGAAATAAGATGCAAGATACTCAATTAACAAACTGCACTCACTCCCCAACAAACTTCCTCCACTTCGTAAGGGCGGCTTGAAAATCGTCGGGCAAGGCTGAGTCGAACTGGAGCCATTCTTTGGTACGGGGATGGGTAAAGCCTAATGATTTGGCATGAAGGGCTTGTCGGGGCAGTAGTTTGAAGGCATTTTCTACAAATGCTTTATAGCTCCCAACCGGGTTACCGCGTAGAATCCGGTCGCCACCGTACATCGCGTCGTTGAACAATGGATGACCGATGTGCTTAAAATGGGCCCGAATCTGATGCGTACGGCCCGTTTCCAGATTGCATTGTACTAAAGCAACATAGCGAAGCGCTTCCAGGGTTTTGTAATGGGAGATGGCCCACTTACCCTTCGATTCATCGTCATAAATTACCTGCACTTTTCGGTCTTTTACCGACCGGCCAATGAAGCCGGTAATGGTACCATCCGCAGGCTCGGGAATGCCCCAGGTCAGGGCGTTATACGTCCGTTCAATGCTGTGCTCAAAAAATTGCCGGGCCAGGTGCGTCATGGCAAATTCGGTTTTGGCAATCACCATGAGGCCCGACGTATCTTTGTCAATCCGATGCACCAGGCCGGGTCTGATCTCGCCATTCCGCGAGGTGGGCAGGTTTTGAAAATGGTAGACCAGCGCATTCACCAGCGTACCATCCCAGTTGCCGTGGGCGGGATGGACTACCATACCCGCTGGTTTATTGAGTACCAGCAACTCATCATCTTCAAAGACAATGTTAAGTGGGATGTTCTCTGGCTTAACGTCCGTATCACGGGGCGGATGGGCCAATGATACCGTAATGACATCCAACGGCTTAATTTTGTAGCTGGCTTTGGTTGGCTTATCATTCACCCGAACGGACTCTGCGTCGATAGCCGCCTGAATTTTGGTACGGGTTGCATTTTGCAGCCGATCCATCAGGAAACGATCAATCCGCAGCAGCCCCTGGCCTTTATCCACCACAATACGGTGGTGTTCGTATAATTCGTCCTCTTCAGGTAATTCGTCGTCTAGTTCCGCCATTTTCTCAAAATAAACCTATGAGGTTTCCCCAAACCTTATAGGTTTGTACGGTACAAAACTACGGATTATGGACGAACTTGCCCGGCAACTGGCTCATTTGGTAGGTAACTCACCGGTTCAACGGCTTGATACCCCATTTCCTGAACCCGTTCCTATTCGTCTGCTACTGAAGCGTGACGATCTGCTACACCCAAAAGTTTCGGGCAATAAATGGCGTAAACTCAAATATAATTTATTGGCCGCGCGCGCTCAGGGCTTTACTACGTTACTCACCTTTGGCGGAGCTTACTCGAATCATTTGTATGCTACTGCTTCGGCAGGAAAGGTGTTTGGCTTTCGAACGATTGGCGTTGTTCGGGGCGACGAATTAGCTGGGAAACCACTTAACGAAACCCTTCAGTTTTGTCGAGACAGCGGAATGCATCTGCACCTTGTTAGTCGGGCCGACTATCGGCGCAAAGAAGACCCCGATTTCCTCGCTGAGTTGACGAAGCAATTTGGCCCCTGTTACATCTTGCCAGAGGGAGGTACAAACGAGTTAGCTATTCAGGGTTCGGCAGAGATTATTCCCGAACTAGTGGCTCAACTGGGTTATGCACCCGATTATGTATGCTGCCCGGTAGGCACAGGAGGTACGGTAGCGGGATTGGCGCAATCGGCACCCGCAGAAACGAATGTGATGGGATTTGTTGTGTTGAAAGGCCTTGTCTGGGACAAGCTTCCGCCTGGTCACTTGTCACATCATAATGGCCAAGGGGAAGCTTGCCCCAGACTTATTCACGATTACCACTTCGGTGGCTATGCCAAAACCACACCAGAACTGATGCGCTTTATTCATGAAGTTGAACAGAAAACGGGCGTATTGCTAGAGCAGGTCTACACTGGAAAGATGCTCTATGGCATCTACGACCTTGCCCGAAACGGATTCTTTCCAGAGGGCACCACGGTAGTGGCAGTGCACACAGGTGGGTTGCAGGGAAGGAGTAAAGTGTTAGATGTGGTCAATCGGTAAAAATCCCATAAATTGCTGATATGGATACGATTTTCACTACCGAGCGCGTCAGACCCTTGCTGGCACAGGTTCGCGAATTTGTCGAAACGGAATTGATTCCGCTTGAAGCTGGCTTCTCGCACAACAAACTAGCTGAACTGATCCCTATTCTCGATCAGAAACGGGAACTGGTTAAAGCCGCCGGTTTATGGGGACTTCATCTGTCAAAAGAAGATGGCGGGCATGCATTGACTCTTTGTGAATTCGGACAGATCAGTGAAGCGCTGGCCCATGCACCGTTTTTTGGGCATTATGTATTTGGGTGTCAGGCTCCCGATATCGGAAATACCGAGCTGCTTCACCGATTCGCATCCGACGAGTTGAAAGAACGCTATTTGAAGCCCCTAATGGCAGGTGAAATTCGTTCCTGTTTTTCAATGACCGAACCCGATTTCGCCGGTTCAAACCCTACCCGAATGGCAACGATGGCCGTTCGAAGCGGGGATGAATACGTGATCAACGGCCGTAAATGGTTCACCTCGTCGGCCGATGGAGCTGCCTTTGCTGTGGTGATGGCAGTTACCAATCCGGATGCAGCGCCCCACCAACGAGCCAGTATGATTATTGTTCCGACTGATACGCCCGGCTTTACCATCGAACGAAATATTCCCGTGTTTGGGGAAGCTGGTGAAGGCTGGTTCAGTCATGCCGAAGTGAGTTATACTGACTGTCGGGTGCCGGTATCGAACGTGATTGCAGGTGAAGGAATGGGTTTCCGGCTGGCGCAGGAGCGGCTTGGACCGGGGCGCGTTCACCATTGCATGCGCTGGATTGGTAATGCCGAAAAAGCACTGGATCTCCTGTGTAAACGGGCAGCTACCCGGGAAATTGAAGACGGTGTTATGCTGGGCGAGAAACAGTTTATTCAGGATTTCATTGCCGAAAGCCGCGCTGAAATTGACGCTAGCCGACTGTATGTTCTTAATACAGCTCACATGATTGATACGGTTGGTGTGAGCAATGTTCGCGACGCTGTTTCAGCCATTAAGTTTTATGTTGCCAACGCGTTTCTACGAGTGCTTGACCGGGCTATTCAGGTACATGGTGCATTGGGCGTTACAGACGATACCGTGCTGTCGGCTATGTATCGGCATGAGCGGGGTGCACGCATCTTGGACGGAGCCGATGAAGTACATAAGCAAAATCTGGCTATCAATATCCTGAAAAAATATGGCCTGGATATCAAACAGAAAGCGAAAGAATTGCGTCAGTTTCGCCAGCTAATGACGGCTGAACAACTATAAACCGCGGGTTCGCCACATAGTGCAACGTAGTTCATACACACCAGGTCAGTTGTTTACTAAGCAGAAATAGTATGCCCATACGACTAATCATAGCGGACGATCACCCATTATTAATTGACGGAGTAAGGGCGGTGATTGAGGAAATGGACGATGTGGTATTATTGGATTCTGTCACCAATGGTCGCCAATTAATGGATCGCCTGCTAAAACAACTAGTCGATATGGTGCTGCTCGATTTGAACATGCCCCATCTGGATGGTATCTCGACTCTGACGATCCTGAAAGAGAGGCAGCCTCATCTAAAAGTTATCATCTTTACCAGCTATGATCAACCCAAACTGATCAAAGAAATCAAATCGCTGGGGGCCGACGGCTATCTGTTAAAAACCAGCAGTTCCAGTGTTCTGAAAGAAGCGATTATAGCCGTGGCTGCTGGCGCAACCTGGTTTCCAGATGAAGTAGTGGCTTCGTCTACTCCTGAGTTATTAATTGACGATTTCACGATCAAGTACCAGATTACGAAGCGGGAAGTCGAAATTATTAGGCTCATTGTACAGGGGTTTTCGACCCGGCAAATCGGCGAGCGGCTGTTTATTAGCGAATTCACTGTGAATTCGCATCGCCGAAATATAGCCCGCAAGCTGGGCATCGATACGCCAATTGGTTTACTCAATTTTGCCAAAGAACAGGGCTTGATCTAATTTTTTGCATAAATCTTACAAAACATGCTTGCTCCCGATATACCCCGCTCAGTTCGTTCGGGTGAAGAATTGGCTATAAATCGCTTAAACGAATACCTGCATGAACAGGCACCAGAAGTAGGACTAGTGCTGGAAATCAGGCAGTTTTCGGGAGGGTTCTCCAATTTGACCTATTGGCTCAAAACGGAACGGCAGGAATATGTCCTCCGCCGACCGCCCGCTGGGGCCAACATCAAAGGGGGGCACGATATGGGCCGGGAATTTCGGGTATTGTCGTTGCTGAAAGGGCATTACGATAAAATCCCGGATCCAATCGTTTACTGCGAATCGGCAGATGTGCTGGGCGTACCATTCTATATTATGACACGCGTAGTGGGCGTGATACTAAGGGCCTCAATGGCGCCAACGCTTACTCTTGATCCGGAGCGCATGCGGCAGTTATCAGAAGCTTTAGTTGATAATCTGGTAGCTATTCATAACCTGGATATTCAGTCAACGGGCCTAAGTCAGTTAGGTAAACCCGAAGGGTACGTACAGCGCCAGGTGGAGGGGTGGAGCAAACGGTACCGAAATGCCGAAACCGACTCAATTCCCGCAATGGATCAGGTTGGCAACTGGCTGCAACAGAACTATCCTGCTGAACAGGCTCCCGCTTTTCTGCACAATGATTACAAATTCGACAATGTGCTGCTGGCTGCCGATGAATCTACAGGCGATCCGATTCCTCTGATCAAAGGCGTGCTGGATTGGGAAATGGCGACTGTTGGCGATCCACTTATGGATTTAGGTGCCACCTTAGCCTATTGGTCAGAAGCGAACGATAGTCCAGCTTATAGAAACTTCAACCTAACGTGGCTTCCGGGGAATCTGACCCGGCAGGAAGTTGTAGCCCGCTACGCTGCCCAAAGTGGTCGTGACCTGACCGAAATTCTGTTCTACTATGTATTTGGGCTATACAAAAACGCCGTGATTGCGCAGCAAATCTACGCTCGTTGGAAACAGGGGCATAGCCAGGATGCCCGCTTTGGTCATTTGTTGCCAATGATTATTGAACTGGCTAGTAAGGCCGTAGGATCTATTGGGAGTGGGGAAGTGTAGGAGAATTTGACCCTTACTGCACACTCGCCCGGCGAAGGCGGTCGTTCATGGCCCAGCCTAGCCCTTCGTTGGGTAAGGGCTCAGCATAAATAACGTCGATGGGTAACGCGTCCAGGGCACGCAGATGAGCAAAGAGATTTTTGGCTGCTTCGTTGAGGTCTCCAGTGGGGGAGAGGATACGCTGATTTTCAGGGAGAAAGCCGCCAAAGGCTTCGCGAAAAACCAATGCCCCGGCCCGTTCGCTGGGTTGTGGAGTTTCGCCGGGTGATACGAGAATAAGCGGTTTTCGGGGAGCATAGTGGCTGCTCAACATGCCCGGAGCCTTCGGATTTGAGGTCGAATGCGTTTGCACGGAAACGGAGCCAATTATTTTCTCAATCTGATCCAAAGCCATTCCCCCAAGTCGAAAAACAGTGGCTTTGTTGTTTTCAAAGCCAACAATCGTCGATTCAATACCGACGCCTGCCGGGCCACCATCCAGAATGTAGGGAATCTGATCGCCCAGTTGATCGGCAACATGGTGCGCCGTGGTTGGACTGATATACCCAAATGGATTGGCACTCGGAGCCGCCAGTGGGAAATCGAGCGAACGTAGCAGAGCCAGCGTAAGGGGGTGATTCGGGATACGAACCGCAACGTTGGGTAAACCTGCTGTAACCAGGTCAGGAATCAGGTCGCGCTTAGGGAGGAGCAGTGTCAGTGGACCGGGCCAGTACGCTTCTGCCAGTTTACGGGCTGGCTCAGGAATGTTAGTTACGAACTGATCGAGTTTATCGAGTGAGTCCGTGTGTATAATCAGCGGATCGAAAGAGGGCCGGTTTTTTACCCGAAAAATTGTTAGAACAGCATCTGGATTGAATGCATTACCTGCTAGTCCATAAACGGTTTCGGTAGGTATCCCCACCACATTTCCCGCTTCTAAAAATGCCTTTGCTGCCCGTGTATCCGTACCAATCTGTGCCATGACTTCGTGGCGCAAAGATAGGGGAAAAGGGGATAAAAGGAGGAGAGGACGAAAGGAAGGAAGGGATTCATGCGTCAGCAACCCTTCCTCCCTTTCGTCCCCCTCCTCCTTTCTCCTTTTTTTAATGATGCCCTCCGGGGCCGTGGACGTGGCCATGAGCCAGCTCGTCGGCGGTGGCATCCCGAACGTCCAGCACTTCAACATCGAAATACAGATTCTGATCAGCCAGCGGATGGTTGGCGTCAACGGTTACTGTATCGGGTCCAACCTCGGTTATGGTAACAACCTGACCTTCGTTGGTTTCAAATTGCATTCCTACTTCAAGCTCCTGTCCGCCAAATGCCCGGCGAGGTACAGCTTCTACCAGTTGCGGATCGCGCTTACCGTATCCTTTTTCCGGTGTTACATCTAACTGGAGATGATCACCTTTTACGCGGCCTTCCAGCCCTTCTTCCATACCCGGAATAAGGTTGTTAGCCCCATGCAGATAATATAACGGATCGCTACCCTGGCTGGAATCCAGCACGTTACCACTGCTATCCCGCAGGGTATAATGGATGGCGGCTACTTTGTTTTTTGTAATATTCATACCGGTTTTCTTTTGCGCTGTGTCGATCCCTTACCGATATCCAGCGAAGTTGCAATGGTTCTTGAGTTTTAGATTTAATTCATAAGGTCTCTTAGCCCTGATAAGTTTGATTAATTAATGTTTTTTTTTCAATCGTTGTCCGATTTAAGCATTGTCGTTCGTCTAAGTGACGAAAACAAATTAATAACCAGTATAACCAATCAACTACAATGGACAAATTTATGCTTGTATTCCATTCGCCTTATTCTCAGGAAACCGCCTTCGCCGAAATGTCGCCTGATGCCATGCAGGCCGAGATTCAAAAATGGAACAACTGGATAGGAGGAATAGCAGCTCAGGGCAAACTGATCGGTACAGATGCACTGGCGCCTGTTGGCAAACAAATGACCAGGGGCGGGCAGGTTATTACGGATGGCCCATTTACCGAAGGGAAAGAAATTGTAGGGGGATACCTGATTTTAACCGCGGCTTCCTTAGATGAAGCTGTTGAGCTGGCTCATGGATGCCCTATGTTCGAGACCGATGGGACTGTAGAAGTTCGGCCAATCATTAACTTCGAGAACTTCGAGTAAGGCCTGGGTCCCCTCTTTTTTTTAAAAAAGGGGGGACTCTCAGTACATCTAAAACGTAAACTTGTATCGTTCCTGACGCAAATTTTTATGGATATTTCAACCCTTAACTGGCCAGCTATTTTAGTGGCTACACTGGCTAATTTTTTAATTGGTGGCCTATGGTATTCTGCCTTTTTATTTGGTAAACCCTGGATGGCTGAAAATAAGTTTTCTGAACACGAACTGAGGCAGAGTAACATGCTGAAATTGTTTAGTCTAACGTTCCTTTTTTCATTGGTGATGGCTTTCAATCTGGCCATGTTTTTAAATGACAGTAAGACCACAACAAGTTGGGGGGCAATGGCTGGTTTTTTAGCGGGCTTTGGCTGGGTAACCATGTCTTTATTTGTTATTGGGCAGTTTGAACGGAAAACCACTCGATATATGCTCATTCATGGTGGATACGTAACAGTTAGTTTTGTGGTTATGGGGTTAATTTTGGGAGCCTGGCGCTAAACTATGAGCTGAGAGACCCTAATGCCTGATATCCCTTCTTCATTAACTGACTCCAACCAACTAGTTGCCCATCTGTTTCGGCATGAAGCAGGACGAATAGCCTCCGTGTTAACCTGTATGCTTGGTTTTGACCGGCTCGATCTGGCTGAGGATATTGTGCAGGATACCATGGTAAAAGCCTTGCAAAGCTGGCGCTTTCAGGGAATTCCTGATAATCCCAGCGCCTGGCTCTACCGGGTGGCAAAAAACAACGCATTAGATGTAGTTCGGCGTGAAACCCGATTGCGGCAGATTAGTCCGGAAGTCGAGTACCTGCACCAACAGGAAGCCACCGAAATAATGGGCAACGTTTATTTCTTCGACGACGAAATTACCGATAGCCAGTTACGGATGCTGTTTGCCATATGTCATCCAGCTATTGGCATTGAGTCACAAATGGCTATGTGCCTGAAAATTCTTTGTGGGCTGAGTGTTCGGGAGATTGCCGGGGCATTTTTGACCACCGACGAAACCATCGCAAAACGCATCTACCGCGCGAAAGAGAAAATTCGGCAGGAGGAGATCCGGCTCGAAGTGCCAATGGGGCAACAACTGGCACCCCGCCTGGACTCGATTCTGAAAAGCATCTATCTCCTATTCAATGAAGGCTACAATTCATCGCATCCCGACCAGTTGATTCGCCAGGATATGTGCCAGGAAGCCATGCGATTAGGCCTGTTGCTCACCCAAACGCCACAGACCCAGCAACCCGCCGTTGATGCCTTGCTGGCACTGATGTGTTTTCAATCTGCCAGGTTCAATGCCCGTACTGATGATGCGGGTGGCATTATCTTACTGGCCGATCAGGATCGAAGCCGCTGGAACCAGGATTTAATTCGGCGCGGTCATTTGTATCTGAATCGTTCGGCCGAAGGGCCAGCGCCAGGTGAGTATCATCTTGAAGCCGGTATTGCCATGCAACATTGTATCGCTTCGTCCTATGAAACAACTGATTGGCCCACAATACTGCTCTATTATGATATGCTGATGATGCGAAAACCGTCGCCCGTTGTTGCGCTGCATCGTGCGGTAGGAGTCGCAAACGTGAAGGGGCCGGTAATGGCTATTGATGAGGTAGTGACACTATCGGGCCTGGACTCCATGCATCATTACCACGCTATTCTGGGAGATTTATACGAGCAGAATGGACAGCCGGAACCAGCCCGGACTCATTACCAGCGGGCTATTCAGCTAACGACATCCATAGCTGAAAAGGCACTGATCGAACGAAAACTAAGCCGACTGCAAGCGGACTAGTTCACTTGTATTTTAAATAAGCATTTGATCGTCAGAGACAACAGGGGGCATAGAATCAAAAAAAAACTATCTGATTACAGCACTAGAGCAGACTTATGTCAAGCTGAATAAGTGGTTCGTATATGACTTGTAGACCGGTCAATCAGCTCTTTAAGGACATCCAGATCAATGTCTTCGAGTTTTTTAACGTATACGCAGCCTTTCCCGGTTTTGTGTTTCCCCAGTTTTTCCAGTAACTCTTCTCTTTCCGTAAAATAGGCCGAAAGATAAAATGTAAGTGCATCCTTTCTAGGCGAAAAGCCTATGAGTGGCGCATCCCCTTCGTGTCCACTGGCATAGATATAATGGTAACTCCCAAAACCAACGATACTGGGCCCCCACATTTTTGGGTCAAGTCCCGTTTGCAGTTTTATGAGGTCAATAACGCTAAAACTGTCTTTCCGTTTCCCTTCATCGGCAATCGAATTGACAAAGTCAGTTACGCTGTTTTCTGTTTCGGTCGTTTTATTTTTTGCCATCGTCCAGTAGTTGTTGATTTACCGTTCCACAAGTTTCAGCCACTCCTTTATGACATGTTGCAATTGGGTTTCTTTTGAACGAATGTCATCCATGTCCTTAAAAATGACTGTTCGTCTACCGTCTTTATAATCTCCTTCAAGAAACCCGGTTGAGTCGTTTACGTTGGCTCCACTGGGAAAAACCAGCATCACTCGTCCTTTGTGCAGGTTGAACACCACCAGTTCCCGTTTATATTCTTTGGGGTCAAATGGCTTCATGTCCCCTGTATAATAATAGCTTGGGTTATTCCATTTAATCCGTTCGCCAATTTCGGGGTCGGTGCTTAGAATGACTTGCCTAAGTGCTTCAACAAGCAGGCCAATTTCAGGATCAAGTTGTTGAATATGCTCGGTTACCTGTTCCTGGTCGGAGCGTTTTTTGGGTTTTGCTGAGCTTTTCTGTATGGCTTTACGTGCTGCCCGTTCCAGATTTTCTGTCACCCTGAACCTGGTAATTTTGGCAATAAGGTCAAGAGGGAGCGGTTTATCGATTGGAAATTGAATTGACCCTTTGGCTCCTTTATAACCAGCGAGTTCACTCTTGAAGGCTTCGATGCCTGTTGGTGCCGGATAGAATCCGATATGCTGTTTAAAGGCGGCAAAATGAACCAGATTACCATTTAAGGTTAACGTCGGCATGCCATAGTTAATGGTTTCTTCTGCGTCAGGAGCTGCCTGGTTCAGGGTTGACCGCAGTTGGTTCAATAGGTCTTGCGTGTGGGTTGGAAAGCTTGCGATATACGCATCAATATCGGTCATATTGGTTGTCATAGTCACTATGCTTTTGACGTAGTAAAAGGTAGTTTTTTGCCGATCTCTACCCAGATTCTATTCCCTTGCCTAGCCTTTTTACATTTCCGGGCTGTAGGGATCAACCGAAAGACTCACAAATGAAAATCCTTATCTTTGCTATATGAATGAGCGGTTCAAATTTTGGCTCAAGCGAGTTGGCTGGCTGGGTTTTCTCTTCTTTCTTGTCAAAGGCCTTCTCTGGCTATTGATTCCATATCTGATTGCAAAAGGTTTTTTTTCTAAGTAAACAGTCCTGTGGCTTACCAAATAGCCTGATCACCTTGTGCCACAAGACCACTCAATAATAGAAAGTGGACTGTTTATAGGCCTATTCCAGAAGTGTGAGTATATTCATTGCAAGTTTTTGAGGATGGCTTATTGAATCCAAAAAGCAGGTACGGGTATTATGCAAGTCGCGAGTGGAGGAATGGTTCGAGGAGGTAGAACAGGTCTGTTGCTGATCATTGCCTGGCTGTTGTCGGTAGGCGCTCAGGCAGACCACATTATCGGGGGCGACATGAGTATGCGTGCCGTTGGCACAAAGCCTGGTTTATTTCGAATCCAGCTAAATCAGTATTTAGATGAAAATAAAACGGTTTCCGGGAATCGGGATGCCTTTGTGATCTTACGGATTTACCGGAAGCAGAACCCTGTCTTGATTGAACGACTTACCCTTTACATTAAAGAAACTCTACCGCTCACGTTCAATAATGTTGCCTGTGCCAGCCTTCGGCAATTAAGCTTTACGCAAGCCCGTTATTACGATAACCATCAGTTCGATCCCAATTTATATACCGATCCAGGTGGCTACTACATCGTTTGGGAGCGGTGTTGCCGAAACGATGCCCTCACGAATGTGAACACGGCTGCTGTGGATGGGGTAGCCATGACTTTTTATCTGGAGTTTCCGCCCATGTTGAAAAAGGGCATAAACGTTACTAATTCTGCCCCTGAATTCCGAGTGCCTAATGGGGATTATATCTGTATCAATAAACCCTTCACCTTCGATGCAGGAGCAACTGACGCAGATGGAGATCAACTGCGCTACTCGCTTGTAACACCCCTGAATGGATATACAACCAGGTTAGCGCCTGGTTATACGGATGAAACGCCCAGAAATAGTTACCCAACCATTAATTGGGGGCCAGGGTACAGCTTAGCCAATATTATTCCGGGAAGTCCACCCCTAAGTATTGATCAAAATACGGGGAAGTTAAGTGTTAAGGCCTCTGCCCAGGGACTCTATTTATTTACGGTGCAATGTGAGGAGTTCAGGAATGGTGAGCGTATTGGCGTTGTACGACGGGATTTTCAACTACCTGTTGTGGATTGCTCAAAAAATACGCCCCCTCCAGCCGTTGTGATGACCAGTGGAAAAGTAGCGACCGATCTTTCCTGGTGCGGTAGTCAGCCGTTGGTGCTATCTGTCGAGAAAAATTCAGACTGGGCCTATCAGTGGCAGAAAGACGGTACAAGTCTCCGCGGTTCTACCAGCGATACCCTACAGGTACGAACACCAGGGGTTTATTCCGTCGTAAAAAGCCAGGCGAAAGCGTGCGCGAATGACACCACCTCGCAGGCAGTTAAGGTTACGTTTACAACTGCTCCTTCGGTCAAGGTATCGTTAACAACGCCAAAGCCTTACTGTGCAGGGGATACACTTGTGCTAAAGGCCGATGGGCAACCAGGTTATAAATACCGATGGCAGTATAATGGGAAAGATGTTGCGGGCCAGCAGGCGACGCTACAGATATATCAGGCTGGCAATTACGGCGTATTTGCCAGAATCGCTGATATGGGTTGTGAAGGAAAAGATAGTGTAAAGGTTACCATTGAGCCACGCCCTACGGCTCAGATCAAGCCGTCGTCGTTGACGTTTTGCACTGATGGCACCATTCAACTTATGGCTGGGAATACGACTGGTTATCAGTACCAGTGGCAACAAAATGGCAATAAACTTACCGATACAACAAGTCAGCTCGTGGTAAAACAGGCTGGAAACTATCAGGTTACGGTTAGCGCACCAACCGGTTGTACCGCTACATCGCTTCCTGTTACACTCACCCAGTATGCCCGTCCAGTCATTCAATTTGATTCTATAGCATCCGTTTGCCTTGACAGTAACGCTACCGTTGCCTTGACGGGCCAACCTACTGGCGGAACCTATACAGGGCAGGGCGTTCAGGGGAGCCGCTTCGATCCAATGAAAGCAGGTGTTGGGCGTCATGAGCTGACCTATACCATTACATCAGACAAAGGATGCCTGGCCGAGCAGAATCGTTGGGTTGAGGTGTTGCCTAGTGTTAATTTAACCGGTCAGACTACGTATATTTTAGCAAAAGGGCAGAGTGTTCAACTCCTGACCCGATCTGACCAGCCCATCAGTCGATACCAGTGGAGTCCAGCTACCTATTTAAGCCAGCCGGATGTAAGTAGCCCAATTGCCATCCCATCTGAAACGACCTTGTATGAGGTGACGGCCATGAGCGAGGCTGGTTGTACGGATAAATTGTCCATTCTGGTTGACGTAGCCACATTACTTTATTTCCCATCAGCCTTCTCGCCTAATGCGGATGGGCAGAATGATGTATGGGTGATTCCAAACATCAGCTCGTTTCCACAAAGTGAAGTCTCCATCTACAATCGCTGGGGACAACTGATTTTCTTCTCACGCGGATATACCCAGCCCTGGGATGGTACTTACCAGCAGGAACCCGTTCAGGCGGGGGTCTATACCTACCAAATCCGTACGGGAACCGGCCCGCTAGATACCACGTATCGGGGGCAGTTAACCGTTATTCATTAGTTGACTAGTTAAGTAAGGCTTGCGGTTTCATAGGCCATATCCTGGAGATATGGCCTATGAAACCGCAAGCCTTTTTGTCCCTTTCGCTCAAATTCTAAGCCTTTGGGCAATTTACAAGTGCTAGCCTACCGTTTACTCAATAAATCGGAGCGGGTTGCTTCGGGCTTGTCGGTGCGATGAGTCGTAGGTTTCATTTTCTAACTATACTCAATTAACATGAACAGGAAACTCTTTTTGAGCTGGGCAATGGCATCTATGCTACTCCCCGGCCTATTTGCGTCTGTTAGTGCGCAAACTCAGAATTCGGCAGGACAAACCGCTACCACTACCTCAGATGCCAGCTCTATGCCCAAAGTAAGTCATACGACAACGGGTAAAGACCTGGCTATCAGTGCGGCCAAATCTGCCAATCACACGGTCTTATTCAGAGCTCTGCGCGCATCTGGCCTAACGGAACAAGCTGGTGGCAAAGGCCCTTATACGGTGTTTGCGCCCACAAATGAAGCATTTGATAAACTTCCCGCTGGAACAATGGACGATTTATTGAAGCCAGAAGCGAAAGCAAAATTGATGAAACTGCTGGCCTATCACGTTGTGAAGGGTAAATACACTGCCGACCAGCTTCAGGACGGACAGAAACTAAAAACGGTGACGGGCGGAACACTAACCGTTGGTAAACAGGGCGATTCGCTGACTATTACGGACGGAGCGGGCAACACCGCAACCGTTGATCAGTCGGATGCCGAAGCAACCAATGGGATGGTGTATTCGATTGATTCGGTGCTGATGCCAACAGCAGGCGGGAAATAAGTTGTTTGCAAACAATACGTTAGTTTACTGGTTTGATAGACTAAAGGTTCGATAGACACTTGACACGGAAAGCGTTATGGAAAATCAGGAGAAAGAAGATATCATCCGGGCTAAGCAGGCTATTTCGCCCGCAGGTCTTGCTAATCAGTCAGTAGAAGGTACCAGTGGACCTGGCAGTCAGATTGATGCCGAGGAGTTGGAACCAGACGCGTTGGAAGAAGACTACATGGATGGCGATAAGTTAGCGGCCAATGTGCGCGTGACACACCCAAACCGAAATCCCAATCCCAAACCGGATATTGACAAGCCAGCCTATAGCTAACCAACAAAAAGGGCAACCCGTAACAGAGTTGCCCTTTTTGTTGCCTGAATAGTCTGCCAAAAACAATGGCGAGTCTGCTTCGTTTTATACATAGTAATACTCAACGATACGAATGGATAAACGAAGGATTGGAATTGGCATTGCAGTGGTAGCGGGTCTGGTCATCCTGTTCTTTGTAGGTAAATGGTTTTTTAAACAAAAGTCGGTAAAGCAGAAGCGGACGCAGGTTGAACAGGCGCGTAAACGATCGGAAGAGGAGACGAAAGAAGCTTTACTCGCCCTGCATGGACTATGCCGGTATGCCGATTCAGTTGGGGTCGATACAACTCGATTTGGGGTTAAATCGGTAAACCAGGTCACCGAAATAGAGGCAAAACAGGCCGATCTGCTGCTGGAAATTCGCTACGGTAAAAAGCCTTCCCGACTGGAATTTAGTGGATTAAAGGAGGCCGTAGACTCAAGTTGGGCCAAAAATGCGGATGGGGCCAGCCAGCCCGAATCACTGGCAAAACTTGCTCCGTTTGGGCCCTATAACCAATTGGTGGGCCATTATAGTCGGCTTCGTAAACTAGCTAAATCAAATCCGGCCATGGCCGATTCATTGCGGGTGATTCGGCAAACATTGAACTTCTATCGGTATGTCAATCGCTTCGATGCCGATAAGTTTGTTGTTGTCAATATTCCCGCCGGTGAGTTAAATGTCTTTGACCGAACGGGTAAGCGGCTACTTCCTATGCAGGTTATTGCTGGTAAACCCGATAAGCGAACCCCCTGCATGACAACGTATATTCAGGATATTGTGGCCTATCCCTATTGGAATGTGCCCCGCAATATCGCTCTGGACGAAATGCTGCCTCGAATGAAGCGGAACATTGCCTTTATTTACAATCAAAATCTCCAGATACTGGATGAGAAAGACAAGGAAGTTGACCCTGAGGAAATTGACTGGGATGGTTTATCGACAACTAATTTCCCGTATCGGGTTCGTCAGGCGTCGGGCTGTGAGAATTCACTGGGCTTGCTAAAATTCAACTTGGCAAATCCGTTGGCCATTTATCTGCACGACACCAATAGTCGGGACTTGTTCAAGCTCACCAGCGATCGCTGGCGGAGTCATGGATGCGTACGGGTACAGAAGCCGGTCGAATTAGCTAACCTGATTCTGGACGCCCAAACGTTCGATAAAGCGTTTCTGGATAAATGTTTGATTGATCAGAAACCCCGGACACTACCTATCCCAAAGCCGTTTCCGGTGTTCATCACCTACAACATTGCCGATGTGGACGCAACTGGGAAGCTTCGATTTTACAAGGATGTGTATGGGCTGGATAAATAGGCCGATTGCTTCAGGTAATCGGGATTGGGCGCGTAGACAAACAGGCATGTACCGCCTTTAACAGCCTGAATGATGCCTTTGGATTCGGCATAAGGGACGGCTGGGCATCCCTGGCTACGACCAAGTCGGCCCGTTTTGCGAATGATATCTTCGCAAACATAATCGGCACCATGTAGCACAATGTTCCGATTATAGACATTGTCGTTAAAGCCTTTTTCCAGGCCTTTCAACTGCAACGAAAGGCCATGCTTACCCATGTAGGTATTGAGCGTCTGGTAAAAGCCTAAGCTGCTCTGGAACGACGATTGGGTGTTCGAAAATTGATTGGCAGTTAAATCACCAGAGTTACGCCCGTGTGCAACATAGGTGTTAAAAACCAGCTTTTTATTGAACAAATCAACAACGTATAGCCGTTTATGGGTTGATGGCTGGCTCAGATCAACAATGGTAAGCATAGACTTAGCAGAATCTATTTTCTGCCAGCCGCGCAGGGCATATTCGAAAACAGTTCGCTGCAAACCAGTCTGGCTTAAGTTAAGCTCATCATAAACAGCAAGGCGACCAACAGATTTAACCGTTTTTGGGGCCGCGGTTGGGGCTGCTATAACAACGTTACGGGAAGATTTGGATCCGGTGCTGGCAAAATAAATAACTACCAAACCAACCAGAAGCAAAAGAACATTCTTCATACCGACAAATAGGCGTGTTTATGGGTTTATGAGGATGTAGAATGATAACAGTCTCATACCTGTTTTAATTCGATGAAGATACAACTTTTCTCTAAAATAATCACCTTATGACCGCTTACGAACAAGCTGTCCGCAACGAACTGGTTCGCTGGCAACAGGCTATGCAAAAGCCGCCATCCGCCTTCGGACGGCTCTCAACATCGCTTCAGCACCGGATTAATCGGATCATTCCCGATCGTGTACATACCGTTATTACGGCCACAATCAAGCAAATGACGCGAGCTGTTTTATTTGGGGCGGAATTTCTTACCCGTACACCTGTAGTAGGCCAAACGCTGACTCAGCGTGATGCCGCTGTAGCCAGACGAATTGATTTCTACCGGAAAACGAGCGCTGCCGAAGGAGGTGTTACGGGGGCAGGTGGGTTTTGGCTCAGCATGGCCGATTTCCCGATACTGCTTAGTTTGAAGATGAAAATGCTATTCGAAATTGCCGGTCTGTATGGGTTCTCGGTGAGCGATTACCGCGAACGGGTCTATATCCTTTATATTTTCCAGTTGGCCTTTTCGAGCCAGGAGCGCCGAAAGATAATTTACGATTACATTGCCAATTGGCCGGAACATAGCCGCCAACTGCCTGAAGACATCAACCAGTTCGACTGGCTGACGTTTCAACAGGAGTACCGCGATTACATTGATCTGGCCAAAATGGCGCAATTGATTCCGGGTATTGGCGCTGCTGTTGGCGTTGTGGTCAACTACCGACTTGTAAATCAGCTTGGCCGCACTGCTATGAATGCCTACCGGATGCGACTACTCGCCGAAAATCCTGCCTTATTGGCAAACCAGTAATGTCTGGCAGGTGTCAGTTATTTATTGACATGATATACGAACAGACTCCCACCTGTGCTTTGCCAAACTAGTATCTAAATTAGACGAGCGCTAGCCGTAAGCATAGTACGACGACTGCCTTGTATAAAAGTAAGCTGTTCTCGAGTTGCGTACAGGTTGATGGTTAGTTCGTGTAAGCTGAGTTTGTTGGTACGGGTCAAACTTTCCTGGCTGTTAGTGTAAGGGTTGGCTCCTGAATGGTTAATGAACGTACGTTACTATCCACGATATCAAAAGTTATCGTGACAGACGGGGCTCCATTGTACGTAAATACGTTTCTGGATTTCTGATACAAAGCACCGCCCGATTTCCCTAACTTCCCCAATGATAGTAATTTTCGCAGATTCATTTTGATACTAAATCCATCTGATGGGCCTTCCCCGTACTTATAATCGCCCAGATATTTTTCTTTCTCGACGGCCTCCATTGGAATATCTACTTCCTGGTACCCGGCGTTCCCAAGCCCCTCCAGGTAGTCAATTAGCTTGCTGCTAGTATTTTTTTGCTCATTCGTAAGTCCATCGGCTCGGAGACCATTTTTTGCGTGTTGTAACAAGCTAATGCCATGTGGACCAGTAATACGCTGGACGCCGGGAGTGGCTTCTACCATCGCTTTTACTGTGTCATAGCTTCCCAGCATAGCATAGGTGAATAGATCTGGGCGTGCCCCTTTACTTAGTAGAAATTCGACAATATCTCTTCTCCCTACGTGCGATGCGGCTCCAATGGCTGTTTCCCAGTCACCGAAAGCCCAATCCCACGTTGCCCTTGCCAGTTCAGGGCGTTGGTTTACGAGCACTTTCACCCGGTCTAGGTTGAAATGAGAAGCCCCCACTACTTCGGCAACAACATCATCTTCAATGGCAGGATACCGACGTAAGTGCTCCTCAGCAATGATTTTTTCTGAATCCAAATCGACCACCCCTTTTGAAAAACCTATGCTCGGGATGGAAGCTGTTAGAAATCCGAAAATTGAGCTTTTAACAACAGCTCGTCTTGACAGTGACCCTTGAGTATCCATGTGTCTGGATCGTGTTGGTGAATTTTATTTCTGACTCCGCAATTTCTTTAATCGTTTGGTTCCGCAGTGTCTTTTTGTAGATAGCCCACATGACTCCTGCTATTTATTAATTTTAACACAGATTGCCTAAAGCCTTAAACCATTCTTATGAATCAGTCAACCGATACGCTCATTGTTGGTGCAGGTCCTTTTGGTCTTGGGCTGGCTGCTTATTTTCAGAAGCGTCGGCACGATTACCAAATCGTGGGTAAACCAATGGAATTCTGGAAGCAGCATATGCCAACGGGCATGTTGCTCCGGTCCAATGTCAATTGGTACCTCGACCCAGATCACCACTGGACTATCGACCGTTTTCTGACTAGTCATTACCCTTCCCGATTGTCGACAGATCCCATTTCCAGGGAACAATATATTGCCTACATGGATTGGTTCAGACAGCAAGCCGGCATTTCCGTGACCCCAAGCTATGTTTGTCTGTTAAGCCAGGATGAACACGGGTTTGTGGCCAAACTGGATAACGGCAATACCGTTCAGGCGAAGCAGGCGGTGATCGCCACTGGCTTTCAATACTTTGCTCATTCTCCCGCTACTCTGGTGACGCTATTACCAGCGGGGCGTTACCAGCATAGCTGCGATGCCGTTGACATGGATGTGTATAAGGGTAAGCGGGTTTTGCTGATTGGTGGACGACAAAGCGCGTTTGAGTCGGCGGCTTTGTTACAGGAAGCGGGTGCTTCGCATACTCACATCAGTTACCGCCATGATACACCCCGTTTTGAGGAAGCGGATTGGTCGTGGGTTGAAACCCTGGTCGAACACATGGTTGACCAACCGGGCTGGTTTCGTGAGTTATCGGCTGAGGAGCAGGATCAATATCGGTACAAGCTTTGGGCCGAAGGACGGCTAAAAGTAGAGCCTTGGCTCGAAAAGCGTGTTTGCCTGCCTGGCGTAACGCTGCATCCGCACACGGAGGTCGTATCAGCCATTCTGCAACCTGACCATTCGCTACGAATAACGTTGAGTTCCGGAGAGCAGATTGACGTCGATGAAGTCATACTGGCGACTGGTTATCAGGTCAATGTGGCGCGGTTGCCTTTTTTGTCGACATCGCTCCAGGATGTATTGGTTACCCGGAACGGATTCCCCTTACTCGACCTGAATTTCCAAAGCAGCATCTCAGGCCTGTATTTTAGTAGCTTTCCGGCTGGTCAATCGTTCGGACCTTTCTTTGGCTTTACGGTAGCTGTACGCACGGCTGCACAACTGATTGGCCAGGCCCTTGTATCAATTGAAAAACGTCAACTACCCAGCGCGAAAGCCTGAGTGCCCATTCTTTAATTAGGTACGTGTAATCTGGGAAGCACACTATAAGCCACTCTGGGTACCACGATCCTATAAGTCAAGGCTTAGTGGTTAGTTCTAGTTGGCCAAAGCATCACTTCCTGTAAAAACTTGCAGATATAATAGCGCGATTTAAGCCTCGCCACGTCATTGTGGGTTCACCCAAAACAGTTTCAACGGAGAAATTATCACCGATCAGGCCAATACTTTGCAGATAATCCACCTCCTGAGGTATCAGGGTAACGCCGGATTCTTTATAGGCAAAGTTTAAAAATAGCGTTCCTTTTGACTTGGGGTCGTTTTGACGCGGCCACAGTTTAGCTTTGATTGGGTACTCCGTGGCTCGAAACTGTAGGGTGCCTTCTAGTTCAAGAATGCGGCCATCAATCTGTTTTGCCGATGAAGGCCACAGGTTAAGTGTTGCTACATCCTGAAGGAGTGTGTCTTTTGTGATCCCCGTTGAATAGTAGACCGGAACCAGATTCTTATGACTGACCTGAGCTTGCCGAATCTCCCAGGTTCCTACGAGTTGTGGCCTTAATTCGTCAACAAATTTAATTGTCAACTCAGTGGGAGTAGGGGCATTTCCATGCTGGCGGCATTGACTGAAACAAAGGCACACGGCCAAAAGGGCAAGTCGAACATCCATGATTGAACGAATTTAACGGTTGTGGCTTTGCGCAACTATAAGAATCGATGATATATGTTGGTTTGTTTATGAAAAACCGCTCTGGATATATCTCATTTGCAATTCGTTACTCAATTCTATTGCCAATGCACTAGGTAGCGTTCGTATTTTTGGCAATTTCAATAATGTGGTTGATGAAATCGCTGGCTTTACGTTCTTTCAATTGCGCATATTTCTTTCGGTCTTGTTTTGCTTCGTCGGCAATTTCATATTTCAACGTTTGATAGTAAATCCTCGCTTCTTTATTTCTACTAAGATAATCTCTAAATAAAATATGTTTTTGTAATTCTTCACTATCTGTTGGGCAAGCGTATAGGTGATGGCTGATGAAATCTAATACAGGATGCTTTGCAGTAATTGTGTCTCGCTTAAACACTTCCCGATTAGGAATGCCTTGATTTCCATTATGATAGTAGCCAATTTTTCTTAATCTTTTGGTTAGTTCATGAAATTCTAGCCTGCTGCTAAAAACTAGATCGATATCAATAATTGGTTTTGCGGCTAATTCGGGAATTGAGGTACTACCTACGTGTTCTATGGAAACGGTTAGATCAAATAAAGCCTCATGGAGTACTTTTTTTAATTCATTGAAATCTGTTAGCCAATCCGCTGTATAGTCTTGAATCAACATGGTTTAGTTTAAATTGCAGTACCCGCCAACTTGCTTCAATAGGCATAAGCCAGCACATTGTTCTGGGCCTCGTCAAATGAGGAACTAGCATTTGTTTTCATTGTAATAGACTAAGTAGCCAAAGCAACATGATATACATCGTGTTGCCAGGTGCTGGTGAGGACGTAACTCGACTGAACACCCGAAAATAACCCCACGCGGAGCGAAACACAAAATCGGCCTAATAGCTTATGAAGTTAGTACAATCAGCCCCTTTGTCTGACTAATACGCATCAGATCCAGATGGAGGGTTGTGCCAACTTCATAAGTTTATCTGTTGTTATTGCTTCTTGTCCATCCAAAAGCGCAGTATGTTGCCATCAGGATCTTTGAAGCTAGCTATATAAGCTCCATCTCCTAAGTCCATAATAGGATGAATCATCTTAACGTTGTGTGTGGTTATAAAACGATCTATATCATCCACAGCGAAAGAGAGTACGATATTCTCGTTTGGCTGCTCGTTCACTTTTCGTTTAAGTACAGCATAATGGATGCCATTATAATCGCACTCCCAATGGTCGGGCGTGTTCCCATGACGATTAAGTGCCAATGGGATACCTAACACTTCGTTGTAAAATTTGACTAACCGGTCCGGCTCAGGCGATGACATAATTATCCCTGTTAAACCTTTTACTTTTAAATCTTCCATATTATATCATGTATGATGTTATTTTTTTTCAAATTTACAGCATAAATGATTAAAGATAATCATTTATGCTGTTTTTTATTATATTTACATCAAATATGATCTATATGAATAAGACTGTGGAGTTGATTAACCTATGGGCGAAGTATGAGGAAGAAAACCCCAAGGCTGAACTAAGCCAGTTTTGTCAAGACTACCTGGTTAATCAGGAGCAGAAAACCAAAAAGGTTACCTTTTGGCAATCTCCCGTTCCACCTGACAGCGCCAGCATACTCACGAAGCTGGTAGGTAGGATTGCCAGGCTTCATAATCTATATGTTATGGGAGCCTTTAAGGACTGCGGTATCAGTACGTTCGACGAGTTTTTATACCTCAACTCCATTGCCAATACGTCAACTCCAAAGAAAACGGATGTCATTTTGGCCAATTTCAACGAGCTGTCATCAGGCTTGTTGATTCTCGACCGATTAAAGAAAGCTGAACTAATCGTAGAACAGGGTGATAAGCTAGATAAGCGGACCAAGCGGTTAGAGCTGACCAAAGAAGGGGCAAGCGTATTAGCCGCCTGCTACCAAAAGTTGAGTGAAGTGAATGAAATGTGTTTTGGCGGATTAGCCGAAGAACAAGTACAGTTGTGCATCCAATTGCTACAGCCCGTTGAAGCTTCGCTTGCCAAACAGTGGTTAGAGGATAAAAAAAAATAACGAAAATGGATAGCACCTGGTGGTTGGGCGGTTCTTTCATCGCCCTACAGCCAGGTGCCCCTTCACACCCTGTCTCGGATGTGCTGTGTGTTTTTAACGACCTGATAATCAATAGGAGAAAACGTAAAGCTTTTGGGGGCTTGCTCGCTAGAACATGGTGGTGGTTGGGCTTCAAACCCGCCTTCGGGGCGTGATTTTGTTACAGCCTACATGCTTATTGGCCCTTTCTATAAGGCTTATAGCCCAAAAACGAAACCGTTGTTGGGGAAAATCCCATCAGCTGCTGGCTAATGTCGCTTATCAAACTTAAGCCGTTGGTTGAGTTTGTAAAATAGACCACGGCATCCTGGCTTTTCGCGCAGCCGGTTACGTAGCATTTGTAGGTGTCGTTGTCGCCCCAGTGCCAGAAATAATCGGCTTTTGGGCTGTGTTCCAAGCCAAATCCTAATCCCCAGCTCAACGTTGATGAAAGCGAGTCAGACCTACCTGAAAACGTTTTGGGTAACCGGCCCTGAGAGGTAAGCATCTGGTTCACTGTCGTTACTGTCAAGCCCCTGGGCGTTAAGATAGCCAGTAGAAACCGGGCATAATCGTCGGCGGTAGTTTGTAGAGAATAGGCTGTATTGGCCTGATTGGATTTGTATTTGGGTTCTGGTTTCCCTTCCTGATCGTGCGGGTAAGCAAAATTAGCGTCGAACGTGGGTTGCCAGACGTAACTACTGCGGGTCATTTGCAAGGGAATAAATACCCGTTCTGTCATCAGGTCATTCAGCGGTTTTCCGGTAATTTTTTCAACCACTTTTTGCAGATAAACGAAGCCCTCGCCCGAGTAACCAAAGCGTTCGCCGGGTGCCCAGCGCATGGCTAGTTCCGATGATCGCCTGTTTTTACGCCAGTTCGGGAATCCCGTCCGATGGCTCAATACCATTCGGGCTGTAATCTTTTTGTACCGTTCGTCGGCAGCAACGTCTGGGTAGGGGAGGTATTCATAAAGCGGCTTATCTAAATCAAGCAAGCGCTCTTCCACCAGTTGTAGTACGGCGTATGCGAATACGGGCTTGCTTAACGAAGCCGCATCGAAGATGGTGGCCGATGTCACGGGTTGCGTTGAGTCGGCTTTAGTGAGGCCGTAGCCTTTGCTATAGACAAGTTTATTCGCGCGAATAATAGCTATCGATAGGCCCGGCACGTTGGCGCTATCCATATGACGGGTAATGAACTGGTCAACCTGGGCGGGCTGGGGATCAGGCAGCTTGTTCTGAGCCTGAAGCATTGGGCCTGTAGACCAGGTCAGCATCACCAGCACGCTAGTTTTGAGGGAAAGCCAGAAACGCGTTTTCATAAGCCAGGGAAGTGTGTTTATGCGTAAAAGAGTCAACGAGTAGCCTATTGTTGCGTCAGTTATTTGCCAATCTGTTAAAATGTATACCCCACCTGCGTCTGTAAGCTAAATTCAACTGATGAATCATTTACGCTGGCTCCTCCTAATTGCCCAAACTTGTAGGTCCAGGTGGGTTGCGCTATGAGTGTGTACCGACTCGTTAGTTTATACCGGATCCCGGCACCCAGCATTCCATGAAAAATGGGTCGGGGAGTTGATAGGAGCCGAAGGTATTGGGTTGACTCACCAGTGCGCATGACAACCACGCGTGAGGTTATTGGCAAATCGACAAACAGGCCTACCGAAAAATAAGGTGATAGACGCTGGGTCGAGGAATAATAATTCAGGAGCAGAGGAAAGCGAATAACCCGATTTCGTAGAGAAACGGTACCTTCGCCCGCTACAGCCTGTCGCGCCTGTCGGAGGGAAAGTTGCTGAAACCAGATACCCGACGAAACCGACCAGCCGGGTGCGTAGGTATAGTGCACCGATGCACCAATTGAATACCCAGTTGACCAGCGACTGCCACTAATATAGACAGGCTCCACAATCTGCCCATCGCTTTCCGGATAAAAGTACCGGTAATTGTATAAGGTGTGGGAAAATGTTGGCGATAGCATCGCCGACACCGAAAGCGTCTGCTGTGCTAACGATTGACTAATTGAACAAAAGAAAAGGGCAACCAGAAAAGTCAGCTTCCTGTTCATCGTAAAACGGCCAGTTGAGGGATGGAAAGATACACTTACAACCGAATCGACCGGTTAACTTAGCCCCAAAATTACCAGACCACAACTACACTCATGCTCTTTTTAGGTCTTAGCATCGTGCTTTCGGTGCTGCTGCTGCTGAATTTTCGGGTGTTTCCGCGCTACGATGTCAATACGTTTCAGGCTATCGTGTTCAACTATCCGGTTTGCTTTCTGACGGGACTATTGCTGTTGCCCGCTGGTCAATCCTTCTCAATCGATTTTTCCCAAACCTGGACCTGGCTGGCCTTCGGTCTGGGCGTTGGCTTTATTCTAACCTTTCTGCTGTCGGGTGCGTCCACCCAGCGCATGGGCATTACAGCTACGTCGCTGGCCAACAACCTATCTCTGGTTATTCCGGTCTGTTTCAGTCTGTTCATTTTTAAAGCGGGCGGCAAAACGTTCGATGCACTGAACTACCTGGGATTAGTAATGGCTGTAATTGCTGTGGGATTGAGTACCTATAAAAAAGAAGCGCCAGTTGCTAAGTCAGACTTGCCAACGACATCAACTTCTCGTCGGCTAGGCGCTAATGTATTATTACCCGTTGCGGTGTTTTTGTTCTACGGAGCTACCAACACCATGATCAATTACATGAATATTCATTACATACCGTCGGCTGATAGAACTATTCAGGTAACCCTGACGATGGTGCTAGGGGCCATTGTCGCCGGTTTGCTGATGCTGGTGATCCGATTGATTCAGGGCAAGGAAACCTTTCAGTCGCGCAACCTGATTGGTGCGGTTACGTTAGGCGTGCCCAATTTTCTGAGTTTCTATACGCTATTGCTAGCCCTGTCGGCCTTTGGCAGCAATGGCGCTTTTGTGTATCCGCTCTATAACATCGGAGTAATTGTGCTGGCTGCGCTCGTGGCCGCTTTGTTTTTTCGGGAGCAGCTCTCAACGGCGAATAAGATTGGCCTGGCGCTAGCCATTTTGGCTATTGGGCTGATCTCATGGCAGGAGCTGGCAGCACTTGTGTAGATAGACTCTCATGAATTGTAGAACTAAGGCCCTCTTCTAGCTGAACTGATGGAATTGGTAGCGCTTTGCCCGTTCGAATGGCTTGTCTGAACTTAAAAATTTGGTCCATAATCTGCAGTGGGCTCAATGAAAAAGGCCTTAAGACGCCAATTAGGGCTGGTTCGTGCTTATTTGCTAAGTAGGTGAAAATTTTTATTGAAAATATCCTGTTTACCTTAAGGGTTTCCTGGTAGCGATTGTGTCTTTATCTATGAGCGGTCATTGTTTTCAGTAACGCATACGGTTAATTATACAGAACATGCAGCTAACCAGCACCTGGCGATCCTACACAGCTACCGATTCGGGGACTTCACGTACTATGGATTCATCATCACCGGATGAGCTGGAGCCGCTGGCTTCCGATAAAGAGCTGTTTATCCGCCGGACTTTCGAGACCGATGCCCGAATGGGCTGTGAACTGCTTTTTCGGCAACATTACGTCGCCCTGTGCAGTCATGCTGTCCGGTTTGTTGGATCAAAAGCCATTGCTGAAGATCTGGTCGCGGATATGTTCTGTCAGTTTTATGAGCAGCAGATTTTTGCGACCATTTCCACATCCTATCGGGCTTATCTGTACAAAACGGTTCGTAATCGGGCTTTCAACTACGTACGGCAGACATTCCGGCGCGACGTACCGCTTGACGAAGCGCAGTATCAGGCCATCACCGAAACGCAGCAGCCGGACGCGATTACGCAGTATGATGAACTGTACCAGGATGTTGAGAAGGCCATTGAGTCGTTACCGGTTCAGCGTCGGCGCATTTACCTCATGAATCGGTTCGAAGGGAAAAAGTACGGTGAAATTGCGGGCGAACTTGGGCTCTCAACCCGAACCATCGAAGTGCAGATCCGGCTGGCCAGTCATGCTTTGCGCGAGTTACTGAAAGGCCGCTGGTTTTTACTGATTCTGTTGGGAATTCGTTCTCTGTTTTGACCATCATTTAAGGGATTTTGGCGGCTAATGTGTCCTACTGAAAAGACAAGCTATTATGAACGAACTCATTAATAAACAACTCATTTTCGACTCCTTTGCGGGTAGGGCAACCGCCTTGCAGCGGAAGTTGATCGATGAATGGTGCCAGGACCCGCGCCATGAAGAACTGTTTTATGAGTGGCTTGAAGAATGGGAACAAACTCATCTGCAATACGTAGCCGATAAGCAGGCCGGACTAAATCGATACCACGATTTTTTAGTCAACCTCCGTCCGGCGGACACGTATGCTGATGATACCCCAATCGTACCGCTGTATTCACGGCGAAACTGGTTGATTTGGGCGGTAGCGGCATCGGTAGCGATTCTGGTGGGTTGCTGGAGTTTTCAGAAGCAATTGCTCAACCAGACCTACGCAACAGCCTACGGGCAAACGCGCCTTGTTCGGTTGTCGGATGGTAGTCAGGTGACGCTGAATGCCAATTCGATTTTACGGGTACCCCGCTTTGGGTTTGGCAGTAAAACGCGCGAAGTATGGCTGGAAGGGGAGGCCTTGTTCTCGGTCACTCATACCGCTACTAATCAACGTTTTGTTGTTAAGACAGATAACGGGGCCGACGTAGTTGTACTGGGTACGGAATTCACGCTATATGCCCGACCCCGTGGTACCCAGGTAGTCCTCCAACGGGGTAAGGTCGAATTCCACTACCAGCAGGCGGGCCAGGAAATGCGCCAGATAACCATGAAGCCCGGCGATTTGGTTGACCTGAAAAAAAATGGAGTCGCTCGTCTAACGCCAACAGCACAACCAGCCAACTATGCCGCCTGGAGCGATCATCGCTATGTGTTTAATGAGACCTCCCTGCGCGAAGTGACTTATTTATTCCAGGAAAATTTTGGTATGACGCTCGAAATTTCCGATCCCGAAACAGCCGCGCTGACGGTATCGGGCGCTTACCCGGCCCAAAGTGCTGACGAACTGCTTCAAATTATTGCTGAAGCCTTAAACATTCAGATTACCCGGCAGGGCGACAAGGTTCTGCTGGCTCCTCAACCCTTATAACCTTTTTTCTATGTTTTCCTTTTTACCTAACCTCCCGACCCTGGGTCTGGTGGTTTGCCTGACCCTACCCGGTCAACTAGGCACCCCTGTGGCCTGGGCAGCCCCACAACCCGACCGTTCGCCCGCCAGAACAGCCGATAACACGATGCGCTTACTGACAGATGCCCTACATGAGCTCAAGCAACACTATGGGGTGGATATTCTCTACGGAGATCGGTTGGTTCGCGGGCTAAGTGTTCCGGTCAACGCTATCGATCAGAAAGCTGATTTGGAAGAGAACCTGAAACTAGTCTTGAAGAACACAGGTCTTCAATTTCGTAAGGTTAAAAATGGTGCCTACGTAATTACGGGTCACCGAGCCGACAAAAAGCTGACATCCAGCACGAAGGGATTGTCCGATGGCATTACGTCGACTTCGCTGGTGGAACTGGTAGCTACAGAAACCAATGCCAGGCCACTCACAACAACACCATTGGCCTCAAGCCTTCAGGCGGCTGATCAGGTGATTAAGGGGCAAGTAACGGGAGAAACCAGCGAAGGACTTCCCGGTGTGAACGTCGTGTTGAAAGGCTCCACGCGGGGAACCACAACGGATATTGAGGGACGCTATCAGCTAAATCTGCCCGAAACGGGAAGCACGCTTGTGTTTTCGCTCGTCGGCTATACCTCGCAGGAAGTCGTTGTTGGCTCCCGATCAACGATTGATATTCAGTTAGCACCCGATAATAAGACCCTTTCCGAAGTGGTCGTTGTGGGCTACGGGACGGTCAAAAAAAGTGACGTTACCGGGTCGCTGGGTTCGGTATCGGCCAAAGAACTGACAGCCTATCCAACCATCAATGCCGTGCAGGGGCTACAGGGGCGAACGCCCGGTGTACAGGTACTGCAAAACTCCGGTGAACCAGGCTCGAACCTGAGTGTACGGATTCGGGGCGGCAACTCGCTGCAAGGCAGCAATGAGCCGCTATACGTAGTAGACGGCTTTGCTTTATCGGGCGCACCGAATGCTATAAGTCCTAACGACATTGAGTCGATGGAGGTCTTGAAAGATGCTTCGGCAACGGCTATTTATGGATCCAGAGGGGCTAATGGCGTTATCTTAATTACGACCAAACGTGGCAAGGCTGGCAAAACGCAGGTGTCGCTGGAAAGCTATTATGCCGTGCAGCAGGTGAATAAAAAAATAAGCCTGATGAACGCCCAGGAATTTGCCACGCTGGCGAATGAGCGGGCAAGCAACGATGGCTTTGCTGCTTATTTTACGCCCGATCAGATTAGTGCCTTTGGACAGACACCGGGGACGGACTGGCAGGATGTGATTTTTCGAAAAGCGCCGATGCAGAACCACACCGTTTCGGTATCGGGCGGCAATGAAAACACGCAGTATGCCGTATCGGGCAACTATTTCGGGCAGCAGGGCATTATTCGCGGATCGGGCTATAACCGGGAAAATTTCCGGGTGAACCTGAACCAGAAGCTTGGGGGCAAAGTGCGCCTGTTTTATAATGCAGTGTTGACCAATACGGATCGTTCGCAGTTGTTGAATGACAATGGGCAAAAAGGAAGTACGGTAATATCGGCCGCTTTGGGATCACCACCTACCATTGGCCCCTATGATAATACAGGGAACTACAGCTACATAAAACCCTATGCCTTTAGCCCAAATAGCCTGGAAAATCCCCTGGCGCTGGCGGAGGCCCGGCATCAGAAGAACAACGAGGTGTATGTGCTAACTAATTCAGCAATCAGCTATGAGCCCGTTAAAAACCTGACGCTACGCTCATCGGTTGGTATTGAGAACAGTTCGCTCCGGGGCGATTTCTATTCCCCTTCTGTGATCACCACCACGCCCGCTGGTTCGGCAACCATTACGTACGGCAGTCGATTTAATTTTCTGAATGAAAATACTGCTACGTATATCCCTCAGCTTTCTAAGGATCATGATCTGACCTTATTGGGTGGTGTTACCTATCAGCAGGAAAAAGGACGCTCATTTGCCACCAGCTCCACCGGCTTCAATTACGAAGGGCTGGAGACCGGAAATATTGGTGTCGGCAGTAATCCCGGCGTGCCCACTAGTACGTCGTATAAGTGGGTTTTGTTTTCCTATCTGGCTCGGGCTAACTATTCTTATAAAGGCCGCTATTTGTTTACCACTAGTATTCGGGCAGATGGGTCCTCCCGATTTGGCGTTAATAACAAATGGGGTTATTTCCCTTCTGCAGCGGTTGGCTGGCGCATTATCGATGAGCCCTTTGCCCAAAATTTACGTACCATTTCGGATCTGAAACTTCGCCTTTCCTACGGAGTTACGGGCAACACGGCCCTTTCGCCCTATCAAACGCTATTTACGCTAAGCCCCGTTAATACGGTCTATAATGATCAGCTTTATGTGGGTCAACTAACGGGTGCCCAACTCACAAATCCCGATTTGAAATGGGAATCGACCGCACAATGGAACGCAGGCCTGGATATTGCGATCTTACGGAATCGGGTTTCATTCACATTCGATTATTACCTGAAAAATACGCACGACCTGCTGGCAACAGTGCCCCTTCAGCAGTCGACGGGCTACACCAGTACGATTCAGAACATTGGGCAAATTCGTAACAGCGGGATTGAGCTGGGGTTGAATGCAACGTTGGTCAATACCAAAGCGGTTAAATGGGATGTAAACGTAAACCTGTCCCGAAACCGTAGTCAGGTGATTCAACTGGCAGGGGGGAGTGACGTATTCGGAACCCTTCTGCAACAACCCTTATCCGTAGCTGTGAACCTGATTCGGGTTGGACAGCCAGTGGGTGTTTTCTATGGCTATCAGGAAAATGGCCTGGATGAAAAAGGCGCCATTAAGTACAAAGATCTGAACGGTGATGGCGTCATCACCCTGGCAGACAAAACGGTGATTGGCAACCCGAACCCTAATTTTCTGTACAATTTCGGGTCGACAGTTTCCTATAAAAACTTCTCGCTCAATATGTTCTGGCTGGGCAAGCAGGGAGGGGATATCTTCAATGCTAACTTAACCAACCAAGCTAGCAGCATGTATTTCGGCGAAAACCAGATCAAAGATGTCTATACCAATCACTGGACGGCTGCCAGCCCGAATCCGAACGCTAAATACCCGAAAATAAGCGCTAATACGTCGTTTAAAGAATCGGATCGATACGTAGAAGATGGCTCATTCCTGCGCCTGAAGTCCGTTCAGTTGGCCTATACCATTCCAACCGTCAAGTGGGATCTCAAATGGCTCCGGACGGCGCAGGTTTATGTGAGCGGCCAGAATCTGCTGACCTTCACTAAGTACTCCTGGTATGACCCCGAAGTGAATACACTGGGTGGATCGAATTCGATTTCGCTGGGCATCGACCAAACAGGTTACCCCTCCGCCCGAACCTACACTCTTGGTGCCCGTATTGGTTTCTAAACCCTACTTTCCTACGCACAAGCCATGAAAAAATTTGCTATAGTTTGTCTCCTCAGTACGAGTTTGCTGACCCTTTCCTGTAACGATTTACTCGTCGAACATCCCGAGAGTTTGTTAGCAACCACGAACTTTTACAAAAATGCGGCTGATGCCAATTCGGCGGTAAGTGCAATATCCAGTACGCTCCATACCACTACGTTATACGGTTTCCGCTACGTGGCTCATACGACGGCCCTCGAGGATTATGCATCCGGTCAGGGGTTTTACATTCCGATGTCGCAGTATCAGATTACGACGCCCATCATTTCGGTAACGGACCAGTTTTGGGCGGGTTTTTACAAGACCATCGACGCAGCCAATCTGGCCCTAAAGTATGTTCCCGCCATTTCGATGGACGAAACGCAAAAAAAACAGTTGCTCGGTGAAGCCTATTTTTTACGGGCGCTGGCCTACTACAACCTTGTAAAAAACTTCGGTGGTGTTCCCATTCGGACCAAACCAACGCAGGATCTGACCGCCATTGGTGGCAAGCGTGAAACCGTTGAGGCTGTTTATGCCCAGATTATAGCCGATTTGAAACTAGCGGAGACGAATCTGCCGCTGACCCAATCGCTGGCTGGCAAACCCACATCGGGTTCAGCTAAAACGATGCTGGCAGATATTTATCTGGTGCGGGAGCAGTGGGCAAATGCTCGCGACAAAGCCGAAGAAGTGATTGCTTCACAGGCATACTCGCTGGTCAACGTGAAGCAATCGTCTGATTTTGAGACTATTTTTGGGGCAGGTGTTGTTACTACATCGGAAGAGGTTTTCTCCATTAAATTTCAGCGCAGTGTTGCGGGCGGTTCTGCGCTGCCCCAATTTTATCACTTGCCCACCAGCCTCTGGGCCACAAACGGATTCGGTACGTTCTTCGGTTTTCCAACCTATCCACTGTTGCGTGACTGGGCCGACGCGGATTTACGGAAAGGGTATAATCTGTATACAGCTGGACCCAATAAAGCAGGTGTTATTGTCGCAAATAGTGCTTCCCAGCCCATCCGATTTGGTAAATTTAAAGATACCGGCGCTCCTGCTTCTATCGCCAGTGGCAATGATTTTCCAATTTATCGCTATGCCGATGCGCTGCTGATTTATGCCGAAGCGGCTAGTCAGGCCAGTCAGGGGCCAACGGCGCTGGCACTGGAACGACTCAACATGGTTCACCGACGCGCCTATGGATTTGCACCGGGTAGTCCGTCATCGGTCGATTTTACAGTAGACGGCCAGACAGCGGCCAGTTTTCGGGAGCTGGTCCTGAAAGAGCGGGCTTACGAATTCATCGCAGAAGGGAAACGCTGGTATGATCTTATTCGTAGCGGAACCGTCAAACAGGTCATTAAAGCGGCTAAAGGCATCGACATTTCGAATACGGTTCTGCTGATGCCGATTCCAAAACAGGAAATCGATAATAATCCGGATATTGCCCCGGAAGACCAGAATCCAGGCTACTAAACACTACACATTTTACTTATTTCAACGCATGATAAATCGTCTTAATACCCGTTTTTGGGGAAGCCTTCTCCTGGTACTTTCGGGCTTTCCGGTTCTGGTTCAAGCGCAGAAAGCACCTAATATTATTGTTATTCTGGCCGATGATCTTGGGTATGGTGATCTGGGATGCTACGGCCACCCAACTATTTCAACGCCTAACCTGGATCAAATGGCTACTGAAGGTATGCGCTTCACCGAGTTTTATTCAGGAGCAGCCGTTTGTACACCCAGTCGAGCCGCTTTGCTCACGGGCCGACTTCCGGCTCGCACGGGTGTGTATGGAAAAGGCGATGTGTTTCGGCAGAATTCGGCCAGCGGTTTGCCACTGAGCGAAGTGACAATAGCCGAGATGCTCAAGACGAAAGGCTATGCAACCGGATTGATCGGCAAGTGGCACTTAGGCCATCTAAAGGAATTCTTGCCGACTAGACAGGGCTTCGATTACTGGTTTGGAACGCCCTACTCCAATGATATGGGGAAAGTCTTTACCACGCGCAAAGAGGGCGTCTATGGTATACCGCCGGGTCCTCGTGCAAACGCTCCGGCTTTACCTTTGTATAAGAATGAAACCATTATTGAAGAAGAACCTGATCAGCATTTTCTGACCAAACGGTATACCGACGAAGTCATTCAGTTTATCAAACGGAGCAAAGACAAGCCGTTTCTGATGTATTACGCCAGTAACTTTCCACATACGCCCCTGTATGCCTCGCCTGATTTCGAAGGGAAAAGCCCACGAGGTTTGTATGGTGATGTTGTGGCGGAGTTAGACTGGAGTGTGGGGCAAATCCTGAAAACGCTGAAACAACTTAAATTAGATCAGAACACGCTGGTTGTGTTCACCAGCGACAATGGCCCCTGGTTGCCCCAAAAAGATCATGGTGGCTCGGCGGGGCTGCTCTTTGAAGGTAAAAATTCAACCTACGAAGGAGGCATGCGCGTTCCGGCTATTGCCTGGTGGCCCGGCAAAATTAAAGCCAACGTGACCACTACCGCCTTAATGAGCAATATGGATTTGCTTCCAACGATTGCTACGTTCGCAAAAGCAAGTTTACCCAAAGACCGAGTACTCGATGGCATTGATCAATCGGGCGTATTGTTCGGCCAGAAGGAAAAAGCCAGAGAATTAATACCTTATTACATTAATGAGCAAGTTTATGCCATTCGTAAAGGCGCCTGGAAAGCCCATTTTATGACCCACCCGTCCTATTCGCCAGTGGCCCCGGAAATTCACACAACCCCGTTGCTCTACAATATTGATAATGATCCCAGCGAAAAATACGACCTGGCAAAAGACCATCCTGATATTGTGGCAGAGTTAACGAAAGAATACGAGAAACAGAAGGCTGCTTTTGTGCTGCCACCTTCAGAAATCGAAAAGGTGCTGCCCAGCCCAGAAAAGCAATAGATACCCCGTGCTGTTGCCCAGCGAATTGGGTATTTGCCGAGTGCGGAAGTGAAGATGAAGACGTGAGTCGCGCTGAAATGTGTTCAGCTAATCAGGCGTTCCAGAAAGTAAAAGCAGAGATAAGCGTGCTTATTTATTCGTAAAGAACGTAAAGCAATGGACTAACTTTGCGTTCGCTGCATATTCCTTTGCACCCTTTGCCAGTTCGCTGATGCGGTTTAAACACATGAAAAAAAAATTCGTCTATTCCATTACTGGATTATTGCTGGGCCTGGCTTTGCTGGCTATGATTGGTCATGGTACTAAAAAAGAGGAAGTTGCCCCACCAGCCAAACCTAACATTATTTTCATTATTTCGGACGATCATACCTCCCAGGCCATTAGTGCCTATGGAAGTAAATTGGCTAAAACACCCAACATTGACCGAATAGCTCGCGAAGGCGCCATTCTTTATAACAATGTGGTAGCCAATTCCATCTGCGGGCCTAGCCGGGCTACGTTGCTGACAGGTCAGTTTTCGCACCGGAATGACTATAAATTCAATGAGAAGGTGTTTGATATCAATCAGCCCGTTTTTACGGAGGAGCTGCAAAAAAATGGCTACCAGACCGCCTGGGTTGGCAAAATGCACCTGGGGAGTCTGCCACATGGCTTCGATTATCTGAACATACTGCCGGGACATGGTAGTTATTACAATTCCGATTTTGTCGACTCCAATAATAAGACAACCCGACGCATGGGCTATGTTACCGACGTGGTAACGAGCTTATCCACCGACTGGCTTGATCACCGGGATGCCTCAAAGCCATTCTTTCTGGTCGTGGGTCATAAGGCGACGCATCGGGAATGGTTACCAGCCATCGAAGATCTGGGCGCTTATGATAACGTCACCTTTCCGCTACCCGCTACGTTTTATGACAAATACGAAGGACGTACGGCGGCACAAAAGCAGGACATGAGTATTGATAAGACCATGATCCTGAAGAATGATTTAAAGGTACATGCCGATTATGACGCCAAAGGGGCCATGGCTTCCTATAATCGGTTTACCGCCGAGCAGAAAAAGCCATTTTACGAATATTACGAAAACAAAATCAGTAAAGAGTTTGATGAAAAGAAGCTCAGCGGCAAGGCGTTAGTCGAATGGAAATACCAGCGCTACATGAAAGATTACCTGTCGGTGGCAAATTCATTGGATCGAAACATTGGTAAGTTGCTCGATTACCTGGATAAAAGCGGACTGGCGAAAAACACGATTGTCGTTTATACGTCGGATCAGGGATTTTATCTGGGCGAACACGGTTGGTTCGATAAGCGGTGGATCTACGAAGAATCGTTGAAAACTCCCTTTGTTATTCGGTATCCAGGCGTCATCAAACCGGGTAGCCAGGTACGGCAGGTGGTTTCCAATGTCGACTGGGCACCCACGCTACTCAATTTAACCGGCACCGCTATCCCAGACTATATTCAGGGCGAATCGTTTCTGCCCTTGCTGAAAGGCTCAACGAAAGGCTGGCGCGATCAGGCCTATTACCATTATTACGAATACCCGCAACCACACCACGTAGCTCCCCATTTTGGATTACGAACCGATCGTTACACCCTGGCTCGTTTTTACGGGCCCGATGATTTCTGGGAGTTGTATGACATCCAGAAAGACCCGCAGAATTTAAAGAACCTCTATGGCGCGAAGGGGTACGAAGCCATAACAGCCTCGCTGAAAACGAAGCTGAAAGAGCAGATCGTGAAATACAAAGACGATGAAGCACTGAAGCTGTTTGAGAGTAAGCTTTGATAAGCGGAGTTTTTTATCTCGTTTTTTTGTCATGGCTCCGGCCACCCGGCTCGACGCAAGGAGAGATCTCAAGCTGGCCGGAGCCATGACAAAAAACTGAAAAGATCACTTTCTAGCTGTTAAACGTGGTAAGTGTTTAGCCGCTAATTGAATAACTGATATGTGTGGGAAATATGTTATAGCTGTTTTAGTAGGATTTACACTTCTAGCCGGATGCAATTCAACGGATCAGGCATCGAAAGAACAGGCTGCAGCCGACTCTGCGGCAGCCTGCATTGCAAAAGGCATGCCGTCTCGGTCGGCCGCTATTCGAAATGCAGCCACTGGTACCGGATCGGGAGCAGGTAGTACGGCCGGGATGGTGTTGATTCCGGGCGGTACGTTCTTGATGGGAGCCGATGAATTTCCGGATGCACGGCCGGTTCACTCGGTTACTGTAAAAGGTTTCTGGATGGACGAGCATGAAGTCACCAATGCCGAGTTTGCCAAATTTGTCGCGGCAACAGGCTACAGAACCATCGCCGAACGCCCGCTGAATCCGAGTGACTATCCGGGTGTTCCGGCTGAGCAACTCGTACCAGGATCGGCTGTTTTTACGCCACCTGCTCAGAAAGTATCGCTGGAAAATCCGTTACGCTGGTGGGAATATGTAAAAGGCGCAAGCTGGCAGCATCCTAAAGGCCCAAACAGTTCTGTAAAAGGCCATGAGAACGAGCCCGTTATTCATGTAAGTTACGACGACGCCCTTGCCTACGCGAAATGGGCCGGGAAACGCCTGCCCACCGAAGCCGAATGGGAATTTGCCGCCCAGGGTGGCAAAGGCAACCACACCTACTATTGGGGCGATGAGTTAAAGCCTACCGGCAAATGGGTCGCTAACATCTATCAGGGCAGTTTCCCCGATCATAACACGACCGAAGATGGCTTTGTGGGTGTTGCGCCCGTGAAATCTTTCCCGGCTAATCCCTATGGTTTATACGACATGGATGGCAATGTGTGGGAATGGTGCCAGGATTTTTACCGGCCTGACTACTACACAAAATTGGTTAAAAATGACCCGCAAGGCCCATCGGACAGCTACGATCCCGACGAACCCGGTGCCGTGAAGCGTGTGCAACGGGGCGGCTCGTTCCTGTGTAGCGATGAGTATTGCATTCGTTATAAGGCAGGTAGTCGGGGTAAAGGCGAGGTAAGCAGCGGGAGTAATAATCTTGGGTTTCGCTGCGTGCGGGATAAGTAAAAGAATGGAACGCGGATCTGTATGATCATTATGATTTTTATCCGTGTAAATCATAATGATCATACAGATCTGCGTTCTATCACTCCCCCAGAATCCCGCTAAAATTTAGTATCTTTGCAGTTCAATCTGAACGAAAAATCACGTCATGCTATCGGTACAAAACGTCTCACTTCGCTACGGTAAGCGGGTGCTTTTCGACGACGTAACTATAAAATTCACATCCGGCAACTGTTATGGCGTTATCGGCGCTAACGGAGCGGGTAAATCAACCTTATTAAAGATTCTGTCGGGCGAAATTGAACCCCAAACGGGTAATGTGTCCCTGTCACCCGGCGAGCGGATGTCGGTGCTGAATCAGAATCAGTCGGCATACGATGAGTTTCCGGTGCTGCAAACGGTCATTATGGGCAACAAACGCCTGTATGACATCATGCAGGAAAAAGATATCCTCTACGCAAAAGAAGAATTTACGGATGCTGATGGCGAAAAAGCAGCCGAACTCGAATCAGAGTTTGCCGAAATGAATGGCTGGGATGCCGAATCGGATGCGGCTACGCTACTATCGGGTCTGGGTATCAAAGAAGACCTGCATTATTCGTTGATGAGCGATCTGAATGGCTCAGAAAAAGTACGGGTTCTGTTGGCTCAGGCGCTCTTCGGCAATCCCGATGTACTCCTGCTTGACGAGCCGACCAACAATCTTGATGTAGAATCGGTAGGCTGGCTCGAAAACTTCCTGGCGAATTTCAACAATACGGTTATTGTGGTTTCGCACGACAGGCACTTTTTGGATCAGGTCTGTACCCAAATCGTCGATGTTGATTTCAGCAAAGTGAAGCTCTTTGCGGGGAACTATTCATTCTGGTATGAGTCGAGCCAGCTGGCTCTGAAACAACGCCAGGACCAGAACAAGAAAACGGAAGATAAGCGTAAAGAACTCGAAGAGTTTATCCGGCGCTTCTCGGCCAACGCATCGAAATCCAAGCAGGCGACGAGCCGGGGTAAATTGCTCGAAAAACTTACGCTTGAAGATATTCAGCCTTCATCCCGGAAGTATCCGTACGTAAACTTCAAAGCAGAACGCGAACCCGGCGATCAGATTCTGACGGTCGAAAATCTGACCTATACGGCTGAAGACGGTACGAAACTGTTTGAAAATCTGTCGTTTACCATGAATAAGCAGGACAAGATTTTCCTGTTTAGTCGCGACGGACTGGCGGTGTCGGCCTTAATGGATATTCTGGCGGGCGAACGCAAGGCTGATTCAGGTTCGTTTAAATGGGGTGTCACGATCACCATGTCGTATTTCCCGACGGATGCTGAAAAAGAGAAATTCTTCAAAACCGACCTCAACTTAGTCGATTGGCTACGGCAATATTCGGTGGAGAAAGACGAGAGCTTTATCCGGGGTTTCCTGGGCCGGATGCTGTTCTCGGGCGAAGAATCGCTGAAGAAGGCAACCGTTCTGAGCGGGGGTGAAAAAGTGCGGTGTATGCTGTCGAAAATGATGCTGTCGGGCGCTAACTTCCTGATGCTCGACGAACCCACCAACCACCTTGACCTCGAATCCATCGAATCGCTTAACAATGGTTTGATTGACTTTAAAGGACCGATTCTGTTCACCTCGCACGATCACCAGTTCGTACAGACGGTGGCTAACCGCATCATCGAAATCACCCCAGCGGGCATCCTCGATAAACTAATGACCTACGACGAATTCCTCACCGACGAACGCGTGAAAGCGCAGCGCGAGGAATTGTACGCAGCGGTAGCGTAAGGCATAAACTAACAATTCAGAAAATGGGTAATCCGGCAAAATTTGCCAGATTACCCATTTTCTTTTTAGCCACTGAGGTGCGTTTGGTAGTTATACCCTACAAAGCTACCAGTCATTACTCTATGCAGTCGTTTGATCTTGTTGTTATTGGTACGGGCTCGGCCGGAAAAACAGTTGCGGAAGCCGCTCGTCAGGCGGGTAAAACCGTGGCCATCATTGATAAATTACCCTTTGGCGGCACGTGCTCGCAGCGGGGATGTGATCCTAAAAAAGTACTGGTGGGAGCCGCCGAAATCATTGCCCGGTCGGAGCAACTGGTTGGCAAAGGGGTTCAGGGCAAGGCGTCTATCAACTGGCTTGACCTCATTCAATTCAAAAAAACATTCGTAGAATCTATACCGGAGCGAACAGAAAAGCAATTTGCTGATGAGGGGATTGTCATCTTTCATGGAGCGGCTACCTTCGTATCTGAAAACACGGTTCGTGTTGATGATCATGTCCTACAAGCGAAGCACATTGTCATTGCTACCGGTCAGCGACCAAAACCACTTGGTATTCCTGGGGAAGAATTACTGACCGATAGTACCGGTTTTATGGAACTTGCTGATCTTCCAGAAGAAATCGTCATGATTGGGGGAGGCTACATTGCTTTTGAATTTGCGCATGTAGCGGCTCGTGCCGGATCAAACGTAACGATTCTTCACCAGGGTAAACGGCCATTGGAAGGATTCGACGCTGATTTAGTTAAGCTGTTGGTGAAGGCAATGGAAGCAGTTGGAATTAAGATTGAACTGGAAGCCAGTGTAACTGAGGTAAAAGGCGATGCGGGTAAGCTTACCGTAGCCTATAAGCAAAAGGGGAAAGTTCACGCTGTTTCAACCCAATTGGTTGTTCATGGAGCTGGTCGGGTTGCCGATGTGGCCGAATTGGCATTAGAAAAGGCTGGCGTTGAGGTGAATGAAAAAGGGGTAACCGTCAATGAATTCCTGCAAAGCGTGTCGAATCCGGCCGTTTACGTTTGCGGAGATGCATCTGACAAAGGACTGCCACTTACGCCACTGGCTTCCTATGAAGGCAAGATTGTGGCGGAAAATATCCTGAATGGAAATAAGCAAACCTATACAAATGACCCGGTTCCATCGGCTGTTTTTACCATACCAACGTTGGCGTCTGTTGGCTTAACGGAAGAACAGGCAAAGGAACAGGGTCGAAACGTAAAGGTGACCTTTCAGGAAACGACGGATTGGTATAACAGCCGACGTATTAACGAGCAATTCACAGGCTTCAAAACGCTGGTCGATGCTGAAACCGATCAGATTCTGGGAGCGCATCTACTGGGTTCCGGTAGCGATGAACTCATCAACCTGTTCACGCTGGCGATGAAACATGGTATCTCGGCAAGAGAGCTGGGAAAAACGTTGTTTGCGTATCCCACACATGGATCGGATTTGAGTTCGATGCTGCCGGAGTAGTATGCTGTTTTTTGTCATTCCGACGCAAGGAGGAATCTCAAATTCGCCTGGTGCTAGAGATTCCTCCTTGCGTCGGAATGACAAAAAACAGCATCTGTAATTTTAAAATAATGCGAACTATAGCGCTTAATTGGCTCATAGTCAGAAATAAGACCCTATAGCTCGTGTTAAAATAGGCTCTATTCTACAACACTTCCGTCTTACCCGTCTTATACGGTGCCAGTTGCACTGAGTCGGCGGGGAGTTCGGTGATCAGGTAGTCGATTTGGCTCAGGTCGGCCACTTTCATGCGCATGACGCTGTTCATCTTTTCGGAAATGGCCAGGATCACGATCTTCTCCGCAGCCCGAATCATAGTCTTTTTGGCCTGAACCGTTTCCCAATCCGAATCGGTCAGCCCTTCTTTCGCGTCGATGGCGTTGGTGCCCATGATGCATAGATCAACGCGCAGTTCCGATAGGCGCTGGTACACTTCGCCCCCCACACTCATCTGGCTATAGCGGGAAATCTGCCCGCCAATCATGATGATTTCCAGATTGGGTTTGTCCAGTAACTCAACGGCTGTCAGGGGGTTAACCGTAATGAAGGTCGCCTTCAATTCCGTCGGAATCATTTTAATGAACTCCCGAATGGTAGTACCTCCACCCATAAGAATGAGCATCCCATCCTTCAGCAGGGTCAGTGCTTTCTCGCCAATGATCCGTTTGCTCTGATGGGCATACGTTTCCTGCAACTGCGACGAATGGTGGTAGGCCTTCGACATAGCTCCCCCGCGAATTTTTATCAGCTTCCCTTCGTCGGCCAGGTCATTTATATCGCGTCGAACGGTGTCTTCAGATACGTTTAGCGTAATAGCCAAATCGGTCAGGTTGATTCGCGTATGAAGGTTTAATTGGTTGATAATTAAATCTTTACGCTCGTCTTTTAAGAAGGCAATTGACATGAGAGAATGGTCCGTTCGGTTACTAAACATAAAAGCAAAATAAAGGTAAAATCTTACCTATCAGAAATCGGGCCCTGCTGACCATACACGAATGAGTTAGTGGCTTTCGGAATACACTTTGCATAATTCTCATATATGCCGTATAAACAGGATGAAAAAAATATTATTTGCATATAAAACCCACATTTTTGCCTGTTAAAAGAAATATTGTTTGCAAAATTGCAACATCGACCGCTATATTGCGCAAGAATTGCATTAAAAGATTGCAAAATTTGCAAAGTGGACTGATGAGTAATCTTAACTTAACTAATCAATCATAACTTATGGACTGTACTTTACTACGCTGGCCGACTCATTTGGGGAAGCTGCTCACGATGCTCTGGCTGCTGAGTGTACCTGTTTTAGCACAGACGATTTCGGGGAAAGTGACAAATACCGGCGATGGTGCCCTATTACCGGGCGTGACCATTGTCGAGAAAGGATCTACGAAAGGAACGGTTACGGATAGTCAGGGGAAATACTCGATTAGCCTGTCGAGTTCGCAGGCAACCCTGATTTTCTCGTACATCGGGTTTGTGGCCCAGGAAGTTACCGTGAATGGTCGCTCTGTAGTTGATGTGAGCCTGAAAGAAGATGCTACGCAACTTGGTGAAGTGGTGGTAACGGCACTGGGTATCACGAAAGACAAGAAAGCCCTGGGTTATTCGGTGACCGAAGTAAAAGGGTCTGAGTTTACGCAGGCCCGTGAGAATAACGTAGCCAATGCGTTGTCTGGTAAAATAGCGGGCGTCAACGCAACGGGTCTTTCGACGGGTCCGGGTGGTTCCAGCCGGATCATTATCCGGGGCAATGGTTCCCTGACGGGCGACAACCAGCCGCTATATGTAATCAACGGGATGCCCATCGACAACACGGTACCGGGCGGAAGCGCCACCACGAATGGTGGTCAGGGTAACGTGGACCGGGGGGACGGAATTGCCGGTATCAATCCCGATGATATTGAGTCGATTAGCGTGCTGAAAGGTGGTACGGCTGCCGCGCTATATGGTTCGCGTGCGGCTAACGGCGTTATCCTGATAACGACCAAAAAAGGAAAAGCACAGCGTGGTATTGGTGTTGAGTATAATTCGACCTTTACCATGGAAAATGCCGCTGTATTCCCCGATTGGCAGTACGAATACGGTCAGGGCGACGGAGCCGCTAAGCCAACGACGCAGGCCCAGGGCATTGCCTGGGGACGCCGTTCGTGGGGCGCTAAAATCGATGGTTCCGACTTTGTGGCTGCCGATGGACAAACGCACCCCTATAGCGCCCAGAAAAATAACATCAAGAATTTCTACCAAACCGGCAAAACCTTTACGAATACGCTGGCTTTTACCGGTGGGAATGAGAAAGTTAACTATCGTTTTTCGCTGTCCGATCTGGATGCCAAAGGGATTCTGCCCACCAACACCTACAATCGCAAAACCGGAAACCTCAACATTAATGGATCATTCGGGGATAAGATAGCGCTGGAAGCCGTGGCTCAGTATACCCTCGAAAAGGGGCATAATAAGACCGGCGCTGGCGACGCACTCGGCAACCCGAACTGGACACCCTACATGATTGGGAACACCTCCGACATTCGGTGGCTGAACCCAGGATACGATGCCAGCGGCAATGAAATTGCCTGGAACGATGCCGACATTGCTTCCAATAGCTACTTTGTTGTCAATAAGTATCAGCAGGACGATAGCAAGAATCGCTTTATCGGTCAGTTGGGGCTGACCTACAAAATCCTGAAAAACCTGTCGGTGAAAGGAACCGTGAGCCGGGATTTTTATAATTACAACTATCGCTACATTCTGCCAACCGGTACCCGCTACATTCCGAATGGCCAGTTCAATCAGTTGAAAACGGATGTGAGCGAAACCAATAGCATGCTCACCGCAAACTACAACACCACATTCGGTCACTTTGGCGTTTCGGCACTGGCCGGGATGAACCAACGGAATTTCAGCTATAATCAGTTGAATTTGACAGGAGCAACCTTTACAATTCCGTTCTTTTATAGCTCTACCAACCTCGCTACGTCGAGTACCATACCGCTCAATCAGCACACCCGCACAAATTCGGTATTCGGCTCGGTTGATCTTGACTATAAGGGTATTGCGTTCTTAACGGCTACAGGTCGGCAGGACTGGTTTTCGACGCTGAGTCCACAGAATAACACCATTTTTTACCCATCCGTTGGGGGGAGTTTCGTACTGTCGCAGGCGTTCCAATTGCCTCGAATGGTGGATTACGCCAAAGTTCGCGCTTCGTGGGCACAGGTGGGTGGCGCTACGCCCGATCCGTACGTGATCAACCTGACTTACTCGATGATTCCGAGTTCAGGACAGCCCCTGCAGAATGTGACTACCAATGCGACAGCTGCATCAGGTCTGACCAACGCTGGCCTGAAGCCACTCACATCGACAACCTTCGAGGCTGGTATTGACTTACAGTTTTTCAATAAAAAAGTCGGTCTTGACCTTACCTATTACAATCGGGCAACCACAAACGATATTGTTCAAACCAGCACCTCGCCAACGTCGGGTTACAACTCGGTTTACCTGAATGTGGGTAAATTGAATAACCGGGGTATCGAAGCACTGGTAACCGTGATGCCTGTCCGTACGTCAAATTTTGGCTGGAATCTGAGCTACAATGTGGCCTATAACCAAAGTAAAGTGGTAAAACTGGCCGACGGCATCAATTCCATGCAGATGGCGACGTCGGTCGGTAACTGGGCCTATATCAACTCTATCGAAGGCAGTTCATACGGAACCATTGTTGGCACAACACGCGTGCGCGATGCCAAGGGCAACATTGTGTATGACCCAACGTCAGGGTTTGCGCAGAAATCAGCCCTTCAGGAATTGGGAAAAGGCGTTCCTCCGCTCACTATGGGCTTGACCAACGAATTCAGATACAAAAATTTCTCGCTGAATATTCTGTTGGACGGGAAGTTTGGCAACAAAGTTTTCTCGGTGATGGAAGTATATGCCAATCGAATGGGAAAACTGAAGCGGACGCTGGATGGGCGCGAAAATGGCCTTACCCTGACAGGAGTGACACCGACTGGCGACACCTACACGCGTACCGTTGCCAAAGAAAACCTGCGGGTCTACTATGACAACGATAAAAACTACACCGACCTGTTCCTGCACGATGGCAGCTTTGTGAAACTACGTCAGGTCATCTTCAGCTACAATATTCCAACGAGTGCTCTCAAATTCGTGAAACTACAGTCGGCCAGTATCTCGTTTGTTGCGCGTAACCTCCTGACACTCTACAAGCAAACCGACAATTTCGATCCCGAGCAGAGTTTTACCAATAGCTCGAACCAGGGCTTTGAATCGTTGGGATTACCCCGTACCAGAAGTTATGGCGCGAACCTCATCGTAAAATTCTAACGACGACATTCCATGAAAAATCGATTCTATAAATTTACCTATTGCCTGTTGGCGCTCTGCACCCTGCAAAGCTGCGACAAGGGCCTGGAAGAACTCAATATTAACCCCGACGCATCCAGTACGGTCAGCCCCGATTTCGTATTCACCAAAGCGCAGTACGATGCGGTGGGTAACATGATCACCGGCTTGCAGGGAACGATGCAGTACACAACCAGCTACAACGACGTAGCCAGTTGGGGTTCAAAGTATATTTTCAACCAGGGCACGGCCCCGTACACCGTTTTTACCAATGCCTATCCGAACGAAATCAATGAAATCGGCGAAGTGATTCGGGCGTTGGAGAAAGATCCTGCGCAGGTCAATAAGCTGGCCATTGCCAAAATATGGCGTGCATACAGCTTCTCCAAAATCACGGATCTGTATGGCGATATTCCCTACAAACAGGCGGCTCAGGGCTATACCCAAAGCATTTTCAAGCCAGTTTACGACCCGCAGAAAGATATTTATGCCGATCTGCTCAGCGAACTGGAAAAAGCGATCGCTCTGTTCGATGCCACGAAATCAACCTTTGGCGCTGCCGATCTGATGTATGGTGGCGACATTGCCAAATGGAAGAAGTTCGCCTATTCGCTGATGCTGCGGATGGGAATGCGCATGACCAAACCCGATGTAGCACTGGCCGAAACCTGGGTGAAAAAAGCCATTGCCGGAAGCCTGATCACAGAAGATGGAGATATGGCGAAGATCGTCTATTTGTCTTCTGGTCAGGTTGTTAATCAGAATCCGTTGGCGTATTGGATGCTCAATAGTGATTACCTGAAAGCCGACGGCGTAAGCAATCCGGAAGGTGGGAAGTACTACGATACGTTTATCAATTACCTGAAAAAGACGAACGACCCACGCTTACCGGTGCTATCGGTGGTGTATGTAAATGGTAAACCCAGCACGGATGTAAGCCTCCAGAAAGGAATGGCGGCCACGATTCCCAATACCAAACCCGCCGACTTTGTCACGTATTCGGAGCCGAACCAGAACACCATTCTCAAACTGAACGCGCCGATGTTGGTGCTGACCAATGCCGAGGTTAATTTTTACCTGGCTGAAGCCGCTATTCGGGGTTGGTATACGGCTAAGACACCAGCAGCTTTGTATGATCTGGGCGTCAAAGCCGCTATGCGTCAGTGGGCATTATACGGTGCCGATGGCGTGATTTCGCAGGCGAACATTGATGCGTATGCAACGGCGAATGCCCTTGTTACGACAGCTACGCAGGCGCAACAGCTAGAGCAACTGTATACCCAGTTCTGGGTGTCGATCTTCCCGAATTCGCAGGAGGTGTTCCTGAACTGGCGTCGGACTGGCTACCCGGCTTTGGTGCCTAACAACTACACGGGCAACATCACAGGAGGAAAAATATTCCGCCGGATGCTTTACCCTGCAACAGAAGAAAACCTGAACAAAGAAAATTATTTAGGTGCCGTTGCCCGTCAAGGCGAAAACACATTCCTGACGCAGATGTGGTTGGATAAATAATTCGGTACAAACTAGAACGCTGATTTTTATGATCATTAGGATTAAATATGATTTAGCCCGGATTTGCGGAGAAAAAGTTAAAATCATCCTTGATCATACACATCATAAAAATCTGCGTTCTATTCCCAATGAAACATATTGCACTATTCCTCCTCGGTTTAGGAAACCTATTCGCCCAAAGCGGACTGATTCCTGAACCAGTAATCTTTCGCCAGACAGCGGGGCAATTTCATCTTGGTACTCAAGTTGGAATTGCGCCCGGTGCTGGTGTTTCCGGGCAATTTGTGGCGCTGGTTCAGGCGCAATTACGGGCATGTACTGGTTTATCCCTGTCGGTAAAAAAGGCGAAACCTGGTATTGACCTGACGATTGATCCCGGACTTGTTAAACAGCCAGAAGGCTATCAACTTCAGATTAACCCGCAAAAAATTAGCCTGATCGGTCACGACGAGGCTGGCTTATTCTACGGATTGCAATCCCTAACCCAACTTTTTTCTCAATCGAAATCGGCTACGATTGGGGCCTGTGACATTACGGATTATCCCCGGTTTTCGTATCGGGGTATGCACCTCGATGTGAGCCGCCATCTGTTCCCGGTTGCGTTCATTAAGAAATACATCGATGAACTGGCCCTGTATAAATTCAACACCTTCCATTGGCATTTGACCGACGATCAGGGCTGGCGGATCGAGATCAAGAAATACCCGGAATTACAAAAAACGGCTGCCTATCGGCGCGAAACGCTGATTGGCCATAAGAAAGAGTTGCCGCATCGGTTCGATGGTAAACGCTACGGCGGTTACTACACCCAGGCCGAAGTCCGTGACATTGTCCAGTATGCCACGCAGCGCCACATAACGGTTATTCCCGAGATTGAAATGCCGGGCCATGCGCTGGCCGCGTTGAGTGCCTATCCGAAATTAGGTTGCCTGAAGCCAGATGGTCAGCCGGGCGGGCCGTATCAGGCAGCTACGTTCTGGGGCGTCTTCGAGGATGTGTTCTGTGCCGGGAATGATAGCACATTTGCCTTTCTGGAAGGCGTACTGGATGAAGTCATTGACTTGTTCCCTTCGACGTACATTCACGTTGGGGGGGATGAGTGCCCGAAAACCCGCTGGAAAACCTGTGCAAAATGCCAGGCGCGCATCCGTAGTGAACATCTCAAGGATGAAGACGAACTCCAGAGTTATTTTATCCGGCGCATCGAACAGCATGTCAATAAGAAAGGTCGGCAAGTGATTGGCTGGGATGAGATTTTAGAAGGAGGCTTGTCACCGGGCGCTACGGTTATGAGCTGGCGGGGGATAAAAGGTGGTATCGAAGCCATTCGGCAGAAGCATAACGCGATCATGACGCCCGAAAGTCACGTTTATTTCGATTACTACCAGTCCTTATATCCAGAAGAACCCCTGGCCGCTGCGGGCTACACACCCCTAAGTAAAGTGTATGCCTACGAGCCTGTTCCGGCTGATCTCGGTCCAGAGGAAGCCGTTTATCTGAAAGGGGTTCAGGGAACGGCCTGGAGTGAATATTTTGACAGTCCAGAGAAGGCGGAGTACATGATTTTTCCGCGCGCAATTGCCGTCGCCGAAATTGCCTGGAGTCAGCGCCAACACCGGAATTATCCCGATTTTTTGCGAAGACTTCGGTTGCAGGAACCCTTGCTGAAACGCCTGACAATTCAGTACGCCAATCGCTTCGACGAACTGACCGATTCGGTATCCGTTAGTCCGACAGGCACCGTGCAACTGCGGCTTTCAACGACATTGCCCGGTGCTGTAATTCGCTATACAACCGATGGGACAAACCCGGTGCTCACTAGTCCTGCTTATGATCAACTAATTGATATTGAACATACTATGAACCTAAAAGCGGTTGCCTTTCTGGGTAATCAGCCACAGGGACGGGTATTTCAAAAAGCGATCACGGTCAGTAAAGCAACAGGGAAATCTGTCACGTTTACCACAGAACCTACTGGAGCCTACCGACCCGCCAGTCCATTGGTGGCCGTCAATGGGGTAGCCGGAACCAGCCGCTACAATACGGGCGAGTGGATCGGTTTTCAGGGAAAAGACGCAGATGTACTGATTGATTTACAAAGCACACAGTCTATATCGAGCATCGGTACGCACATTCTAAACTATCATTGGCAGCGGATGTGGGCGCCCGATACACTCCGCTTTGCCGTGTCGGAAGATGGCAAAACGTTTCGCGAGGTGTATGAGCAAACCCAGTTCCCGGTTAATGGCATTAACTCCGTAAACGCTACGTTTCCGCCGACTCAGGCGCGATACGTGCGGATACAGGCAACAAACAAAGGCATCATTCCCTCCGGTGAATACGGAGCTGGAGGCAAAGCCTGGCTTATGCTCGATGAATTTCGGGTAGATTAAATTTTTATGATCCCCAATTAGGATCGCTGTAAGTCAATTAGTTATAGTTTAGTTATGCGTACACGACTTTTTGTTTCTTTCCTCCTGCTTACTTTCCTCGCTTTCTCTACGTTCGCGCAAATTGGGGCTAACCACAATAAACCCCAGCGCGAGGAGTGGCTGAAAGATGCTGGTTTTGGGATGTTCATTCACTGGAATGTGGATACGCAACTGGGTGTCGTGATCAGCCACTCGCTGGTGGGGGCCTCACCCGACTACGTTGAGCGATATATTTCAGAACTTCCCAAGACCTTTTACCCCAAAGATTTTGACGCCGAGCGGCTGGTGATTCTGGCCAAAAATGCGGGCATGAAATACATCATGTTCACCACCAAACACCATGCTGGTTTCTGTATGTGGGACACAAAAACCACTGATTTTGGGGTGATGAATACCCCTTATAAAAAGGATATTGTTCAGCAGTATGTTGATGCCTGCCGGAAGTGGGGACTGGCAGTTGGATTTTACTACTCACCCGAAGATTTCTCGTTTGCGTACCGAAATGGCATGAAGGACATCACCCGCGATGACCATTGGGAAAAAGCCAAACCGTTTCAGGCTAAATACAAGCAGTTTGTGGAGGCCCAGTGTCAGGAGTTGATGACTAAATACGGCCCGGTTGATCTGTTTTTTATCGACAGCGACGTGTTGCGGGAAGAAGTCAAAGCGGTTGTCTGGAAGTACCAGCCGAACTGCCTCATTACCCGTGGTGTGCTGGAGACCCCAGAGCAATACCTGCCCGGAGAAACCCTGACGACGGCTTGGGAAAGCTGCATGACAATGGGGACAGCCTGGAACTACAAACCAACCAACGAACACTATAAGTCTGGTACAGAGTTGATTAATATTCTGATTGAGTCCCGCGCCAAAGGGGGTTCGTATCTGCTTAATGTTGGGCCAACGCAATGGGGGCAACTGAACGAAGGCCAGCAGGGACGTTTGATGGAAATTGGTGCCTGGCATTTTATCAATCAGGAAGCCGTGCATAACGTACGTCCCTGGGTCGTGCGTAACGAAGGGGATATCTGGTTCACCAGGTCAAAAGAGGGAAATACCGTATATGCCTATTTGACCAATATGCCCGACTGGCCACGGGGCGAACGCCGGACGTTTCTGCTTCGGTCGCTCAAAGCGACAAGATCAACCGAAATCAGCGTATTGGGGCAATCGGGGAATGTGGTTGAGTACCAGCCGGCAAATGATGGTAAAGCGCGGTTTGAACAAACGCCTGACGGGCTGAAAATTTCGGTGGTTCGCGCCCAGCGAATTTATAACAATCACAAATGGCCAAACCCCATCGTGGTGAAGCTAACAAACGTACAGGCTGCTCTTGAACCCGCGAATGTCAGGACCCTTAAAGCCGAAAAGACGTCGAATGGTAATCTGAAACTAACCGCCGATCTCACCAAATTGGGCAATGGGCAAGCCTACCGCCTGGGCTTCGAATATCGTCCGGTCCAGAGTTCGCTCAATGAGGAGTTCAATCAGAAATGGACCGAAACGGATGTTTATCCCATTGCTCAGCCAGGCGAACGGAGTCTGGAAATTGTTAGAAACAATATCAAATCGTACGATGAAATTGAGTACCGGGCTATTCTGTATCAGGATGGGTTGAAGATAGAAGGCAATACGCAGAAAATCAGTAAGCTACGGCTAGACTAGGGGGTATACGCAAAACCACTATAACATAATCATTTAACTTGTCAATGCACTTATGGAAACACAACGCAGATCTAGTTTAAAACGCCTTTTTGCATCGGTAGCGGGCATCGTTGGGTTAGGCGCGACTACCAAAGCAATGGCCGAGCCTGCGCCAGAAAAAGAAGTGTTCAATGTAGTTACTCAGCAGGATGTACCCCTGTTTTCGGGCTCGACTAAACTAGGCAACCTGGTTTTTGTAGCCGGTAAAGGCTATCACAAAGAGGGCGACATTAAAGTACATACCGATGAGGTGCTTAAAGAGCTTGAAAAAGAGTTGATCAAAGCGGGCTCGTCTATGGAAAAAGTCCTGAAAGTAACCGTCTTCCTGCATGACCTGAACGACTACAAAGCCATGAACGAAGTCTACAAAGGTCGGTTTGGCAGCAAGCCGCCGGTTCGAACAACAGTAGCGGTTTACGGGGGCGTACCCGGCGAATCGCTGGTGGAAATGGACTGTATTGCGTATATCTAAAAATTACCCCATCCCAACCCCTCCCCTTGAAATAAAGGGAGGGGTTGGGGTAGCTCTCTTTTTTTAACCAACTACTTCCATGTTAAGCAGACGAAAACTCATTAAGCGCTTATCCAGCGTTCCGCTTTTGGGCGGACTGATTGGTGGACTTCCATTAACCGCAGATGCCGCGCCACTGGCTGCTCCTAAACGGGATCTATTCAAAGAACTGGGTATCCGGACATTTATCAATGCGGCTGGTACACTCACCTATATGACGGGTTCACTCATGCACGACGAAGTGCTCGATGCGATCAATGGCGGTGCGAAAGAATTTTGCCTGCTGGATGAGATTCAGGACAAAGTGGGCGAAAAAATTGCTCAACTCGTGCATTCAGAAGCGGCCGTTGTGACCTCGGGTGCTTTTGCCGGTATGACGCTGGGCTTGGCTGGTATCCTGACCGGCATGGATCAGAAGAAGGTGGAAAAGTTGCCGCATCTGGACGGCACTGGTATGAAAACGGAAGTGATCTGCCAGAAAGCCCATGACATTGTGTACAATCATGCGCTAACCAATACCGGCTGTAAGATTGTGGTCGTTGAAACGGCTGAAGATGTTGAACGGGCGATCAACGAAAAAACGGCACTCATGCACTTTTTGCACATCGAAGCCGACAAGGGTAAAATCATGCATGAAGAGTGGGTTGCGTTGGGAAAGAAGCACAACATTCCCACTTCCATCGATATTGCCGCCGATGTGCCACCCGTTGAGAATCTATGGCGCTTCAACGATATGGGCTTCAGTTTCGTGGTCATTTCGGGCGGAAAAGCCATGCGTGGTCCCCAAAGTGCGGGCATCCTGATGGGTAAAAAAGACATTATCTCGGCCGCTCGATTGCATATGCCGCCCCGTGGCTTCAATATTGGTCGGGGAATGAAAGTCAACAAAGAAGAGATTCTGGGGATGTATGTCGCCCTCGAAAAATTTATCAACGAAGACCACGATAAAGTCTGGAAAACCTGGGAAGAAAACACGGCCTACATTGAGAATACAGTGAAAGCGGTACCCGGTGTGCAGATTGACGTACATGTACCACCGTTAGGTAACCACACGCCCACGCTCCGCATTTCCTGGGACCCGGCTAAACTACGAATTACAGGCAAAGAGCTACAGGAATCATTACGAAAAGGCGACCCGTCAATTGAAGTAGGTGGGGGCGGTCCAAGTAACATTGGCGTCACGGTCTGGATGATGAAACCCGGTCAGGAAAAGATCGTTGCCAGACGGATTAAGGAGGAGTTATCCAAAGCTGCCGTTTAAGTTTTTCGACAGGATTAACAGGATGTACAGGATTGCAATTACTTCAATCCTGTACATCCTGTTAATCCTGTCGAAAAAACTAGCCTGGATTTGCCAAAATCTAACTTGTCAACTTCAAGAGTTTCCCAATGTTGAAAAAACTAGTTCTTGGGCTGTTTGCGATCTTGTTAAGCAATCTGGTAGTTGCCCAGACGTATAGCATCCTCATAAAAGGCGGGCATGTTATTGATCCCAAAAACAGACTTGATGGCATTCTGGATGTAGCCATCAGTGAGGGGAAGATTGTGCAAATCGGCCGAAATCTTGATCCCAAAGAAGCCATTCAGGTAGTCGATGCCAGAGGACTGTATGTGACTCCCGGCTTGATCGACATGCACACGCATGTGTTTTTCGGTACTAATCTGGATCAGACATACAGCAACGGCCCAAATGCACTGCCACCCGATGGCTTTACCTTTCGAAACGGTGTAACAACCATTGTCGATGCAGGTTGCTCGGGCTGGCGAGATTTCGAAACGTTTAAAAAACAGACGATTGACCGGTCGCAGACGCGGGTGCTGGCGTTGCTCAATATTGTGGGCAGTGGCATGCGGGGTAGCAAGTTTGAGCAGAACGTGGACGATATGGATGCCAGCCAAACAGCGGCTATGGCGAAGCAATATCCCGACTACATAGTTGGGTTTAAACTCGCCCACTTCAGTGGCTACAACTGGACACCCACCGAGCGCGTTGTTGAAGCCGGAAAACTGGCAAATCTGCCCGTCATGATTGATTTTGGAGGGAGTACACCCACTTTGTCGCTCGACGAGTTATTCACGAAACACCTCCGTCCGGGCGATATCTACACCCACTGTTTCGGGCAGTTAAAAACGCGTGAGTCGATTCTGGATGTTGCAACAGGGAAAGTCAAACCCATTGTTTGGGAAGCCCAGAAAAAGGGAATCTTGTTCGATGTGGGGTACGGCGGGATCAGTTTCGCCTTTTCGCAGGCGATTCCAGCGCTGAAAAGTGGCTTTTACCCCAACACGATTAGTACTGATATTCACACAGGCAGCATGAACAATGCCATGAAAGACATGCTCAACGTGATGTCGAAATTCATGGCAATGGGTATGGAGTTGAAAAGCGTGATTCAGGCCAGTACCTGGAACCCAGCCCAGGCCATCCGCCGACCTGAACTGGGTAGTCTTTCAGTCGGGTCCGTAGCCGATGTGGCCATCCTGGCTATTCGCAAGGGGAAATTCGATGCCAGAGATACGGGCTACTTCGGCTTCGTTGATTACACCGGCTACAAAATTGAGGGCAAGCAGAAACTGGAGTGCGAAATGACGATCCGAAACGGCAAAATTGTCTACGATCTTAATGGAATTGCTAACCCGGCTGTGGTAGTGCCAAAGCCTAAATCGTGACAGACAATAGAGCGAAGATTGATATGATTATTAAGATTTTTTAATCACTCCAAAATCATATGAATCACGAAAATCTGCGCTCTACCAGACGATACAAAAGCTCAAGCCCGATTCCGGTTGTCAGCATTCGTTCCTTTTTATTCTGGAGGAGTTGCTGCGTCCAGTCAACAAAACCACCGTCACCAATCTCGATGGTTTGGTCCTGAACAGTTATGCTGATTTTGTACTGCAATCCCTTGTAGTAATTGTTGTCGTTAAGGCCGTCTGTCATCACTTCAATAGGGCAATCAGGCTGTTGCTGATGTAGATAATCGCTTAGCTTGCCAATAAACGCAACAGGATCCGGATAGCCTTTTCGGGGGTACAACTGAAATGACAAGTCGTAAATCTGCAACGTATCCCGGAAGAAAGCTGTCATCATGGCGATGTGTTCGGTCAGGGCTACTTTCTCAAACTGGTAGTTACCTGTATCCCTCCCACCTGTTACAAAGCAGGCAATCTTGAAGTGGGATCTCATCCCCGGGATGTTAGGTAGTGTGGGTGTCCTAACATGACGATGGATGGCACTAAAACGAAGGAGGTCTGATGCCGAAGTGATCGCGTTTCGTTTGCCGTCCCGCAAATCGGCAATATGCAGGGCCAGGGCGTTGGTCGCGTCGGCAACTACTTCAGTCTGGCGAGTTGCTGAGAGGATTTTCTTTTGATCGGCGGTGGCAACGACAGAACAACTACCCAAAGGAGCTACCGGAGAGAGTTCAAGGGGTATAAAGTCAAAGTCGCTGGCAACCGAAATTACCTGATCTTCCAGTGCCCGCAGTCCAACCATATCTACATCCGCTGGTTTTACAAACCGATTGGTCTGGTAAACACGTAACAAGTCAGCAGGGGATAATTGCTCTGTTTTTCGACTGAAGACCTCAAGCAAAAGCGATGTCAGTTCAGACCCGGTCAACTCAGTGGTCAGGATGTCGATCAAGTCTGGCCGACCAATTCGTTCCGCTATCTTTTTTCCAATCATAGCCGTAACGCGACTCTTTTCTAGCTGTAATAGGGTTCTGTTTATCCCGTAAAGCCAATTTTAAGATGAGACCCATCACAGTAGGGTTTGTTGCTGCTGGCTCCACATCGGCAAAAAGCCGTGACTTTATTTTTCTGGGTCTCATGGCCACTGGCATCTTTTACGCGTAGGTTACCATATACCAGCAAAGGGCCGTTGGGCAATGGTTCCACAAGGCTTTCGGCCTGAATATCCTCAGGTTTCAGTGGTTCATCGTTTCGGAAATAGCTTAAGGCTTTCGATGGGCAGCGGTCTACCTGTTCGGCAATACGATCGGTGGTGGCGCCCTCCATTTTGATCCAAGGACGCTCTCTTGGATTGAATACCTCAATCAACTGCGTCCAGCAAACTTTGGAATGAATGCAGACGGCCGGTTTCCAGACAACCGTGATTTCGCCGTTGGTGTAGGTTTTGGTAATATCGGGAGTTGAGTTGTGTTCGGCCTGGCTCATAGTAGGTTGAGTTGAACCTTATCGGTTTGTGGTTATAGGATCTTCAATCAGGATCGTTTCAAAGTCAATGGGATTTTGCAAGGCTCGATGAACCGGGCATCGGTCGGCCATCTCAAGCAGCCTTGCCCGCTGATCATCGGTCAGGCTGCCATTTAAGATCAGTTTCAACACAAAAAGCGATCGCCTGGAAATCGGGTCATTTGAATACTCAACATGGGCAACGGCCGAATCGAGTGGCCAGCCTTTCCGATCGGCGTACATACGCAGCGTCATTACGGTACATGTAGCCAACGAACCTGCCAATAGTTCACCCGGTCGCATACCCCGATCCTGACCACCCATGTCCATCGGCTCATCGGCAACAATAACCTGCGAATCAGTTGAGAGGTGTGTTTCGTACGGTGTTCGCTCGATTCGTGCTGTTACAATAGCCATGAGTGATTGATTTTAAAGTCTAATTAGCCTAACTATTGTCCCCACTGAGCTGGATTTTGTCGCCAGGCAGCTAATGAGTCCATGGCTTCGGCTGGAATATAGTCGAGTTCCTGCGCTTCGATCAGGAGAGCATCATAATCACTAAGGCATACAAGTGGCACGTTTTTACTGGCAAAATTCTGGCTGGCAATTGGAAAGCCGTAGGTGAAAATAGCAGCCATGCCCAATACTTCGGCACCCGCAGCCCGTAGCGCATTCACCACTTTAAGGGAGCTGCCTCCGGTTGAAATCAGATCTTCAATCACAACCACGCGTTGGCCTTGGGCTAAATGTCCTTCAATCTGCTTGCCCATGCCGTGGGCTTTGGGTTCGGGTCGGACGTAGCAATAGGGGAGGTTGAGTACATCGGCAACCAGGGCTCCTTGTGGAATACCCGCCGTGGCCACACCGGCAATAACTTCTGCCGTTGGGAACTGCTGTCTGATAGCATCGGCGAGTGCATTTTTAATAAATGTACGAACGTCAGGATAAGCCAGTGTAACCCGATTGTCGCAATAGATGGGGGACTTCCAGCCGGAGCTCCAGGTAAAAGGCTCATTGGGCTTGAGTCGAACAGCCTGTACGGCGAGCAAATGCCGCGCTACAGTTTTTTGAATGAGTAGTGAATCCACAGGGTCATGAAAAGTAATGGCCCAAAAGTAAGCAAACTCCTTAAATTCTCCGGTGAATCTATTTGCCGATTTAGCAGGATAGCTACGGATCAGGATACGCTTTAGGGCTGTCCTGGTTGACAGTTACGGTCCGATTACACCCGCTTCATCGGAAATTTCTTCCGTTTCACCTGTCTGAGCATTGAATTGGGTATAGGTCAGACCTCAACTTTGACCCCGTCGACACGACACTTCCTCTTTTTAACTCAATCAGTACCATGAAAAAAATAGTAAAACTCGTCGGCATCGTTTTAGGGTGCGTTGTCCTGCTTGTGCTGGTTTTCTGCGCATATGTTGCCGTGGTCGGCGTTGCTTCCTACGACCCTCCTGTTACACCAAAACTAACGGTCGAACGAACACCGGCTCGGGTGGCTCGCGGTGAAGCTATTGCCCAGGTACAGTGCATGAGCTGTCATGCGAACGATGAAAATCGGTTGACTGGTAAATATTTAGGTGAAATCCCGGCCGCTTTCGGTAAGATTTATTCGAAAAATATTACGCAGGATACCGAGAAAGGCATTGGGAACTGGACTGATGGTGAGCTTATGTATTTCCTGCGGACAAGCGTTAAACCCGATGGTACGTTTTCTGGAATTATGCCACGCTATTCGCTAATGGCTGAGGAAGACCTTAAGTCGGTAGTGGCCTGGCTACGTTCAGATCGGTTTCCTGTGCAACCCACGAAGCAGGAAGCACCGGAAGCGGAGTACAGCTTTCTCTCAAAGCTATTATCACACACGATTATTAAAGCTGGTGACTATCCACAGCAACCTATACCGATGCCGGACTCTACCGACCAGGTAGCGTTAGGACGTTATATCGCTGATGGGGTAGCCGATTGCTATAGCTGCCACTCATCCGATTTTCTGGATCAGGATAAACTTCATCCCGAACGCTCGAAAGGGTATTATGGCGGTGGCAATAAGCTAAATGGCGAAGGTGGAAAACCGATTTTTACGGCCAATCTGACCTTTGATGAGGAAACAGGGATTGGCAAAAAATACACAAAAGAACAGTTTATACGGGCTGTAAAATTGGGAGTTCGGCCGGATGGTTCGACCCTGCGCCTGCCTATGGAGCCGCGGCCTTCCTTGAGTGACTATGAAGTGGGCGCCATCTATGAATACCTGAAGACGATCCCAAAATTGAAGAATGATATCGCCGGGAAGAACGCTGAATTACAACTGGCGAAAAAATAAAGCTAACCTGCCCAAACAATACTCATGGCCTACGCAAACAAAACAATACGCAATACCCTAACCGGGCAGGTTATTCGATTTATTAAGACTGGTAAAGATACGGCCGGAGAGCTTCTCGAGATGGAAGCTTGGTATGAAGGACAATCCATTGAACCAGCTCCCCATTATCACCCACATCAGGCCGAAGATTTTACGATTTTGTCGGGAGAATTAACGACGAAAATTAATGGGCAATTGAAAACACTTCGAGCTGGCGACAAACTACACATCCCGAAAAATACGGTCCATTCCATGTGGAATCAGTCGGGAGAGAAGACGATTGTAAAGTGGCAGGTACAACCTGCTCTGGATACAGAATACTTCTTTGAAACGGCGACCGGACTAGCTAATGATGGAAAAACCAATGCTCTGGGTATGCCCAATTTTTTGCAGGGTCTTCTACTAATCAATCGGTTTTCGAGCGTATACCGGTTAACGAAGCCGAAGTTTTTTGTTCAGAAAATTGCCTTTCTGGTACTAGCACCGGTTGCCTATCTACTCGGTTATCGACCAACGTACACAAAGTATTTGGATTGACAGGGCTTGTGTAGACCTGGCTACGTTTTATTCTGGATTTAAATGCACTTTAACCGTGTCGATCCGGGTGCCATCCATAGAGACGATAGTGAATGTGAAGGGAGAAAATTCAACAACCTCGCCCACTTGGGGAACATCTTCATGGGCGGCCAGAATCAGACCGCCAAGCGTATCGTAACTTCCGTCGGGTATGTGCCAGCCATAGGTTTTATTCAGGTCGTCAATCTCGTGTCGGGCACTGAGCAGCCAGGTTTTTTCATCAAGTTGTTGCTCGGTCCAGTCTTCATTGGTATCGTATTCATCCTGAATCTCACCAAAAATCTGTTCAACCATATCCTCAACACTCACGATACCCGCTGTTCCGCCAAACTCATCTACCACCAAAGCCAGACTCTTGCGTTCCGAGAGAAACCGAAGAAGCAAATCCTGCGCAGGCATAGTTTCCGGAACCGTAATAATGGGGGTGATGATTTCTTCGACAGTCGCCGGTTTTTTAAACAGAGCTAACGCGTGGCAGTAGCCAATTACGTCGTCGATGGTATCGCGATAGACAACAATTTTAGAATGGCCGCTTTCCTGAAAGGCATGTCGTAATTCCTCTACTGTATCGTCTACAGCTATGGCAGCAATTTCGGTGCGGGGTACCAGGCAGTCACGAACGCGCACATCGCGAAACTCAATGGCGTTGTTGAAAATCTGCGTGTCTACTTCTACCGACTCTTCCGTGGTATCGGCTTTCTGATTATTGAGTTGCTGGAGATAATGATTTAAGTCCGTTAAGCCAAAAACGGGGCGAATTTCCGGGTTTTTCTTGCCCAATACATACCGAATAAAAAAACGCGCTGTGCCAACCAATACCCGAACCACTGGCGCAATGGCTTTGTAGATCACCCAAAGTGGGACTGCCAGAGCCTCCAGAAAGCGGTCGGGATGGATAAGGGCCAGGCTTTTGGGTATATAATCGGCAAAGGGAAGGAAAATGATCGTCAGAATGAGGGTCTCAATGGCAATAACGACGAACTCATGGGCTGTCCATGACTGCGGTAAAATTGCCGTCAGGAGAGGATTCAGGGCCATTACACCCAGTACCGTATACAGAACCAGAAAGAGCGTATTGCCAGTCAGCGTGGTACCAACGAACAAAATCGGGTTTTTCAAAAAGCCCGATACTAATTTTTCGCTGAGCGGTCCCTGCTTGCTATGGAGCTCAAAATACAGCCGGTTAACCGATACATACGCCATCTCGACTGCCGAGAAAAAACCGGCTAGCACAAGAGCAAGTAAAGCACCGAATAAGAGGGCGTAGGACTCCATAAGTAGTGAATAAGTGTAGTAGGTGGAGTGAGTGTAGTAGGGCTAAGGGCAAAATTGGCCACTACACTCACTCCACCTACTACACTATTTTTTCTTTTTCTTCCGATCGTCCACCATTTGCTTTATGGTTGGCGAGATGGCTTTTTCGCGTTCGAGACGCTTATTTTTAACATATTGAAAGGCGAACAAACAGGTCATTGACAGCATGAGCAGCCAATAGCTATCGCCAAAGGTTGTACGCTGATATTCGGCAATCCAGAGTAGTAGAAAACCGGCAGCAGCCGATAGAAGCAAAATTTCTGAGAGTTTCAGTTTCATTACGAATTCACTGGTTGACAGTCGTCAAGTGGAGTCATTTGTTGGCAGTGGGCTACAGACTGCAACCGTTGACTAAAACCTGTTGACTAGGCAACTTTGTTTTTCATCTTACTGAATTCCCGATACCGACGGATAGTTGCAATCAGGAAACCAAGTACAACAACCAGCGTTCCGATCCAGAGTATATTGATGAGTGGCTTTTCAAAGGCTTTCATTACGATATAATCCCGTTGCGTCCGGTTAACGGCAAAGGTAAACTTGCCCGTCCGGGGATCAATTTCATTAAGCTGGATACGAACACCCAACTCATCGCTCATTTCGGCCGGGTGCGCTACCATACGATCCTTAATGATAAAGGCCGGGTTTAGAATATGCTCACCGGTTTTATCCAGCACCCGTACCCGCGCCCGGACTGCGGCATCGTTGGGGCCAATCTCCATTCCTTCTACCTCAGTTGCCCGTGCCACATCATCCAGAATTGCCACATAGTCGTTCAGGAAAAATGTGTCTTTGATGGCAACGCTGTACGTTTCGGTTTTCTCCCACTTATTTTCGTCTGCTGGGTTAGGTACCGAGTTGACATACGTGTAAATGTCGCGATCGATTTTGTGTCGAGTATCCGGTGATGCTAGCAGCCCCATTTTTTCATTTACCTGTGCCCGTGGATACAGGTTGAAAATGGGCCCGTTTGGCTCCCGATATTCAACTTCATAATAGGTATTTTCGGGATACAAGGCCAGCGTATCACCCTTCTTGTGGTACACCTTACCATTCTGTTCAAGGTCTCGCTGGGCAATACCGTGGAAATCCCCTTCAATGACCGTTACATCCTTAATGGGGATGTATTTGGGCATATCCCGAACTTCAATACGCTGACCACGATAGGTAATTTGGTAGTTCCCCATTTTCTCGGGCTGGTTCAACCAAAGCAGCGTATTTTCCTTGTTTTCTTTATTGTCGTTTTTCGTAAACTCATCCTGTTTGGAAATGAGCAGGCCACTATTATTGATCGAAATAACCTTCGAGAAACCGGCCGAGTACAGAATACCAAGCAGCATAAGCGCCATACCAATGTGCGCAATCGCTCCTCCCGACATCCGGTAGTTACCACGAATAATACCCAGCAGAATAGTGCCATTGGTAACCAGTGCAAAAACGCCAGCCACCAGAATAGCCATATAAACCGGACTTTTTACCGAACCGAAGGCAATCAGACCCGCGCTGATAAGCAGCGTCAGAATACCGGGCGTAATCAGCGCATCCCATTTTTTATTGTCGAGCTTCCGCCACCACATAAACTGACCAATACCCGTCAGCAAAGCAATGACAACAAAAAACCAAATCTGAAACTTGGAATAGTGCGCAATCTGATCGGCGGGTAAAGCAAGGTTAGAGATTTTACCAAAAGCTTCCAGTATCTTGTTATAAACTGGGATCGAGGTGGTGGCAATAACCTGGAAAGAAGCCAGACAGATAACCGTTGCGCCAATAAATAACCAAAATTCTTTAGTATAGACTGACGCTTCCTGCTCATCGGTTGGAATGTATTTCCACTTACGGGCAGCTAGTACGACGGCAAAAACGACAAATACCATCAGATAGATAAGCAATTGTCCCGACAAACCTAAATCGGTAAACGAGTGTACCGATGCATTCCCCAGAATACCACTTCGAGTCAGGAAGGTTGCGTATAGAATCAGCAGGAATGTGCTGATGGTCAGGATAATGGCTGATTTTAACCCTGTTGATGACTTCTTTGCGATCAGCATGGTGTGTAGGGCGGCCACCATCACAAGCCAGGGTACATATACGGCATTTTCGACGGGATCCCAGTTCCAGTAGCCACCAAAGTTGAGGGTTTCATAAGCCCAATACCCCCCCATCATGATCCCGATTCCCAGAATCATGGCGCCAAACAACGTCCAGGGCAGCGCAGGGCGAATCCATTCGAGAGGTTGGTTGCGCCACAGCCCGGCAATGCAATAAGCAAATGGCACCAGAGTCAGCGCAAACCCAAGGAATAAGGTTGGCGGGTGAATCACCATCCAATAGTTCTGAAGCAGGGGGTTCAGGCCATTTCCGTCTTTTGGAACAAAGTTCGGGTCGGCACCGAAAATGGGTGCTTCGGGCATGGCTTCTCTCAACAACAGAAAGGGTGTAGAGCCAATTTTAAACGTTTCTCCGAAAACAACGCCCAGAATCATTGAGGCCAGGAATACCTGCACCAGGGCGAAAAGTGCCATGATGGGCGCTTCCCAGGTGGAACCGGCTTTCCGAATTAAAATAGCACCCAGTACCGCATTCCAGAACAGCCAGAGTAAAAATGAGCCTTCCTGGCTTTCCCAGAAACAGGCAATCATGTACTGAACCGGCAATGCCCGAGACGAGTGACTCCAGGCATAATGGTACTCGAAGTAGTGATTGAAAATAATGTAGAATAGGCTGGCAGCCACACCGACTACAGCCGCTCCATGAATATAGAACGCCCAGCGAGCCAGCGTTTTCCACTCATCACGAGCGGGGGGCGTAGCGGCCTGGGCCGTGGTTTTTACCTTACGTTTGGTCGTCTTGCCGCCAAAACTAGACTCTCCGGCGTAAGCAAGCTGAGGCTCTTCAATATGCTCAACCTGTGATTTAGCCCCTTTGCCTAAAGCCGAAAGGAAATAAGCAACCGTTGCTACGAGTGCCGTAACGAACGATAGAATAACAAAAAAGTGGCCGAGTTGCCCGACTGTGGTATGTATCATTCGCTAAATAATTCTATCGTATTCTGCCTGAGAGCCTATCCAAAACCAAAGCAAGTCTTCGCCATCTTCACTAGCTAAAGAACGATACTTTTTTCCAACTCGAACCGACCATAAGCCTTCCCGAACTACTTTAAAATGTAAAGATGGGTGATGCAAATTGGTTTTGAGGAGTGCAAAGTTTTTGTCAGCCAAATTTTGAATGTCTTTGGGTAATACATGATAACAATCCCAAAAATCTGGAGTTGTCTTATAAATCAAAGTGGTCGAGTTAAGCCTTGACGGTTTTGTTCTTTCGCCCTGGCAATAAGCGCGTCTAACCGACCGGCCTTGTCATCTTTTTCAATTTGTCTGTCCCACAGTTGGTTGCGAAGTTCTGCTAACCAGTCTGCCAATTCATGTATCTCCTTATCAGGAAGATTTTCGATGGCTGTTTCAATTTCCTGTACGCTCATAGTTGTGCTGTTTTCGCTTCATGCTCAGTTGTTTCCAGCTTACCATCCTGATATTTTGAAGGACATTTCAACAGAATTTTGTTGCACTGAAAATGGTCGCCTTGCATATCGCCAATGATCACGATCTGTTCTGAACGTTCAAAATCCTGCGGTTTAGGACTGTTGAACACAACTTTTTGGGCCCGATTGTCATTGTCGATTAGCGTAAACTCGAAATGGTTAGGGTCGATGGCGGGGTTATAGAACATGTCTACGATCTGCCCCTGCGCATCTTTTTTGACCTTGCCCACTACGTGAATCATCTTATCGTCGCCATCCTGTTTCATTTGTTGCGCTTTGGCAAATGTGACATAAACACTGGCGTCCCCGGCAGTCGAGGCAATAATACCGATGGCGATTGCAATGATGACAATGCCAATTATGTGAGAGATTTTCATAGTACAACTAACTTATGATCAGGATTTGGGGTAATCAAAAGGTGAGCAGTCTTTAGTGACTAACAACGGTTGATTTGTTCTTTACTTCTTTTTCCAGTTTGCCAATCTGCCGATCGAGCCGGATCAGATAAATGATAATACCGGTAAAAACAGCCGCAACAACCGCCACGACTACCCAGATTTTGCCATCGGCCCGAAGCTGATCCGCCATTTCAACACCGCCAGAAACAGGTTGCTGAGCGAATACATGTTGGCTAAGTAGAAGTAAAGCCGCTAATGAGAATTTCGTCAAAAAAGACAGTCGCATTTGAATACGAAATAGTTAGAAAAATAACGCAAAAATAAGCTGAATCATTCCAGAAACCCGATGACTTTAGTCATCTAAAGCCGCTTTCACTCGCCGAAACCGGATGCTAAGTTCCGTAATCCAGACGCCTAATAAGGTAAATCCGATAATAGCCGGATAGAAAACCATACGCATGTTATTGTCCATATCGTATTTGCCAAATGCCGGGTTACCTCCATTACCAGGGTGGAGTGAATCTGTCAAACGGGGCACGATAAAAATCAAGGGAACAAATACGGCAAAGGCAAAAATATTATAGACTGCCGAAATGCGGGCACGTCGTTGCTCATCATCAAACGAACCGCGCAGGATCAAATAAGCAAGGTACATGAGCATCCCGACGGCCACGCTGTTGAGCTTCGGATCATTCGGCCAGGGTTCGCCCCAGGTAAAGTTTGCCCACAAAGAGCCCGTTGCACAGCCCAGAATCCCGAACAAAATAGCGGTATTGGCAAACTCAACAGCAATTAAATCATCATCAAACCGACCACTGCGCAGGTATTTAATTGAGAAAATAGCCGATGTGAGCAACAAGATGATCATCCCGAACCAGAGGGGTACATGGAAATAGACATTCCGAATACTTTCATTCAGAATGGGTTGGCGAGGTACAACGCCCAGAAAGCCTTTCAGAATTACGTATGTTAAAATCAAGACTCCGAGAGCCTTCCACCAGGTATTTTTCATTGTGCAACGCGGACATCCTGTCCGCATTTAATAATCAGGTACATGTAGACAGGATGTCCACGTTACGTTAACTCCTCCACAAAAACGGAAATAACAGCCACGACAGTGTTAATACAATAGCATCGATAGCCAGCACGGTTCCAATCTCACTCCAGCTAACACTACGATCCAGACCGTCGAGGGCATTTTTTGAAATTTTTACTAACATCAATAACAGCGGCAGGATAATTGGAAAGCTCAGTACCGCCATTAGCGTGGCCGGATTTTCTGCTTTACTGGCAATGCCTGAAACTAGGGTAAGTGAAGCCGCGAATCCTATAGCGCCTAATAGTAACGTCAATAGGTATAAAGGCACGTCGTTGACTGGATTACCCAATACAAACGCATAAACCCCAAATCCCAGAAACGCTAACGCAAGCATTAGTACGGTGTTGTAGAGAATTTTTGAGAGGATGATCTGCTCCGGACTGGCCAGTGTATAATAGTATAACTGTCGACCGGCACGTTCCTGTACAAAGCTTTTGGCAATGGCATTAATGGCGGTGAATAACAGGATAATCCAGAAAAGCGTGTTCCAGACAATGGGTGTTAGCTGACCACGCCGGGCATTAAAGCTTAGGTAACACACAAACACGGCTCCTACAATGTAGAGCAGCATGCCATTGAGTGCATAGCGTTGACGCCATTCCAGCAGAAACTCTTTCCGCATCAATGCACTCATCTGCCGTACCGACTCTGCCATATCTGTTTTGTTGATTCTGCAAATTTACGGTGCAATGCTGACGCGGAAAAGAAATAGTTTTGTGTTCTGATTCTCTTCATGGACTACAATTCTATTATTACCCTTTGTGGGTTCTCCTTTCTGGCGGGCTTTATCGATGCGATTATTGGGGGAGGTGGGTTAATTCAAACGCCTGCCATCTTATTTACCCTGCCGCAATACCCGGTTCCCACACTCATTGGTACCACTAAAATTCCATCGCTGGGTGGGAGCCTGATGGGGGCGTTTCAATATAGCCGACGGGTTGCTGTGGTTGGACGGTTTATTGCGCCCATGATGGCGATTGCTTTTGGTGCCTCCTGGCTGGGCGCCTGGACACTTACGCGGGTGCCGAACAGCTTTATGAAACCATTGGCACTTACCATCCTGATAGCGGTATTCATCTATACGCTCACGCAAAAAAACTTTGGGCAGGTATCGCATCGGATCGTTACCGAAAAGCAGCAGCGATTACGCATGTGGTTGATGGGAGCCATTATTGGTTTCTATGATGGCTTCTTCGGACCGGGGACAGGTAGCTTTCTGGTCCTGGGTTTCATCGCACTGATTGGCTTCGATTTCCTGAAAGCCAGTGCACATGCTAAACTGGTGAATGCATCTACAAATCTGGCCTGTACATTGTTTTTTGCAAACAAGGGTTATATACTCTATGCCTTTGCCTTCCCAATGGCGTTGGCAAACCTATCGGGGGCGTTTTTGGGCGCTCGTTTGGCTATTTTGAAGGGCAATCGGTTTATTCGGATATTCTTCCTGTTGGTTATTGCAGCTACCATCCTGCGGTTTGCGTGGGATCTGCTGGTTAAATAGAACGCTGATTGGTATGATTATCAAGATCAATCATTTTTATGATCATAATAAATCATAATGATCATAAAAATCAGCGTTCTATAATGTGAAATCAAAAATTCAGTTTCCCCCACAATTTCCGAATTGGATCGGCCCAACTGGGCAAATCCAACTGTGTTGGGTCCTGACAAATCGCTAATACCTGTTCGGCCGTTAGCCGTTGATCGGGGTTGACAACCAGTAATTTATCAATGAGTCGTTCGCAGGTGCGCGATAGAGTAGGCTTTAATTTAATAGGAGAGAGGTAATCCGCTTTTTGAACCAGCCGTCCTATTTCCGATTCTGTAGTGCCGCCAAAGGGAGTATAGCCGGTCAGCATTTCGTAAAATAACACGCCCAGCGCCCAGCAATCTGATGCCGATGTGCTCTCTCCGGTAAATTGCTCAGGGGCCATGGTATAGGCTGTACCAACTAAATGTCCTTGACGCGTAAGCCGGGGGGAGTTGGCTAATCGGGCTAGGCCAAAGTCCAGTAGTTTGGCGTTACCCTGACGTCCAAATTTTATGTTCCCTGCTTTCAGGTCCCGATGCACGATCTGATGACGGTGCAGATAGGCCAATGCCGACGCAACCTGCCCCAGTATTTTCCAGGCGGCTTCTTCGGTAAGTGGGCCATTTTTGCGGGTAAACTGTTCAATTGTTGGTCCCTCTATGTACTCCATTACCAGGCAGAAAAGACCACCTTCAACGAAAAATTCGTGTAGTAGGGCGATATGTGGATGCCGTAATGATGCCTGAACGGTAGCCTCGTTTCGAAAACGTTCCGCGTGTTCCAAGCGACTTAGCAATTTGATGGCTACCGTTTGGCGTGTCGTATCATTATACGCCTGATACACTTCTCCCATGCCGCCCGACCCCAGCCATTGGGTGAGCGTATAGCCTCGAATTGTCTGGTTCATAGTTGTTTGACGTTTTCGGGATTCAGTTTGAGGTTTACGGCGATGGACCACCGTAGTGACGGACACCGTAAACCAAATACTGTAAACCGACTTTATCCTAACACCGTTGCGGCTAATCGGGTAATATTGAGCGTTCTTGCATTAGAGTCAATGATGTCACGGTACAGACCTCCTTCCTGATACAGAGAATCGTGGGTTCCCTGGCCAACGACTTCGCCTTCCTGAAGGACATAAATCTGATCGGCATCCATGATCTGGCTGATGTTATGCGAGATGATCAGTACGGTGCGGTTCTGCTTGATGGCATCCAGACTGTCTTTGATTTGCTCAGCCGTAATGGCATCGAGGCTGGCTGTAGGTTCGTCGAGCAGGAGTACAGGAGGGTTTTTTAGGAATAACCGGGCAATGGCGATCCGTTGCTGTTGCCCGCCCGATAAGGCGCGGGCTTCGGTCTGGTAACCCTGTGGTAACTGTTGAACCTGATCATGAAGACTGGCGTTTCGGGCTGCCTCTATGACTTCCTCAGCGGTGGCTTCTAGTCGCCCATAGCGGATGTTTTCTTCAATGGTGCCAGCGAAAATGTGGTTTTTCTGAAGGACTAATCCAACGTTTTCCCGAACCAACTCGCTGTCGTAGCTCGCCAACGGTTGCCCATCTAAGAGCACGTTGCCGCGCGTTGGGTCATAAAAGCCGGCCAGCAGATTCAGGGCTGAACTTTTACCCGCTCCCGACAAACCCACCAGTGCTGTTACTTTGCCTGGTTTTAGATCAAGCGTCACGTTACGAAGCGCCTGCTTGCCATTGGGATACACAAAATCCACGTTCTGAAGGGCGAAGTGTCCTTTCCAGACGGTAGGTTTCACTGACCCGCGCTGGTGTAGATACGTATCATTTTCAATCATATCGAAGAATCCTTCGGCATACGTCAGTGCTTCGGAGTATTCGTCGTAGATGCGATGCAGATGGCGTACAGGTGCCGATACATTGTTGAACAGCATGATATGGAGCAGAATAGCGCCAACAGTCATCTGACGGTTCAGAACAAAATAGATTGTCACGACAAAGACCAGAACGATACCCACCTGTTCGGCAATGCTTTTCAGCCCATCGAACCAGTAATTTGTGCGGTGGTGACGGATTTCCTTTTCGCACAGACTCAGGTTGAGCACCTGCTGACGACGCTGCTCGTAGCTTTCACGGACAAAGGATTTTACGACAAAAATAGACTCCAGCAGTCCGTAAAGTGCATTCGCTTTGTTCTCCCGGACTTCCTGAATATTCCGTCGAATCAGCTTCTGACGATTTGTCTGCTCCCGGCTGATATAGGCATATACGGGTAGTACCAGCGTAGCCACGATACCTACCCCAATATTTTTATTGTAAATCAGGATCAGCGCAAAAGCGGCATTGGCAACCATTGGCGTAATATCGACAAATAGGTTTTTGACAGTTTTGGTAAGGCTATCAATCCCTTTATCGATTCGTTTTTCGAGTTTGCCAATTTGGTTATGATCCTGAGCGAAGAAGGATAAATGATAGGATGCAATTCGGCTGATTGTGAAATCATAGAGGTCAGCAGCCATCCGAAACCGGATGCGGTCACTCAGAAACTTCTGACCTAACTGGACCAATAACGCCAGCAATTCCTTCGAGAGTAAAATAGCGACCAGACTACCAACTACCCAGGTTACTTCTGATTTGTCGATGGGTCGTTTAAGCAAATCCTGTACTGTATTGACCGAATATTCCATCACCAGGGGCGTAACCTGGGCAAGCAAGGCTCCAACGGTTGTCAGTAAGAGTGCCAGGATCAGACTGCCCTGGTAGTTGCGGACAAAAGGCCAGAGTTTGCGGATAAGAAGAAAGGTGTTCATAAGTATCAAGTAGTTTATCAATGAGATTACATGATCTGACGAATGAACTCCTGTGTATTCAGTTTGCCGTCGGTTTGGTAATCGTAGAAAAGCTCGGTCATGGAGGCTACGATGTGTGGGTCTTCGGTCAGGAAAGCGGTTAGTTTGGTAGCCCGGCCACTTGCGCTTGACCCACTGCCCAGAATACAGACGCATAGACCCCGGAAGATGCCCGGCTTATTGTCGCGGGGAGAGCTGATAAAGAGCTGTACGGGAAGGGTTTTGTTAACCTTCGAGACACGAATACCTATTTCCTGCATCTCCCGAATGGCCTGCGCGTGATCTTTGTACAGTTGATTGACTAACAGTGATTTAGGCTCAATCGCTTCGTCGGCTGAGGAGGGAACTAAAAAGCGGTTATGGTGGGGGATATCCTCCCGCTGGGTCAGGATCGTATTGCTGCCAGGACGGTAGGTTTCGACGGATACGTGTTCATTGACAACCTTGCCGAGGTACTTCAAAAAGGCGTGTGTTGCGCCTTCGTTCTGGTCATTGAGGGTTACAAACTCCACATGTGCATCGCTGCCCATATTTTGAAGGTAAAGAGCCGCGCCTTTTAGCTTGTTTTCAACATCCGTTCGGTCGCGCTGAAGGGCTTCGGCCTTGCGGGCGTAATCAAACTGTGTAGCATTGCGAAGCTCGTGGGGTTTCAGATCAGCGTGTTTGGCTACGTATTCCATTCTGAACGGCGCGATACCTTCCAGGCGAGCTGTATTGGAAAGCACCAGCAGATCGTTCCCCTGCGATTGCGCCGATTCGACCACCTTACTGATGCCGTTCAATACTTCGTCAGACCCCTCCATGAGCAATACTTTTTCATTGACTTTGCCGCTTACGTCAACCATTAAGGTATTGAGCGACTGGGTTGCCTGAACCAGCAGATTGGTCTGTGTTTTAATGTGTTCCATCTCCTGCTGATTGAGCTTTTCCTTCTGACGGTTGGCTTTTTCAGTCGAGACGGTTACGAACAGGCCAATGAAAATACCGACGATGCCCCCCAGCAAACCGGCAATGTCTAGCTCGCGGATGTACCGGTCAATGCCGGGACTGAAATAGCGACCTTGATCAGACCAATTGCCCGTTTTTGGGTCAATCTGAAAGTTAGACAGGTAGTGGGCCGAGTCGTTAAAGACGTAGAACCATTTCAGGCCCATTGAAATCAGTAAGGCAACAAATGGAATCATGAATAATACGGTGAATAGAACCGGGTGCCGCCGAATGATTTCGTACAGTACGCTGAAGAAGCCTTCATCTTCGGTTTTCAGATCGGCACTGGTAAGTGTATGAGCAGGAGCAGATGAATTAGATAGCATGACGTAGTTGATTTTAAGGACATTACAAAGGTCATGCTTCATCGCTGGCTGTCCCATCTACAAAGACCTACATTCAGACTACAGGAAAACCTATAAATTGATCTATAGGGTTGTCCGTTATTTTACGTCCCAGGTACTGGGCATACCATTGGATTGTCAATGGGAAGGCCTTTACTAAAAAGCAAGAAGCTTGTTGGAGATAGGCGGAAAAACTGATTTTAATCAGCCTGCTTATATTTTTCCTGATCTGACTTGTATGGAAAAACTTTCCGTTGTAATCTTGCGTTAATTAAACTGAATCTAAATAAAGAGTAAGACCACCGACATCATGAGCAAGCGCAGTGTAGCTGATTTGAAAGTTGGCGAACGAGCCACCATTCAATCGTTTAATAATCAGTTGATGTCGCTCAAATTGCTCGAAATGGGCTGTTTGCCCGGTGCGGAGGTATGCTTATCTGGTAAAGCGCCACTTGGTGATCCTATCTGTCTGAATGTATCTGGTTACTGCCTGGCTATGCGTCGATCAGAAGCAGCCACCATCCTAATTGATAATTAAACGTTTACGGTTTTTGATTTTCGGTGGACCGTCGCTACAAATAGCTCACGTGTCAGCAACCCTCGTTGCAGTTAACCGAAAACCTTAAACCGCAAGCCGTCACTGCCTTGAATCAGTCCCCCGTAATCGCCCTCATTGGTAATCCAAACGCTGGTAAATCGTCCCTCTTTAACCAACTCACGGGCCTGCGTCAGAAAACGGGCAATTTTCCCGGTGTTACGGTAGACAAAAAATCGGGAACCTGGCCGATTGATACCCAAACGGTTGCTACCATCATTGACTTTCCTGGTATTTATTCCATTTACCCAAAGTCGTTAGATGAGCAGATCGTAACGGATATCCTGGCCAATCCTGCCCACCCCGATTACCCCGATGTCTCAGTTGTTGTTGTCGATGCGGCTAATTTGCATCGAAATCTACTGCTCTTTACGCAGGTGGCCGATCTTGGTGTTCCGGTTATATTAGCTCTGAACATGCTTGATGTGGCCCGGCAGCAGGCCAAGGATGTTAATTCGGTTCGCCTGGCCATGCGACTGGGCGTTCCCGTTGTTCGGATTAATGCCCGCACAGGCGAAGGTCTTGATCTGCTCAAAAAGGCTGTTATTGGGCAGCTTTCAGAGCCAACACTGCCAGGTAAATTGTTTTTTGATCCAGCAGAAGAACTACCGGACCTGATTACGGATACCAAAATTCGCTATGAGCTCGACAATAATTATCTGGCTTTACAGTACCTCATTCAGCACGATGGGTTTTCATTTTTAGATCGCCCCCAACAAAGAGGACTGGACGAGCTGATCGATAAATATCAGTTTAATGAACAGACGTTTCAGGCAGGGGAAACCATTACACGCTACAAACGTATAGCAACTATCGCAGCGGAGGTTGTGACCAATCAACGCCCGGCAAACCAGCCCACATGGAGTCAGAAACTTGATCGCTATTTACTGCATCCGATCTGGGGGTATGCTATTTTTAGTTTTATCCTGTTGCTGATTTTTCAGGCTATTTTTGCCTGGGCACAGCCTTTCATGGATGCCATTGATACGGGAGTAGCCTGGATTAATGGGCAACTGAAAGAAAGCCTTCCTGCTGGCCCACTAACCGATTTGCTAACCGATGGTGTTCTGGCAGGAATTGGGGGCATTTTAGTGTTCATTCCGCAAATAGCCTTTTTATTTTTGCTGGTAGCTTTGCTTGAAGAATCGGGCTATATGTCGCGGGTGATGGTGATCATGGATCGCATCATGCGCAAATTTGGGCTCAATGGCCGGAGTGTAGTGCCGCTCATCTCGGGTGTTGCCTGCGCTGTACCGGCTATTATGGCAACCCGCAGCATCGGTACCCGGCGTGACCGACTTATTACGATTCTGGTAACTCCTCTGATGAGTTGCTCGGCCCGACTACCCATTTATACCATTCTGATTGCGCTGGTCGTACCAAGCCGACGAATCCTGGGCTTATTTAATTTACAGGGGCTGGCACTAATGGCTTTGTACCTGTTGGGTTTAGTGAGTGCTCTGGTGGCTGCTTATATATTGAAACTGTTCCTCCGCACTAAAGAACGTAGCTATTTCATTATGGAGTTACCCACGTTCAAGCTGCCCCGCTGGAATCACGTTGGGCTAACGGTTTGGGAAAGTGTACGTTCGTTTGTTTGGGAAGCCGGACGGGTTATTCTAGCCATTTCTATTGTATTATGGGTATTGGCAAGCTATGGACCTGATGATTCAATGGATCAGGCCGAAGCACGAGCAAAGCAGCAGCATTCGACGCTTACCCTTAATCAATTACAGAATATAATAGCCTCCGACCGGCTTGAAGCATCGTATGCAGGCCAGTTTGGACACTTCATCGAACCTGTCATTCGTCCACTCGGTTATGACTGGAAAATTGGGATTGCCCTACTGAGTTCGTTTGCTGCCAGAGAGGTGTTTGTTGGTACAATGTCCACCATTTACAGTATTGGGAGTGGAGCCGACGATGATGGAATCACCATTCGTGAGCGACTCCGTCAGGAGCGAAACCCTATTACAGGCGGACCTATGTATACACCGGCTCTGGCCTGGTCGTTGCTGATTTTTTATGTGTTTGCTATGATGTGCATGAGCACATTGGCGGCCACGCAACGGGAAACCAAAAGCTGGAAATGGCCTGCTGTTCAGTTGGTATACATGATGGTGCTGGCTTATGGAGCGGCCTTTTTTACTTATCAGATAATGCAGTAACGCATAAAATCGGAACGCGGGTTGTACCAATTTACTGTAAATTGGTACAACCCGCGTTCCGATTTTATATGAAGTTTTGGTTACCAGAGCAAACCCTTCGAAATTAAGGGGTAAATATGGTATAGGATATAGGCAAATAGTGCTACAGCCAGGCTACCTAGTGCCGTTGTATGATCGAAACTCGACCGTTCTCTACGTGAAGGACGATTGTTGCGCCAAGCTCGTTGTGCCACATTTTTCATTGGTGTGTCAGTAAGTGGTTATATACCGGTACAAAATTGGGGGATTACCTTTGGCTAAAACAGCGGAAAAACCCTGATTTTTTTGATACGTATAACTACCTGATTGTACACTAACCAATATATGTTCGTGGTTTCAAAACGGTAGCTTGGTTGATAAGACACCGAGTGAACCATAAAGTAACGGGTGTAGTAAATAAACTACCTGTTTCACGAATTTACTCCCATCGCAATGCATCAATTACATCTGTAGCAATCATGCCAATTTGACCTCGCTGTACGGCTATACGGTCGCCAGCCAGTCCATGCGCAAACACGCCTAATACCGCTGCCTCTACAGAATCGTAGTTTTGGGCTAGTAGAGCGGTTAGTACCCCAGTCAGAACATCGCCTGTACCGCCCGTACTTAAACCAGGGTTGCCCGTTGAGTTAAAATGAATATCGCCATCGGGTGTTGCCACCGCAGAATTTGCGCCCTTTAATACAACAACGACCTTATACTTCTGGGCAAACTCCCGTAGGATATCTAATTTCTGATAATCATTCTCCCACTTTTTTGTTAGTCGCTCAAACTCTTTGGGGTGGGGCGTCAGAATGCTGTTTTTAGGGAGATAAGTCAATAACTCACGGTTTTCGGACAGCAGATTCAGTGCATCTGCATCGACTACCATTGGTTTTTTCATCGTCTTGAGCAGCCCTTTTAGCATATCCAGCGTTTCATGCGCCTGCCCAATACCTGATCCAATACCCACTACAGCGTAGTCGGCAGGAGTAAGACTGCTTAACTCACTGGCACCGCGGTCTGGCGTTCCGGTTAGTACATTGGGGTTGCCATCCGGACGGCACATTGCTTCGGGCACAGCTATTTGCATCGTGTCATAACCGCATCGGGGTACATGAACAGTTAACAGACCAACCCCCGATCGTAGGCAGGCTTTGGCTGCCAGAACAGCTGCGCCCATTTTTCCGTAACTACCTACCATCAGCAGGGCATGGCCAAACGTACCTTTATTGGAGAACCGATCCCGTTTGCGTAACAGTAGTCGGGCATCCTGAGGCTGCGTATAATAATAGGGGGTAGGGGCGAGGTCAATATAGCGTTTATGCAACCGAATGTCCACAATATGCCAATCACCTACATAACGGCCATTTTTTGGGAGCATGAACGCTAGTTTAGGCAACTGAAATGTAATCGTGTAATCCGGTTCTATGATGACGTCGGTCAGCTCATTCGGTTTGTCTGTATACAAGCCACTGGCAATGTCGACCGCAATCACTGTTGCGGGAGAACGATTGATGACTTCAATAACACTCTTAACAATGCCCTCTGTTGGGCGCGAGAGTCCTGACCCCAGAATGGCGTCAATTAGTACTTCATTATGGCGAAGAGCAGGAATTTCCTGGGGCAGTTCAATGTATCGGATTGTTTCGGTAATTAATTTCAGGCGCCGATGATTGTGCATAAAATCATCTGACTCACGAGGTGCATAGCGCACCACATTTACCTCAACAGGATAGTTCCGTTCCAGAAGTAGTCGGGCAATGGCCAGGCCATCACCCCCGTTGTTACCTAATCCGCAGAAGAGTTTAGTAGGCGTTGTATTGGGAAAACGATCAACAAACCAGTCAACGAAAGCAAGGGCCGCCCGCTCCATCAAATTGATGGGTGCAATGGGTTCATGCTCGATAGTCGATTGATCAAGGGCGCGGATTTGGTCAACGTTCAGTATTTTCATAAAGGTGGTGCAAGGTACATACCATAATTTTGCAAAAGTATTTTCTCCTACCGAGAAATTTACTATCTTTGCGGCTCATTTCGCAAATACTTATCTGGCGATTTATATACGGTCATGAGCGAGTTAATCAAATTAGTGGAGGCAGACAACGCGCAGCGTCGCACCGAGTTGCCCACATTCCGGGCCGGCGATACGGTGAACGTACACGTTAAAATCCGCGAAGGAAATAAAGAGCGTATTCAGGTCTTTACGGGTACGGTAATCCAACGCCGGAATCCAAGCAGCGGTGGTGAAACATTCACCGTTCGCAAGGTATCCAATGGTGTAGGTGTAGAACGGATTTTCCCGCTTCTGTCGCCTAATATCGACAAGGTTGAAGTTGTTCGTCTTGGTAAAGTACGCCGGGCCCGGTTGTTCTACCTGCGCGGTCGCCAGGGTAAAGCAGCTCGTGTGAAAGAGCGGAAACCAAAGGCAGTTGCAGCAGCTTAATTGCCTGTTTGCCCAAAAAATCAAAAGCTGCCTGAAAAGGTGGCTTTTTTTGTTCCCTTTGACCACCATTTACGCATATGACTATCGACTTTTTTAAATACCAGGGCACCGGCAATGATTTTGTGCTGATTGATGACCGAGATGAAACCTTTCCCGTGTCTGATCAGACATTGATTGAGCGGATTTGTCATCGTCGGTTTGGTATTGGGGCGGATGGGCTTATTCTCCTGCGCAACGATCCTGAGTACGACTTTCGGATGATTTATTTTAATGCGGATGGTGCCGAAGGGAGCATGTGTGGGAATGGGGGCCGTTGTATTGTCCGATTTGCCCACGATCTGGGCGTGTTTGAAAGCGAAACCCGCTTCCTAGCCGTTGATGGTGAACACAAAGCCGAGGTTCGTGGAGACGATATTTTCCTGAAAATGAGTGAAGTGGCGGGAATTGATGATCGAGAAGGGCTTACATTTCTGAATACGGGCTCCCCCCATGTTGTTCAGTTTGTTGATGACCTGGAATCACTTGATGTAGTAAGCGAAGGCCGCTCTATTCGTTATGATTCGCGTTTTCTGCCTGGCGGTACAAATGTTAATTTTGTTCAGCCAATTGATAGCAATACCTTGTTTGTCAGGACGTATGAGCGTGGTGTTGAAGACGAGACCTACTCCTGTGGTACTGGTGTAACGGCTGTTGCGTTAGTCGCACAGCGTCAACTACATATGTCCGATCCCGTATTTATTAAAACCCTTGGCGGCAACCTTCGGGTATCGTTCCATCCCAAAGCTGATGAGCAGTTTGATAACATCTATCTGATTGGGCCAGCTAAACGAGTTTTTGCAGGAACAATAACTGTTTAGCATTCCTGTTGGTTAGGTAAGGAACTACACACGTTTATATCCGAATGATTCTTTACAAGAATAAAGGAATTCTCCCATCCATCTGGCATTTCCATACGGGCCCTACAGCCAAAGCGCTCATGCGTCGGTTAGTTGTGGTAGGCGTTTACGTAACATTGATTACGGTCGCTGAAATGCATTATACCGATTTACGTCTGAAAGATACCCCCGGTTCATTTCTGGGAGCTATGGGTATTTTGTTAAGCCTGTTGCTGATTTTTCGGACTAATACAGCGTATGACCGTTTCTATGAGGGACGACAGGCCTGGGGCGAGTTAGTGAACAATTGTCGTAATCTGGCTATCTTCTTTAATGCTGTTTTGCCGGAAGGGGATAAAGAGAGCCGCTTGTTTTTTGCCAAAGCAATTTCCAATTTTCCATTTGCCCTTAAGAATCACCTGCGCGATATGCTCAGGATGGACGAACTGGATATGGTTGAAGAAGGAGAACGACGTGACCTGAATAATTTCGATCACAAACCTGCTGGCGTGGCTAATCAATTATGGGTAAAAACGGAGGCACTCTACCGGGCAGGGCATATCTCAGAATCGCAGCATATCAATCTGAATCAGCACCTAACGACCTTGATGGATGTGTGTGGCATTTGTGAGCGGATTAAAAGTACCCCAATTCCGTTTTCGTACATGCTGTTTATCAAGCTGTTTATCATGCTGTATGTAGCCTTATTACCGTTTACGGTTATGGATGCTTTTGGATATCTAACTATTCCAGCCGTTGTGTTAACGTCGTATATTCTGGTTGGGCTTGAAATGATTGGCGAAGAAATTGAAGAACCGTTCGGTTTGGAGCGGAATGACTTACCTCTAAATCAGTTGAGCCAGTTGATTCGGGTAAATGTCCACGATATATTACAGATCTATCTGCCTCATGTTGAAAAACAGGCTGCCCGGCCTGGCTTCACGATTGTCACATAAGCTAATCGACTGCTTCGATTATACCTCCATGCAGGTGATAAATGGTTTTATGCTGAAATTCTGGCTGGCGGAGTAAATCTTTGGCTGCAACCCGGCTACGAACCCCGTTGGTACAAATCACAATCAGCGGATTGTAAGGCAAGAGTTCAGCCTTTCGGGCCCGGATGTCGGGCAGTGGAATGTTTAACCCGCCAATGTTGAACTCGTCAAATTCCCACTCGTCTCGTACATCTAGGACAGCGCTAGCCGGTTGCTGGCGTAGCAATTCGAGATCAGACAAGGAAATATCGGTGTAAGAAGGCATGTCCATATGGCAGCCTAACAATGAACACGCAATCCCTGTTCACTCGACTCATTCACTTATCGGGCTGTTAGTTCCAGAATCTCTATTTCGCCTACTTTGGGTTTGGCTCCCCATCCACACAGTAGCTCGACTTGGTTGCCCGTCTCTCTAAAACGAATTGTAACCGATTTTTCGCCCTGATTATCATTTCCGAGAGCCTTTTGTAAAATAGGTAGTGAGGCCGATGTCGGTTTATAGCGAATCGGGGTCGCAGAAGCACTGGTCTCAAGTCTAACCGATTCTTCACATCCATCAAAAGGGATCTGATTGCCAACTATATAGGCTGATTCAGTGCGCTCGGATTTTGCTTCAGGTGTTGTTTGTGTTTGACAACCTACAAACTGATACATCAATATATAGGTAAGTAGGGTGATTAGTCGCATGGCTATGTTTTTTGGTGATAGACTCTTAAAAGGCACAAACCGTTGTATCTAGCAGGAAAAAGTAATCTGTCAATCTGTCAGCTAAGCTCACACTGGAACAAGATTTGACGACAAATCTGCTATATCATACATACATCTAACTATACCTTATGGAAGCCGTACAGAACGAGAAGGGCGAGTCTACGCGGGGCCAGATTTCGATCCATACCGAGAATATCTTCCCCATTATCAAAAAGTTTCTTTACTCTGATCATGAGATTTTCCTGCGCGAATTAGTCTCTAACGCTGTCGATGCCACCCAGAAACTGAGTCAACTGACTTCATTTGGTGAGTTTGGGGGCGAATTAGGTGATTTGAAAGTGACAGTTTCGCTGGATGAGGAAGCCAAAACCATTACGGTTAGCGATAACGGTATTGGTATGACCGCCGATGAAGTCAAAAAGTATATTAACCAGATTGCGTTCTCGGGCGCAACTGATTTTCTGGAGAAATATAAAGACAAAACAGACGATAAGGGCCAGATTATCGGTCATTTCGGCTTGGGCTTCTATTCGGCCTTTATGGTTGCCTCGTCCGTTGAAATCGTTACGAAGTCCTATCGCGACAATGCAGAGCCTGTTCGCTGGGTTTGCGATGGCTCAACCGAATTTGAATTAACGACTGCTGAGCGGGCTGAGCGCGGAACGGATATCATTCTGCATATTGCTCCAGATTCTGAAGAGTTTCTGGATAAAGGTCGGCTACAGTCTATATTAAACAAATACGCTCGCTTCCTGCCCGTACCGGTGGAGTTTGACGGAGAGGTGGTTAATAACACCACACCCATCTGGACGAAGTCGCCAGCGGAACTAACCGACGAAGATTACAAGACGTTCTACAAAGAGTTGTATCCAATGAGCGAAGAGCCGCTGTTCTGGATTCACCTGAACGTTGATTATCCGTTTAATCTGACGGGTATTCTGTACTTCCCGCGCATCAAAAACGAACTGCGTTTCCAACGGGAGAAAATCCAGTTGTATAGCCGCCAGGTGTTTATTACCGATGAGGTGAAGGACGTAGTACCCGACTTCCTGATGATGCTTCACGGCGTGATTGACTCGCCCGATATTCCACTTAACGTATCGCGGAGCTTCCTGCAGGCTGATTCGAACGTCAAGAAAATTAACGGGTATATAACCCGGAAAGTCGCTGATAAACTGAACGAGTTGTTCAATGCCGATCGGAAAGCCTTTGAAGAAAAGTTTGATGACATCGGTCTGTTTATCAAATACGGTATCCTGAGCGATGAGAAATTCTGGGATAAAGCCAAGAACTTCGTATTGCTAAAAAATACGGAAGGCGTTTTTTCTACCTTGGACGAGTATCGGGAGAAAATACAGGCTAACCAGACCGACAAAAACGGAACGCTGGTTCTGCTTTATACGTCCGACCGTAAACAACAGCACAGTTATATTGAGTCGGCAACCCGGCGTGGGTATGATGTTTTGCTGATGGATAATGTTATCGACGCACACTTTATCAATGCACTGGAGCAGAAGCTCGAGAAAGTGCATTTCCAGCGTGTCGATGCCGATTCAATCGACAAACTGATTGACAAGGGCCTTAACAACGAAAGCGTATTATCGGAAGCTGATCAGACAAAACTGAAAGAGGTGTTTGAGCAGGTGCTTGACAATAAAATGCTCAATGTGAGTGTGGAAGCCCAGCCAACCGACGAATTGCCCGTTACCATCACCATGCCGGAGTTTATGCGCCGGATGAAGGATATGGCGGCTCTTTCAGGCGAACAGTCATTCTATGGTAATTTACCTGCAACCTACAATGTGGTCGTCAATGCTAACCATCCACTGGTTGCTAAGATTTTGGCTGAAGCCGATACCGACGCTCAGAAATCGCTGGTGAAGCAGCTGTATGACCTGGCACTGCTTTCGCAAAATATGCTTACGGGTGCTGACTTAACAGCCTTTGTCCGCCGGACAGTAGAGAAACTGTAATAGCTGAACTGGTTTTCGGTATTTGGTTTACGGTTTTCTGGTTTAACCGTAAACCAAATACCGAATCTGTTTAGGAGCGGCCATTGTTACTGCGGGGTATCTGGCTTATTGATCCGCCCGCTTGTTTGGGAGCTCGGGTAAACCATACTTTTCGGCGGGATACTAAGCGGCCGAGGATAAAAATAAGGATAAGGACGATAACAGCGACAGCCAGCAAGGGTAGAAAAATACTGAAGATTGATAACCCAATCGATGCAACGTTCTCGCCTGTAGCCACAACGGGATTTCCCACTCCGCCGGTAGTGGCGGTAGAGCCAAGCCGAAGTAAACTTGTTCCTGCCTGAACGATACCGGCTGAGCTTCCCCCCAGAATTGCGCCCAGGCCCCAGTGTAATACTGGATTATCAATTTGAAGAAGCGAGGTGCTAAGTATAGTGCCAGCAATAATAGAGGTAGGCGTGGCAATGGTATCAAGGGCATTATCGAGCCAGGGAATGTAATAGGCCCCGATTTCAAATACGGTAGCCACCGTTAGTCCTAAGATGGCAGGCCAACCACTTAGCCACTCAAAACCGGCCATGGTGTCAATAAAGCCAAGTTTGGTAGCTGCACTGGCAATGAGTAAGGGTACAAATACCCGAAAGCCACAGCAGGCAGCCAGACCAACGCCAATACAGGCACTCATAATCCATTCGAAGGACATAATTAGTGAACGTTTTAAGTATTCTGTTTATAGTAGGTAGGTTCTAATGAAAGCCTACTGAGTTTGTAAACTGAATACGGGAAACCGTGTTCAATCTAATTAAAAAACTGCGGATTGAAATTCATCAGAAAGGCTTCGTCCGTTGCTCGGGTAAGGGCTGTATAGAGCCATCGCACAAATTCATCGTTCACCTGACCTTCGGGCAGAAACCCCTGATCGACAAAGACTGCACTCCACTGGCCACCCTGCGCTTTGTGGCAGGTGAGGGCGTAGGCAAACTTTACCTGTAAGGCATTCAGGTATGGGTCGCGCCGGATCGCTTCCGATCGTTCTTTCTTGCTTTTGATGTAAAAATAATCCTTTGCAACGCTCTCGTATAAAGCCTTGTATTGATCCGATGTCAGCGAGGGTACCGGCGTATGCAGGGTATCGAGCATGATTTTTGCGTCGAAATCGGGTTGCTCTTCATAATCGACTAATCGGAGCGTAACGGTCGCGAATCGGAAACCGTGCATTTCTTCTTTATTTCGGATTTTCTGCACCTCGGCAAACTCTCCGTTGGCCAGAAAGCCCGCTGGTGAGTCTTCATCGAGCACGGTGTAATTATTTCGGGCAATCATAAGCATATCGCCCGCATCGAGTTCTTCCTCGCACTGGTCAATCATTCGCCGGACAAACTGATTGTACTGAACGGCTGTTTTATTCGAGCGGCAAATAATGGCTGTATTCTCCCGACCATACTTATCGTAAGCATACCGAATGCCATCTTCCAGTTTGGTCAGTGGCATTTTATAAATATCAGTAAAGGAGCGAACATTCAGACGTATGGCAGGCATATCTGCCGATGGTGACGATGTGTTATCAGTCAGGAGGGCATCGAAACCAACTGCTTTTGGCGTAGGTGAGCCATCATTTGTAAGTAACATGCGTAAACCCGTAGCATTGTAAAGAATACCTGATTCTTCCTCCTGACGCATCACTTCGGTCAACTCCTGCTCATATACGGTCATGTCGAACGCACTGGCCAGAAACCCCCGATCCAGGGCAGGACTTAACTCACGACCAACAGGAGGAAGCTGAGCAGTATCGCCAACGAGCAGCAACTTGTTGCCGGGCCCTTCAAAAACAAAGTCAATCAGGTCGGTTAATAAGCCTTTGCCACCAAAATCGGCTTCATCGGAAATCATCGACGCTTCATCGACAATGAAGAGGGTGTCTTCGTGATAGTTTTTCTGCCGTTGAAACGCCAGCGTTCCTGAACCCGGATCGGCTACCTGTCGATAGATTTTCCGGTGAATCGTTTGCGCTGACTTTTTGGCGTAATTGGTCATAACCTTAGCTGCCCGACCCGTAGGGGCTAGTAGGATCGATTTGTAGCCGAAACGGGGCAACACCTTAATGAGCGTGCCAACGAGTGTGGTTTTACCTGTACCCGCGTAGCCACGTAAGAGAAAGCAGTCGCGATAGTGTTCAACATCTTCCTGAGCGATGAATGCACCAATTTGTTCAAAGAACTGTGTTTGACCAGAAGTAGGCTTAAAGGGGAACCGTTTAGCCAGCAAATCAGCAGCTGTTTGGGTTTCGTTCATGCTTCTAAGTTACAAAAAAACAGGCAAAGGAAAAAGTAAACGGATACCCTTCTCCAGGAGGAAAGGAAGATGTTTTTAAGTTATTTTTAATCCTTTCTCCACTTTCCCTTTCGTCCTTTCTCCTTTTTTGTTATTTTCACCGACAACTAAATCCTTCTGACTCACATGAAAATTCGTCAAATCCTTCAGGGCAAAACGGTGAACGCCCTTTACTCCGTTTCGTCGGACCAAACCGTACTGGATGCACTCAGGGTAATGGCCGAAAAGAATATCGGTGCTTTATTAGTTGTTGATAAAGGGGTACTGACGGGAATCTTCTCCGAACGTGACTATGCCCGGAAAGTAATTCTGAAAGATCGGCATTCGGATGATACGCTCATTGCCGATGTTATGACCGCCAATGTGATTACCATTGGGCCAGACCAGCGGTTGGAGGAGTGTATGCAAATTATGTCAGATAAGCATATCCGTCACCTGCCTGTTATGGATAATGGAGAACTCATTGGGATAATTTCAATCAACGATGTCGTAAAAGCGATTATCGTAGACCAAAAAACCCGGATCGACTCATTAGAAAGTTATATTTCTGGAAGCCCGTATTAAGTAGTATTAGTAGTTAGTAGCGAGGAGTGAGAATAAGGATTGCAGGCATTCTCACTCCTCGCTACTAACTACTAATACTTAAAATCTCATACCTTTGCGTCCCCAATACCAATTATGCCATGACGCAAGTAATGGATTTTCCCGGCCTGTCCTCTGCTGATGCAGTAGATTCGACCCGCGAAGAAGTACAAAAACTATATGGAAATCGCCTTCGTTTGCGGGTATGTGGCCTGTATCGGGAAGGAGATCGTTTATTAATGGTTCGGCACCGGGGTATCGGGCCAACAGATACGTTCTGGTGCCCGCCGGGTGGTGGACCGCAGTTTAATGAGACAGCGCCCAACGCTTTAATTCGGGAGTTTATGGAAGAAACGGGCCTGGAGGTGGAAATTGGCGATATGTTGTTCGTGAACGAATTTATCCAACCACCCCTTCATGCCATGGAGTTGTTTTTTGAGGTTCGCGCAACGGGTGGTTCTGTTCGACTGGGAATAGATCCCGAAATGAGCCTCGACGGACAAATTATTGAAGAAGTCAGGCTGATGAGCTTCGAGGAAATCAAACGCTACCCGCCCAAAGAGGTGCACGCGTTATTTCAGTATTGCGATTCACTCGATGATGTATTCCGCCTTCGTGGCTATTTGCAGTAATAAGTAGAAAGGCCTGGTATTGCTGACCTGACTATTAAAAAATTCAACGGTTTATTGATTTTTTCCTTCACCTGTTAGTTCGCTGAAGTTGTGCAAATCGCTGTGACCCTCGCACCCACCGTAACCATCCATGCTGACTCGTTCGACCCGAGGCAAACCGATAAATCGGTGCTTTGCCTTGAAGTAGGCCGGGATCGGTTTCAATTATTGGTTCAGGATAAGCGCGGCCGGGCTTTGTATCTGGAGGACTACATGTTTCCATCCCTATTGACCGATCGACCGCTGACGAGCATCCTTCCTGATGTATTCCGCGATCATGCGGTGCTATCGGCTGGCCCCTGGCAGGAGATTCGGATTGGTGTCAATTCGCCATCGTTTACCCTGGTTCCACAGCCACTCTATCGTAAAGAATATGCTGGTAGCTATCTGGCGCTGATGAGAGGAAGTGAACTACCCGCTCACGAGTTTGCCCAGGCCTACCCGCATGAGTCGGAAGGTTTTCTAACGGTATTCAATCTGGAACACCCACTTGCCGATTATTTTTCGGAAGTGTATCCGCTTCAGCCGTTGACATTCGTGCATCAGGTTAGTGCACTGATACAAGCCACTGCCGATTTAGACCGACGTTCGCTGACACCTGATACCGTTTATTTATATTTTGAAGACGAGTTTGTATCAATCATATACCGGAAGGAGCATCAACTACGCTATTGTAATCGGTTTGGGTATAAAAACGTCCAGGATTTGGCCTATTATGTTCTGTATGTGATTGATGAACAGGGGTTAATGATTGACAACGTTAACTTATCCTTATATGGTGAAATCACACCATTTGCGGAGGCCTATACCGAGTTGAGTCGATTCCTGCCCAATTTGTCGTTTGGACAAACACCTCCTGGCCTGATATTGGCCAATGAATTTGAGGACTTACCAGCTCATCGGTATTTGAGCTTATATGGATTAGGTTTACTGAGTGAATGAGTGAATGCCGTCCGGCAATTTTAGTCACTTATTTATCCATTCGCTCATTTACTAACTCACGTGAATTATGAAGCGTATCGCTCTGTTCCCTGGCTCATTTGACCCATTTACCAAAGGCCACGAAGACATTGTATTAAGAGGTTTACGACTATTTGACGAAGTCGTTATTGGGATTGGGCGTAATGCACGTAAAGAGCGGTATTTCCCACTGGAACAAATGACCCAGTTAATTGAGGGTGCATTTGCCGATTATTCGGCAGTACGGGTTATGAGCTACGATGACCTGACCGCGAATGTTGCCCGTGACATTGGCGCAAAGTTCCTGCTTCGGGGGCTGCGAAACACCACTGACTTTGAGTACGAAAATGGTATCTCGCAGGTGAATCGATACGTTTATGAAGATGTTGAAACGGTTTTTTTAATTACCTCTCCTCAATTAGCGCCTATCAGCTCCAGTATTATTCGCGACCTGCATCGCTATGGCCAGCAGGTGGATGAGTTTTTACCCTATCAATTGGAAAAAGCGAAAGCCGTATAAACTGGATATATGGATGCATCAATCGATCAGGATCTGGCGCGGATTGCGCTTCAGGAACAGCAGCTTCAATTCGACGCTTTTACGCACGATACGGCCTGGCAATTGGGCACTCGACTAAAAGAATCTGTAGAAGCCCGTGGTAAAGCCGTAGCCATCGACATTCAGTTTATGGGTCAGCCCTTATTTTTCTTTGCCATGCCCGGTACTACACCCGATAATGTGGATTGGATACGTCGGAAGCGGAACGTGGTGCTGCGTTATCACCGGAGTTCGTACGCCGTTGGGCTGGAGTTGAAGAAAAATCAAACCACACTCATGGATAAGGCTGGGCTTCCCGATCGTGATTATGCCCCCCACGGGGGTTGCTTCCCGCTTTGGATTCGAGGAACGGGCTGCATGGGTACCCTTACTATTTCAGGTTTGCCACAGCGGGAAGATCATAATGTACTAGTTGACGTTCTGGCAACCTGGTTGAATCATCCAATTCGCGAGTTGGCGTTGGATACTCCTAGCTAGAAAAGACAGTTGATGAAATAGGGCTATTCCTTTTCTAACGCCCGGATATCGGCAATAAGATTTTGCACGGACGATATATTGAGGCCATTGTAAATGCCACGAATGCGCCGTTTTTTATCGGTTAACACAAAATTTTCGGTGTGTAAAAAAACGTCGGTGTCTCTTTTTTCGCCAAGATCTTCTTCGACGAAGTAGAATTTTCGTCCGAGGTTATATATTTCTTCTTTACTGCCAGTAAGCAATAGCCATTTACGAGCATCTACCTTTTTTGATTTAGCAAACGCTTGTAGTCGAGCCACGCTGTCTTTGTCCGGCGTTACGGAGTGAGAAATAAGCTGAATGTTTTTATCGAGGAGGAAGGTATCCTGTAACACCTTCATATTGATGGTCATGCGTGGGCAAATACCTGGACAGGTCGTAAAAAAGAAGTTAGCAACACATATCTTCCCATCCATGTTTTTTTCGGTGAATGCCTGCCCCGTGTGCGCAGTAAGCTTAAAAGGCCGTATGCGATGAAAATTGTCCGATACTTCTTTGTCAAAATGGGGAGTGAAGTCAGAGGTGTTATAATAGGGTAATTTCCGTTCCTGCGGCTGCTCACAGGTGGTCAGCAGGACAATCAATACAACTAGTAAACTATAGTTAATTCGTTGTTGGTATGTAGTTGACATTGATAAGGGTTGCAAGGCGGGAAGGTACAGTCCGTTTATTGGGATTTTATTTTCTGCTTACGAAGTGTATAACAAAGTGCAGCTTGTTGTAGGCCGTATCGATGACCATCTTTGGCTACATAGTTCAGATACAGTTTTCCATTCTCTCGCCAGCCTTGTTGAAGCCCATCTTCATGGTCATCGGTGTAGGTAGTAAATAAATAAGGCTTGCCATTCTTGTACCATCGTTTTTGTTGACCTTCTCGTTTTTCGTCAAAATAGGTGTAATCAAATTTAAGGATTCCCCGCTCCGGCCAATAGCCATAATGCCGGCCCGTGCTCAGGTTATTCCTATAAAGCCGCACTTCATATGGATGCCCATTTTCATAGAAACTTTTATACCGGCCATGTAACCTTCCCTGATATACGGAGGCATAGGTTTTTACGGTGCCGTTCGGGTAAAGCTCTTTTAGAATACCCGAATATTTTTTGTTGTTCAACAGATAAATGCCGTTAAGCACCGCCAATCTTTGGTCACTCCCTAACACAGTATCCTTTGGAATGCCCGTTGTGTCAATGGTGTAATCCTTCGCCTGTATTAGTTTGGTCGTTGCTGTTGATTCATTGACACAACTGCTTATTGCCACCACAAAGCAGCAATAAGCAGTTGCCAACAGAAAGATTCTATTGAGTGAATGTTCCCTTTGTACCATAATAGCTACCCGATTTAAGGATGTAATAGCCCGTATTTAGATAGTTCTCATTTCGAGTATGGTAATGGTAAATTCCGTCTGGAAACTCAGTAGTAGCAGCGGTATGGCCATTATAAGCATCAAGGTTGCTCGGGTAGGTGCCATCTTTATCCTTGCGACCGTATAAAGGGAAACCATCTCGTAAAAATCCTACTAGTTTGGCATCATCGGTCGTTGTATACGTACCCGTAACGTGATAATGATAATCGCCTGCTTGCGCTGGGTGAGCACCAGCTCCATCAAACGAGGTGATGGTCCCCGCGTTTAAGGCGACATTACCCCCTTCGTTATTATTGAAAATAGGGGCACCCGTGATTGCCAGTCCAATAGCCCCAAGCGATGTTTCCTCATGGGTGCTTGCCCCAGCAGGTTTGGCTGGAATGGTCATGGTATAGTTTTGAGCAACCATCGTATTGGGGTTGGCCGCATGACCTGACGGAAATGGTTCATATAAGGCATTGCCCACACCCCAGTAAGGCGTTTTATGATTTGGGCGACCATCGCTTTTTAATATCAGGTTATCACCACTGGTGGTAATTGTAACCCCGCTTGCAAACTTGGCCTTCACCACGCTGGTAATATCCACACTACCTGTAGTAATAGGTGTGGTTGTGCTGGAGGTGTCATCGCTCTTGCTACAGGCCAGCACGCTTAATAGCAACATTGGAAATATTAGTTTCTGCATTTTTTTTAGTTTTCCTGTTGGACGGATGATTGGTCTTCGGGTCATTAGACGACCAGTTGAAAAAAAACCTACGGCTACCAGAAAACTTTTTTGCTAGATAATCAATGCAGATTATTCTTGGCCATGAAGCCTCCACCCCCAGAAGGCAGACTGAATTCGATAATGCGAAATGTGTTGCTGTGTAAGCCCAGAAGCTCCTAAAGTATGGAGCTTGAATTGACGAAAAGCAGATTACCCTGATGAATAAGACGGGCGTCTGATTCGTGATTGTGCCTGGTAAATGGGCTGTTTTTGGCGTAAAGTGTGCATGGGTAAGGTTCGTCCCGACGCAAAGATTACACTAATACAAGCGAAGTGGCAGATAGGACTCAGTCGCCCGTTTCCCGAACTGGCGTTAAATCTATACTATAGCTGACCTGCTGTTGGACATTTTCAGGAAACCAATTTGCTCTCTTACCTATACGTTAGAACCCTTTCCGGCTTCATCAATAACAAATCGAATGGAGCTAAAGGAGTTCGTGAGGGCCAATTTCGTTTCTTTGGGGTTGAGCCAGGCCAGTTTCTCAATGTCCTCATCGGCCTGAGGTGTCATATGGCTATCATCTAAAACGCTCATTCTGTACCACTTAGTTCGTTTCAGGATACGGTTGCCGTTAAGTTTATAGGTATGCCAGGTGGTGCAGATCCGTTCACTAACGGCTACCCGAACTCCAGTTTCTTCTTCTACTTCGCGGGCAGCCCCCTGTTTCGATGATTCGCCAGCGTCTAACTTCCCTTTGGGAAGATCCCAAACACCCCGACGGAACATCAGCAGTATTTTGTCTCCCTTATAAACGATACCCCCCGCTGCTTTAATGACTTTAAATGGCTTTTTAATGGCCTCTTCGCAGGCTGCCTTATCAAGGCAGCCCAACGTAATAGACAGCAAATGACTGGCATCTGCTTTTTGAAGAAGATTGAGAACTTTACTGACTGTGGCTGGAGTTGTGTTCAGGACTAGTAGATGCCCGTGCAGGGAATCTTCCTTGAGCGACTCTAAACGTGCATCGACAATCTCATCATAATCAGTAAAGGTCGGACTATTCGACCCAGAATTGGTAAGTTGCGCAGCGGCTTTGGGGCCAACGAGCCGGATTGGGCGGTCGTTAATAAAAACAATCATCAGAACAATAAGCGGATCAAGTCGTAAAAGTAGTGAAACTGACGGTCTGTCACACGGTCAATTTAGTTGCAAACCAGTTCAGTTTCTATATTTTTGCAATAAGTCAACCTACTTCCTTTGTGGAACTCCTCATTATATTACTCCTGACCATTCTGAACGGCGTGTTCTCGATGTCAGAAATTGCTCTAGTCTCATCGCGTAAGTCCAAATTAGAAACTGCCGCCAAAAACGGTGATCGCCGTGCGCAGGTAGCGCTCGACCTGTCAAACTCCCCCAACCGATTTTTGTCAACAGTACAGATCGGTATCACGCTGATTGGTATTTTACTTGGTATTTTTTCGGGCGATAAACTGACGGACGATGTTCAGAATTTTGTTGCCCAGATAGATATTCTCCGGCCTTATGCGCACTCGGTGTCCGTTGTACTGGTTTTGTTTCTGCTGACCTATCTCTCGTTGGTCTTTGGCGAACTAGTGCCGAAACGCATTGGTCTGTCGAATCCCGAAGGCATTGCCAAAACAATGGCAGCCCCCATGATTTTTCTTTCGAAACTAACCTCACCTTTTATTGCACTGCTCACGGTTTCGAGCGATTTGTTGCTTAAGATTCTGAATATCAAACCCAATGAGAGTGCCGTAACGGAAGAAGAAATTAAAAGTTTGATTCAGGAAGGGACCTCGGGTGGCGCCATTGAGGAAATTGAACAGGAAATTGTTCAGAATGTATTTCAGCTTGGCGACCGTAAGATTACCTCCCTTATGACCAATCGACAGGAGATCGTGTACCTCGATCTGGAAGATGAGCCGTTTGAAAATAAGGCCAAAATTCTAGACTATAAGCATTCGGTTTACCCACTTTGTAACGGCAGCGTCGATGAGGTAGTGGGCCTGATTTATTCGAAAGATTTTCTAGGAAAAGACCTCGATACGGAGCTTCTGCGCTTGACTGATATGAAGCGGGATGCGTTGTTTATCCCCGAAAATAACAAGGCTTATCAGGTATTGGAGCGCTTCCGGGAACGGCGGCAGTATGTTGGCGTAATCGTTGATGAGTACGGTGGGGTTCTGGGAGTGATCACGCTTAACGATATCCTGGATGTGCTGGTTGGCGATATTAATGACGATGTTCACTCCGATTACGAAATCCGTGAGCGGGAAGATGGCAGTTTCCTGATTGATGCTCAATTGCCGTTCGAAGATTTTCTCTCTTATTTTTCCATTAATATCAATGCCCAGGCTAGACGAGAATTAACGGGTTTCGATACGCTCGGTGGTTTTGCGCTCCATATCCTGAAAGACATTCCTAAAGCGGGGGAAACGTTCGTTTGGCATAAGTACCAGTTCGAGATTGTGGATATGGATAAAAGCCGGATTGATAAGATTTTGGTGAAGAAATTAATCGAAGAATAATTCCTGTTTGTAAACAGCTATCGGGTGTTACGGGTTATCAATGAGAACTAAACTCATCGACGCCCATGCGACACTTCATGCTTAACCCCAGCGAGTTAACCGGCGGTGACTCCAGCCGCGTGCAAACCGGTATGGAAAATGATCCTAATGCTGATGAGGAAGTCATTGATCAGCGCGATGGTCTCTCGTCTCAGGAATCCTATCCCGAGCCAGTTAGTTCTGACCAGATTGAGTCGAGCGATGCCCAGCCCGCCAAAATTGCACCTGATGATCTGGCCGATTCAATTGCGTATGCGCTCGATGGGAGCGGACCAGGCCCTACCAATGCAAAGCCTAATGTATCAGGTCACGATGTACTTACAGAAGGGACTTCTGGAGCCGGACCCGAAGAAGAGGAAGCCCTTTTTGGCAAGTAACTACACCACTTCTTTATACTGCATGCGGTACAAATTAGCGTAGAAGCCCTCTTGTTGTAGCAATTCTTCGTGGTTGCCCTGCTCAACAATGCGGCCTTTGTCGACCACAATGATGTTATTGGCTTTCTGAATGGTCGACAGACGGTGAGCGATTACGATAGCTGTACGGCCTTTCATCAGCTTGCTGATCGCATTCTGAATCATCTCCTCTGTTTCGGTATCTACAGATGAAGTGGCTTCGTCAAGCACAATGATTTTGGGGTCTTGCACCATAGCCCGAACAAACGAAATCAATTGCCGCTGTCCAACCGAGAGGGTGGAACCGCGTTCCATGACGTTGTACTGATAAGCGCCTGGAAGTCGTTCGATGAAGTCGTGAACACCAACTAATTTTGCGGCTTCCACAATTTTATCGTGGCTGATTGTTTTATCGCCCAGGGTAATGTTGTTTTCTATGGTATCGGAGAACAGGAAAACGTCCTGTAGCACAACGCCAATGTTCCGACGTAAATGCCCTAGCTCATATTCATGAACGTCGACGCCATCGATCTTGATTTCGCCTTTGTTAATATCATAAAAGCGGCTCAATAAGTTAATAATGGATGATTTACCCGCGCCTGTTGCGCCCACAAAGGCCACCGTTTCGCCCGCGTTGACCCGGAACGAAATATCGCGGAGTACCCAGTCTTCATTATTATAGGCAAACCAAACATGGTCAAATTCGACTTTTCCCTGAATAGCCGTAGGCGTAAAGGAACCGTTATCAACGGTAAATTCGTCGCTATCTAAAAGTTTCAGAATGCGGTCGGTGCTGACGATACCCATCTGGAGTGTGTTAAACCGATCGGCCAGCATCCGAATAGGACGGAAGAACAAGTTGATAAACATCACGAATGCTGTAACCGTCCCGAACGTAACATCGGAGTGAATAATCTGCGTTGCTCCATACCAGACGACCAAGCCAACCGCTACTGCCGATATTATATCGGCAACGGGATAATAAACGGAGTAGTACCAGATGGAGCGAATGTTAGCAGCCCGGTGTTCGTCGTTGATAACCCGAAACTTTTCGGCTTCGATTTTCTCACTACCAAAAATCTGGACAATGTTCATGCCCGTAATATGCTCCTGCACAAACGAGTTCAGGTTGGCAACCGCAGTCCGCACCTCATTGAAGGATTTTTTGATTTTCTCCTTGAACACATAGGTGCTGAATAACATCAACGGAATGGTCGACAGACTGATAGCCGCCAACCGCCAGTCGGTGTAGACCATCACCCCAATAATCAGGACCAGTTGCAAAATATCACCCGCAATAGCCGCCATACCTTCGCTAAACACATCGGCCAGCGTTTCTACGTCCGAAATGGACCGCGTAACTAGTCGACCGATAGGGGTGTTATCGAAGAATTTTAGGCGCAGATGTAGAATTTTGCGGTATAACTGGGTCCGAATATCACGGATCACATACTGCCCCAACCAGCCTGATAAATAGGTGTTTAAAAATTGAATGACGGCCTGAACCACCAGTACACCAATCATAATGACCAGCATTTGGGTCAACTTCTGGTAGTCGCCCATCGCAATCACGTTATCGATCGTATAGCGAATGAGTAAAGGTGTTAGTGGTGCCAGGCAGGCTGCCAGCATAATAATCCCTATCAAAAGATAAAAACGAGTTTGATAAGGTTTTACAAACGCATATAGTCGGCGGAGAATGGCGAGGTCAAAAATCCGACCGCTTTTCTGTTCTTCGTTCACGGAAAGCAAAATGGCGAGTTCAAAACGGTAACAGCATTTTCCGGCCGAACGTTTCCGAATTTAGTCCATAGCAAACGGAAACAGTAAGAACGCTATCGTTTGTCGCTTTAACAGCTATCTACGTAATCAAGCATCGAGATGAATCGCCGAGACTTTGTTCAGAATACCGCTGTTGCCGGACTGGCAACCCAGATTTTACCCTTCCCAATTTTTGGGCGAAATGCGCCCAGCGAAAAAGTGGTCATTGGCCTGATTGGCGTTCAATCGCGGGGGAGTTGGCTGGCTGGTATTTTTTCAAAACTGCCCGGTGCCGAAGTGGGCTATATCTGTGATGTAGAAGACGGAGCCATTGCCAACGGGCTGAAAGCGGTTGAAAAGGCGGGACAAACCCGTAAGCCAACCGTCATAAAAGACTTACGTAAATTGCTGGAACGAAAAGACCTCGATGCTGTTGCCATCGCCACGCCCGATCACTGGCACGCTCCAGCAGGTATTCTGGCCTGTTCGGCGGGGAAACACGTATACGTCGAAAAACCGTGTGGACATAATCCGCAGGAAGGGGAGTGGTTGCTGGAAGCCGCCCGAAAACATAACCGTATTGTACAAATGGGTAGCCAGCGCCGATCTTGGCCGACCCTGCAACAGGCGGCTAAAGATATTCAGGACGGAGCGATTGGAAAGCCTTATTTTGCCCGAGCATGGTATTACAACAACCGAAAGCCAATTGGAACCGGCAAATCCATCGCGGTTCCTACCACCCTCGATTGGGATTTATGGCAGGGCCCAGCTCCGCGAAAAGGGTATCAGGATAATGTTGTTCCCTATAACTGGCACTGGTTCTGGAATTGGGGAACGGGCGAAGCCTGTAACAACGGTACGCATGAACTTGACTGCTGCCGTTGGCTGATGGGCGTGGATTTCCCGACCAAAGTAACTTCTGCGGGCGGTCGCTATGCCTATAAAGGCGACGACTGGCAGACGCCTGATACGCAGATCGCTACCTTTGAATTCGGTGACAAGGCGACCATTACCTGGGAAGGGTTAAGCTGTCAGGCATTTGGTCCCGAAAAAAGCGGCCGTGGCTTTACCATTTATGGCGATAAAGGAGTACTGTCTGCTCCACAAAGTGGGCCAGATTACCAGATTCTGGATTTAGGGGGCAAAGTCATAAAAGATGTAAAGGGAGATGCACCGACCAGTACCTCTACGAATGCCGTCAGTCCGGGTGGCGAACAATTGGATGCCTATCACCTGGATAATTTCCTGGAAAGTGTCCGGGGTAAGTCAAAACCCAACGCCGATATTGCACAGGGACACAGATCAGTATTGCTGTGTCATTTGGCGAATATTTCCCAACGCACCGGAAGTATCGTTCATACAGATCCATCGAACGGCCATATTCTCCATGACAAAGAAGCCATGAAGCTGTGGGGACGTGAGTACGAAAAAGGATGGAAGCCTGTTGTTTAATCGTCATTATTTGTCATGTGTGGTCATGAATTGTTATTTGTAGTGCATAGTCACTGATTGGTAAAACGGTATCGGAATTAGGACAATGATTGACTACAGAATAACAATGACTGACGGCGAATGACAATAACTATATGAAACGACGCACATTTGCCCGGTTAGCTGCCGCGCTGCCAGTTAGTGTAGGCATTAACCCGATTGCGAGTTTGGGGTCTGCTTCAGGTGTTTCGGAAGATACCAAAGCCCCTATCGATGACCGCGCTTACTGGCTCCAAACAGTATTGAAAATTGCTGACCCGGTTTTATCGGCTCTAGCACAGAATCGACTGAAAGCGACTATGCCCGTAGAAGCGGCACCTGGTCAGCAGGCAAGCCGAATAGACGTTTCACATCTCGAAGCCTTGGGACGTACCTTAGCTGGCCTGGCTCCCTGGCTTGAGTTAGGGGCAGATGATTCGCCAGAAGGTCGTTCACGGCAAACATATCTGGCGCTGGCCAAAAAGGCCATTGCGAATGGTACGAATCCGCAGTCAGTCGATTTTCTGAATTTTACGAAAGGGGGGCAACCATTGGTCGATTCTGCATTTCTGGCGCATGGCTTAGTTCGCTCGCCCAAACTTTGGCATTCGTTAAGTGCAGAGGAACAGGCTAATGTAGTGAAAGCCTTACAGGCGAGTCGGGTTATTAAGCCGGGTTATAGCAATTGGCTGTTGTTTACGGCGATGGTCGAAGCTGCCTTGCTGAAATATACGGGTTCTGGCGATGAAGTCCGGATGGATTATGCCATTCGGCAACACCAGGCCTGGTATAAAGGCGATGGTGCCTATGGCGATGGCCCTGATTTTCATTGGGACTATTACAATAGCTATGTCATTCAGCCCATGTTGCTGGATGTGGTTAAAACGCTGGTTGACGCTGGAAAAGCGGAGAAAAGTTTGTACGAATCCTTGCTAACTCGCGCCCAACGTTATGCGATGATTCAGGAGCGATTGATTAATCCCGATGGTTCGTTTGCTGCTTTCGGACGCTCCTTAGCTTACCGATGTGGAGCGTTTCAATTATTGTCACAGATTGCTTTGCAGGGAAACCTACCGCCAGAGCTGTTGCCCGGCCAAGTCCGCTCGGCACTAACTGCCGTGATGCATCGAACGATGGACGCACCGGGTACGTTCGATATAAAAGGCTGGCTGCAAATCGGGTTGTGCGGTCATCAGCCTTCTATTGGCGAAGCCTATATTTCGACGGGAAGTTTATACCTGTGTTCAGTGGCGTTTTTGCCGTTGGGCTTAGCTGTGTCAGATCCCTTCTGGTCGGCACCTGCTACAGACTGGACATCGAAAAAAATCTGGTCAGGACAGGACGTGAACGTTGACCATGCGATAAAGGGGTAAGTTATTTACGGGAGCGGAGATAAGCATTGAGTTTGACGAAGGATGAGAGCACGTCTCCGCCATAAGGGTGATCGTTTCGCATGATTAACGCGATAAGGAACAGCTTGTTAATGGCCGGATAGTCAATGCTGTCTTCTAGTTTGAGATACCGCCGATTGTTATTCTCCCGAAACCAGTCGTTAAAGCGTTTGAAACGGGCATGATGTCTGCCATCGGCAGTGTCGCAGGTGAAGAATACAATGCGTAGTGGGTCTTTCTCAATGAAATTTTGAATAATACCTGTTAATGTAGCGCCAATTCGGGGATCGGTTGAATAGGCGGGTGGTGCTTTTTGCAGGGTTAGGAAAACTTCATAGGTACGATCGGCGAGCACAAATTCGCTGTCCTCAAAGAAAGGTTGCTCTTCGAACGTAACGGAATAAATTCGTTTATCATCTGTAGTGAATACATACGCTCCGTTAATAAAATAAGGCCTGTATCCTTCAATAGGCGGGTTTTGCATCTTTCAATAATTCCTGAATTCGCCCCGAGTCGCAGTCTTTTTGAAACTGTTCCTGTAGCTCTCTCTTCCGTTCCTGACTTCTAATTAGCCAGGCGAGCGCCTTTTCGGGTGTTATTTTTTCTTTTTGCTGTGTTTCCATGACGAGGACGGTTTTTTTCAAAAGTACTTATTTGTTAGTAACAAATGAAACAGCCAGGCGGGTTCAATGCAAAAAGCCGGGAACTAAGGCTCCCGGCTTTTTAGCTTACTGTTTTTGAATGGCTTAGCTCACCGTTCCGCCATTCCAGACTCCGTCGCTAGGCGCGATGAGAGCGAGTTTTCCATCGCGGTCTTCGGCCATCAGGATCATCCCCTGCGACTCAAAGCCCATCATTTTTCGGGGTGCCAGATTGGCCAGGAATGTTACCTGCTTACCAATGATTTCTTCGGGAGCGAAGTGCTTGGCAATGCCGCTTAGAATTTGACGGCCGCCCAATCCATCATCAACTTTTAGTTTGAGTAACTTATCGCTTTTAGGAACGCGTTCGGCTTCGGTGATAGTGCCGATACGGATATCTAATTTGGCAAAGTCGTCGTACGTAATCTCAGGCCGTAGTTCGGGTACTGTTTTAGTTTCTAGTTCATTCATTCGTTTCGCATTCAGCAATTTCTGAATCTGTGTATTTATTTCGTCGTCTTCTATTTTCGCGAACAGTAATTCGCCTTTGCCTAAGAGGGTTCCCTCAACCAGAAGGTCAGCTCGGCCTGCGTTCGTCCAGTTGAAATGCTCGGTGATGCCCAATTGGCTGCGAAGTTTCTCTGACGTGAACGGCAGGAATGGTTCACAAACAATGCTCAGGTTCGCCGAGATTTGAAGCGCGATATTCAGGATCGTATTGGCTCGCAGCGGGTCGGTTTTGACCACTTTCCAGGGCTCGGTTTCGGCCAGGTATTTATTGCCAAGTCGTGCCAGATCCATCAGAAAACCCAATGCCTCCCGGAATTTATAATTCCCAATCGATTGCCCGATTCGGTCCGGAAACTGCGCTAGCTCATCTATAACCTGTTTATCATAGTCCGTTAATTCACCACGGACAGGCACTTTGCCATCGCAGAATTTCTGTGTAAGGACTACTGCCCGGTTTACAAAATTGCCGAAGATGCCCACCAATTCGGCGTTGTTACGGGTCTGGAAGTCTTTCCAAGTGAACTCGCTGTCTTTGGTTTCGGGCGCATTAGCCGCCAGCACATAGCGCAGTACGTCCTGTTTGCCGGGAAGTTCTTCCAGATATTCGTGCAGCCAGACCGCCCAGTTGCGCGACGTACTAATCTTATCACCTTCGAGGTTCATAAACTCGTTGGCTGGCACATTGTCAGCCAGAATATAGCTGCCTTCCGCCATTAGCATGGCGGGGAAGATGATACAGTGGAAAACGATATTGTCTTTGCCAATAAAGTGCACCAGTTTCGTATGCTCGTCTCGCCAGTACAGTTCCCAATCACGGCCTTGTTCAGCGGCCCACTCTTTGGTCATAGAAATGTAGCCGATAGGCGCATCGAACCAAACATACAGCACCTTGCCATCGGCATCAGGCAGGGGAACTTTGATGCCCCAGTCGAGGTCGCGGGTCATGGCGCGGGGACGCAGACCTTCCTTCAGCCACGACTGACACTGACCAAATACGTTCGTTTTCCATTCGGTATGGCTGTTAACGTATTCTTCAATTTTTGGCTGCATGCGGTCTAAAGGCAGAAACCAGTTTTTGGTCGAGCGCATTACGGGCTTGGAGCCCGACAGCATGGAATGAGGCTCAATCAGTTCGGTAGGGCTGAGGGCCGTACCGCAGCGTTCGCATTGGTCGCCATAGGCATTGGGGTTTCCGCAAACCGGACAGGTTCCCACAATATAGCGGTCGGCCAGAAACTGATTGGCCACTTCGTCGAAATACTGTTCCGTAACTTCTTCATCAAAATCACCTTTTTCGTAGAGTTTTGTGAAAAACTCCTGTGAGGTCTCGTGGTGAACTTGATTTGAGGTTCGCGAGTAAATATCGAACGAGATACCAAAGTCGCTGAACGCCTGTTTGATCTGGCCGTAGTATTTATCCACAACCTCCTGAGGAGTAATGCCTTCTTTTTTGGCTTTAATAGTAATAGGTACTCCATGCTCATCGGTACCGCTGATAAAGGCGACATCTTTGCCCGTTGAACGGAGGTAGCGTACGTAAATGTCGGCGGGCAGGTAGCAGCCAGCAATGTGGCCGATGTGAATCGGGCCGTTGGCATAGATCAGGGCCGCCGTAACGGTATAGCGTTGGGGATTTTCTAACATCAGTTTGAGGTTCGATGTTTGACGTCTGAAGTTATCTGGCGCGTTAGCCGTCTTGCGTAGCTAACGTCAAACCGCACCGGCGGCCCGGATCAAACTATAAACGTCAAACTCAATTTCAATTTTGGGCAAAATTAGCAATTCAGGCCCGAACGTTGTTATGTTTACGCAAACTCGCCGAAGCAACAGCGAACCGGGCCACTATGGAGAACACAGCACCGAACACGAATAATTTCCTTAACTGGGTTGAAATCAAAAACTTCAAGTCGATCAAAGACCTGCGTCTCGACTGCAAGCGGGTCAACGTTTTCATCGGTAAGCCAAATGTTGGGAAGTCGAATATTTTGGAGGGGTTAGGGTTGTTGGGAGCAGGGTATGATTCTGGAAAATTCCTAAAAGGTGCGGCAAGGTATAAGCAAATGAATGACTTTTTCTTAGATAAAGATTTAAGAAATGCAGTCACCATCGTCACTGATAAGCGGGTTGCTGTTATAGGCGAAGGATTTGGTATTACGGCATTTAATGATGCTAATGAAGAAATAAGTAAAGTAGTGAATTTTGAAATATGTGCTTTTGAACTAGAAGAATTTATTCAGATAACAAGTAGTGATCAAGCAAACTTATTATTATATCGTGCTAAGGCGAGAAGGGGAGTGAATGAAGTTGGTAATGTGAATAGGAACGTAAAAGTAGATACATCTGCTCTAGAAAGTAAGCTTAATGATGCATTAAGAATTGTAAAAAAATATGATTTTGCAAATTTAACTCAATTTGAAAGTTCATTTGAGAGCTTTTTGCGCCCCCCAAATGGTAACAATCTCTATGCTGTGATTAGAAGAAATCCAGAATTATGGGCTGAATTCTCTAAACTGTTCACGGAGCAACAATTAGAGTTTGTGCTTTATGACGAAAAACAAGAATTTATTCTTCAAAAAAGAAATGGCCCCTTTGTAATACAATACCCTTTCTTCTCCATTGCCGATACTTTCCGGCGGTTCATGTTTTACATCACAGCTATCGAATCTAATAAGGACTCGGTGATTGTACTAGAAGAGCCTGAGGTACACTCATTTCCACCTTATGTAAAAACATTAGCCCACCGGATTGTAGATAGCGATACAAACCAGTTTTTCTTATCGACACATAGTCCATATTTATTGCAAACACTGATTCGTGAACTGGATTCGACCGATTTGTCTGTCTTCATTACGTACTATAAAGACTATCAAACATGTGTCAGGGCATTAACGCCTGAGGAATTACAGGAGGCCGAGGATTTAAGTATTGATTTATTCTACAATCTTAATCGCTACGAACCGAATGCGTGATCGTAACATCCAGTTTTTGCCTGAATGTCACGCAGATACGGCACTCCTTCGGCACTTTATTCCCGACCACGGGCGTAGTATCCATAGTTTCGGCTGTCCTGAGGTGGCCAGAACCATGCTCTCGCCTAAAGCTGATGACTATCGTTTAATTGGTATGGTTGATAATGATCCTGATTTAGATACTCGATGTAAAGGTTTTTTTAAAACATTCGAGCTTGTAAAACAGGAGCATAAAGTGATATTTCGGCAGAACCTAATTCGGCAGCAGTACCTGATAATTATTGATAGAGCTGTCGAAAGTTTTTTACTATGGAATGCCGAACAAATTGGCCTACAGATGAATGAGTATGGGTTTGGGGCAACCGTTAAATTGTTGAAGGTTCAGACTAAATCGCCAACTATAGAAACTGATCCCAATTACCTTCAACTGCTCACCGATCTCCACACCCGCCAGGCTCCCGGTTTCCAAACGCTTGAACGCATCCTGAATGACCTCATCACTACCTAATTCTGTTTTCATTACCGGTGCAACCGGCTTCATTGGGTCCCACATTGCCCGGCGGTATCTGGCCGATGGGTACATCGTTACGGCTTTGTATCGCCCGCAAAGTGGCTATGGATTACTGACCGACGTAGCCGATCAGATTACCTGGCATGAGGGTGATGTGCTGGATATTCCGTCGCTCGAAACGGCCATCTTACCAGGTATAGATGTGATTCATGCCGCTGCAATTGTCTCATTTGTTCCGAAAGATCGCGACCGCATGGAACAGATCAATGTAGAAGGAACGGCCAACGTTGTAAATGTCTGTCTGAATACGGGTATCCGAAAGTTAGGTTATGTCAGTTCGGTTGCCGCTCTGGGTCGACCAGTGGCGAAGGGCGGGAAGGCAAACGAGCCCGTTGTGATCGACGAAGATCAGAAATGGGTGGACTCGCCGAATAACTCACTCTATGCCAAAACCAAATACTGGGCCGAGTTGGAAGTCTGGCGCGGGCAGTCCGAAGGGTTGACTGTGGTCATGGTCAATCCGTCCGTCGTTCTCGGTGTGGGCGACTGGAACCGAAGCAGCTTACAACTCATTAAATACGTTTACGACGAAAAACCGTTTTACCCGGCTGGCCTGGTCAATTATGTGGATGTACTCGATGTAACAGATGCACTCGTGGAATTAATGCAGTCCGATATAACGGCCCAGCGGTTCGTTCTCAATGGGGGCACCATTCCGTATCGTTCCTTGTTAGAACAGATAGCAGCCGCATTGAACAAGCGCCCACCAACCCGGCGGGTAGCCCCTGCGCTAACGCGGCTGCTCTGGCCTATCGAGGCCGTTCGGGCATGGATAACCGGTAGGGCACCGCTTATCACCCGCGAAACAGCTCGGTCGGCGAGTTCACTTTACGAGTACAATGGGCAGAAAATTAAGCAGACGCTTGATTTTCAGTACCGACCATTAAGCGAAACATTACGGCGAATAACCGACGCGTTTCGTACACGTTAGTAGGTTTGTAAATTTTCGGGTTAGGGGTTGCAGTTTTGTTTTTTTGGATATATATTTCAATGGTAAAGGATAAATCGCATCGTTGATGCGTCCCCTATCCGTGATTTAGGAAGTACGATGCTATCGTGGTTTATAAATCGCAACCTGTAAATCGAACCCGCACCGGAATGCCGGACCACGGCGCCCCGGTTCTAAATTTTTTATACATGGAGCAAGAGTTCGAAGAACGAGAAGGCGATATTAAAGAATCAATCCGGCGTTTTGAGCAGATGCTGGACCAGCAACAAAGCCAGTTTTTCGACCTGGATGTCTATGAACAGATGGTTGAGCATTATCTTAACCAGGGTGACTTAGACAAAGCGCTGAAAGCCGCTGAATCCGGTCTGGAAAACTTTCCCTATGCGCTGGAATTAATGCTCGATAAAGCCCAGATTCTGGCTAATTTTCAACGGTTCGATGAATCGCTGGAGTTACTGGAACGGGCTTCGTTGTTTAATCCCGGAGATCTCGACGTACCGTTTATGCAAGGCTCTGTGCTGAACATGGCCGGGCGGTATGAAGAATCCATTCAGGTGCTGGAAGAACTGCTCGATCGGGCTGAGGATAAGGACGACATCCTGTTTCAGCTTGGGCAGAGTTACCAGAACTGGGGGAAATACGATGAAGCCATTACCCAGTACAAAAAGTCGATCGCGCTGAATATTAACAATGAAAACGCGCTGTATGAGTTGGCGTTCTGTTTGGATGTAACGGGCGAGTTGGAGAATAGTCTGTCTTATTATCAGCAACTGATTGACACAGATCCCTATTCGTACAATGCCTGGTATAACATGGGTATTGCCTACAGCAAGTTAGCCCGGTATTCAGAAGCTGCCGAAGCCTACGATTACGCCGTTATCATTAAAGATGACTTCGCGTCCGCCCATTTCAATTTGGGTAATACCTATATGAATCTGGGGTTGTTCGAGAAAGCCGAACATTGTTATCGGGAGACGTTGAAGTACGAAGAGGCTACCGCCGATACGTATTGCCACCTTGGGGCGAGTCTGGAAAAACAGGATCGCCTGCCCGACGCTATTAAAGAGTATCGTGAGGCTATCAAGCTGGATGCCATGTGGGACGAAGCTTGGTATGGCATTGGCGTCTGCCTAAGCGAATCGGGCAAGTGGTATGAAGCCCTGCCGTTTCTGCAAAAAGCAGTCAAATTGAATGATCAGAACGGTGAATATTACATTGCCATCGCCGAAACCGAATACAAAGTTGGCAATGTATTGTCGAGTGTGGAAGCGTTCGAGAAAGCAGCCGAAGTAGATGCCGAAAACCCCGATGTGTATCTGACCTGGTCATTAGTGCCGTTCGACCAGGGTGATTTTCTTCGGGCGAATGATATTATCCAGTCAGGCATCAATGATATGCCGACCGATGCTGATTTGTATTATCGCTCAGCGGTTTATCTGATTCATGCCGGTCATTACCGCGAAGCATTGATTCAACTGGAAGCCGCCTTGTCACTTGACTATGATGCGCACGTTCAGTTGTTCGAGTTCTTTCCTGAACTGGAAAAACAGAAAGCGCTGTACAAGATCATTCAGCAGTATAAAAAGGAATAATCAAGAATTCCATAAAGATCAAAAAGCCGCTCTCCAGTACTGGGGAACGGCTTTTTGATCTTTATGGAATTGGGTCAAGCTGCGCCAGACGTTTAATAATTTCGGTTTTGCTCAAAAAAACATCTGAGTTTGGCCAATTATTCTGCTGGCAGATTTGATAAAACCACTGGTTCGCCTGCTCTAGATTGTGTAATCGCCTAAGGCTGCCATCGTTATCCCACGTAAATAAGATATCGCCGATTTTACCCTTATCCTCGTTTATAGAATACGTTTTATCGTAAAGCCCAACTTTGCCGACCGTTAGTCGACGGAACAAATTATTTTTTACCCGTAGAAAAACGGTTGAATCGGTACGGGGTGTTGCTGCGGTATCGGCACCGGCCAGCTTTAGGTATTCGAATTTATAGTTGGCGATAGACTTACCCGGTGAGTGCCCATCCTGATAAAAAGTGAATGAACTATTCTTGTTGTACATGAATCGCCCCTGTAATTGAGATCCATCGGTTAGTCGGGCAATGCCGTCATGTAATTGATAAATGATCGGTTGCACGTATGGAGTCGATGGGTGGGGAATAATAACAGGATAACTACGATTCATTGGCGTGGTACGCCCTGTCTGACCAAAGCTGGCATAAGTTGCCAGAATCAGTATGATACTACTAATCAGGGTTTTCATAGGTGTGTTTGGTTAATAATATTTCCACTAGAACGATATGGGCTGCTTCTACATATGCTTTAATGTTAATTTAACAACAGAAATAACAGATTGATCAACTACTTGATTGAACACGCATTAAGGTGACCCCAGAGAATAACAAAAACAGTCTATATTGTTAACTCGGCGTTGCCTGAATTACTGATTCTTTTGATAGAAAGATGGTTGCAAGGCGTCCAGGTACTGATAGCTATATCCTTGATTTAGTGGGTAGATTACCATTTAAAAAAGATGGCACGGTTATGGCATTTGGAGTACTGTGCAGACCGTGTTGACTACCAATTATGATAGCCTATAAACAATTATTTCTAACTACCTTTCTGATAACTACTGGCACAATTTGTCAGGCGCAGGTGAGCATCCAAAAACAGGTAGCCATTCAAAAAACAGTTGTTCGAACGAACCGACAAACCGATGATACTACACCCATCACCAATCAGGCAACCGGGAAGCGGATTACAATGGAAGACTACAGCCAACTAACAAAAGCGGACCCATTCGCGTATCATCTGGTACCTGAATACAATGAGTATGGCCTACCTGCCTTCTATACGATGCGGCCAGCTACGCCTGAAGAGCACGAAACACACCGTTTTCGCGACCGTGATCCCGCTAAACAACCCAAAGCAGGACAACAGATTGCTCCATTTGTACTCGCAGGTTCAGACGGGAAAACATACAAGTCTGCCGAACTTTTGGGGAAAGTAGTTATCCTAAGTTTCTGGATTAGCCTGGATAAATCACTTTGGGATGATAAACAGAGTGCTGACTTGGCGAATGCCTTGCGTCCTTATCTGGCCGGAACAGCGCCGGTTGTATTGGGAGTTTTAAATAGCGAGCAGCCTAAAGAAGCGGACGAGACTGCACTGAAAAAGCTTCCTTTCACCCCTATTTTCAATGCATACGGATTTCATAATAAATACCATATAACAACTACTCCTACGTTTGTTGTTATTGATAAAACGGGCAAAGTGGCTGCTAACCTTCAGGGAGCCGGGAGTTTTGATAAACTGAAGCAAGTACTGGCAACAGTCACACAATAGGAACCTGGTTGTTTTAGCTCGGTAATCGAAAAATGAACGGAATAGTAGATGAAGGGGTTAGGCAACAGAGTTTAATTTGGAACTAACCTTTTCTGGGTTTATTATGTATAAGCCGACTAACGGCCTGTTAAGTTTTGGTGCAAGGTACCTCTCACTGATAGCCGGTATTTTGCTTTTGTTGACTTTGCATCAGGAAGTCTGGGCTCAGACAGACTCAAGCCAATTAGCTAAGGAAAGTCAACCTGTTGTCTCTCGCACCGATACGTCGGCCGATGTCTGGGATGTGTATTATCGGTTTATAAACAGAAAGGGTCATCGTACCGCCGAAGGTCAGCAGCCCGGGTTTCATCCCTCTGTTTTTCCTGAGTTGGCTTATGCCTTGCAAACAGGCTTTGCGGTAGGGTTAAATGCTAATCTATCTTTTACCAGCGCCGACCCTAAACAGAATGTCTCGGTAATTTATTTTACTCCTCAGTACACTCAATATCAACAAGTCATTATACCCATTGAAGCTAACCTTTGGACAAAAGGGAACCGGTACAATATTTTGACTGACTGCCGGTACTATGACTACTCTGCGGATAATTTTGGTCTGGGCGATTACTCACGGGCAGACGTCGACGACCAGTTGAAGTACTCCTATTTTCGGTTATATCAGTCTGTTTTACGGCAGGTTGCACCTAACTTTTCAGTTGGTATCGGGTATTCACTCGATTACCATTGGACTATTCGGGAGGAGAATAAGACGCCCCAATTGAACAATGATTTCCAGCAATACGGATCAACGGATCAGACTGTCTCTTCGGGGCTGACCTTCAGTTTGCAATATACCAATCGGCGGAATCCCAACAATCCCCAGAATGGCTTTTTTGGAAGTGTTGTGTTTCGGCCTAACATGCGCTGGTTGGGCAGCGACCAAAACTGGCAGTCGGTGCTGGCTGATTTCAGGAAGTATGTGCCTTTATCGACCGATGGACGGCATATTCTGACATTCTGGAATGTGAACTGGTTAAGTTTTGGTGGCCAGGCACCGTACTTAGATCTGCCCAGCACGGGTTGGGATACACACTCTAACCTGGGCCGTGGCTATGCGCAGGGCCGATTCCGGGGTAGAAATTTAATCTACCTCGAAACAGAATACCGTACCGTATTACTTAATAACGGCTTACTTGGTGGGGTCATTTTTGCCAATATGCAAACCTATAGCGATTACCCCAACACGAAACAATTTGGGAAACTACTACCGGGTGGTGGGGTTGGTTTGCGTATTAAGATCAATAAACATTCAAATCTGAATCTGGCCGTCGACTATGGTTTTGGCATTGGCGGTTCTCAGGGGCTGTTCCTAAACTTGGGCGAGGTCTTTTAATTGCTAAAAAGATTTAACCACAGAGGCACAGAGAACACAGAGTTTTAATCATCGCAATAAAAACTCTGTGTTCTCTGTGCCTCTGTGGTTAATAAAACTTACTTGCTATCAGTTGTAGTAGTTTGGTTCGTGGCCAGTTTCTGTTTCAAATCAAATGTCTGTCCGGCAAATACAATCAGAATCTGGTTCTCATCAAATACCTTTTTCACCGTAATCATGGCTTCGCTCAGCGCCATTTGCGAATTGGTGGTGGTTGGGTTAATCCAGAACCAGAGTACAAACTGAATATTGGCATCGGCAAAGTTGCGGTAGTGTAACTCAACCGGAAAGGTTGGCAATACAAACGGTAGCGCGTTAACCGCTGCTTTGGCCAGTCGCTGGGCTGTTGCCATATCGTCGAGATACGAGATACCCGCAGCCAATTCAATGCGTCGCTGACCAATTCGGGAGAAATTGGTGATGGGTTTCTGGAAAACATCTTTGCTTGGAATCTCAACGGTTTGTCCCTGGCCATTATCCATCACAATGGAGCGCAGTTTAATATCCAACACTTTTCCCGTATAACCGTTTGTTTCGACTGTATCGCCAACCTGAATGGGGCGGGCCAGCGCGATCATTGCGCCCGAAATAAAATTGGTCGTTAAATCCTGAAAAGCGAATCCAACGGCTAGCGCAATAACCCCTGCTCCAGCCAGTAAGGACGTTACCGTTTTGTCTAAACCTAATACGCCCAGCGCAACAAATAGCCCAATAGACAGAACTACGACCCGCATGACTGCCCCGGTCAGGTTAATTAGGGAGACGTTATTGCTAACCCGATCCAGCCCCTGCACAACCCATCGGCTCATCCAGCGCGATAGGAACGTAAAGAAAACAAGTAGCAACAGCGCTACCGCTAATTTGGGTGTGTAGCGGATGGCAGTACGAATCCAGGTCGAGAGTTCTCCGTAAATAAGCCCGGCAGCCTGCGTAAAATTCATTTTATAATCGACTAGTGATACGACTAGAACGACACAGTTTTGCTTAGTGTTTCATCAGTAAACCGAATCACCGTACCTTTGCAAGGTAGACAAACCTCATCGACAATGACACCCACCACTGCTATTTACCTGGATAACGCTGCAACCACCCGGCTCGACCCCAACGTGTTAGAGGCTATGTTGCCCCTAATGACCGAGCATTTTGGCAATCCATCCTCTATTCATAGCCATGGCCGGGCAGTACGCACCGCCATCGAAAAAGCACGTAAAACGGTAGCGTCACTACTAAATACATCACCTGCCGAAATTTTCTTTACATCGGGCGGGACCGAAGCTGATAACACGGCCATTCGGAGTAGCATTGAAACTTACGGGCTAACCCACGCTATTACCTCACCCCTGGAGCACCATGCGGTGTTGCATACACTCCAGCATTTGGCCGAACAGGGAACCATTCAACTCAGCCTTGTCGATATTGATGAAAAAGGCCATATTGATCTGGCTCACCTGGAAGAATTACTACGCATGAGCCCCCGCTCGCTGGTGTCGCTCATGCATGGCAATAATGAAATTGCCAACCTGTTGAATTTGAATCGGGTAGGGGAGTTGTGTCGGGCTTACGATGCTATCTTTCATTCCGATACCGTGCAGACGATGGGCCATTTTCGCCACGACCTACAGCAGCTACCCGTCGATTTTATTGTGGGAGCAGGCCATAAATTTCATGGACCCAAAGGGGTTGGTTTTCTATACGTTAATGCCGATCGGGTGAAAATCCACCCGTTTGTGTATGGAGGAGCGCAGGAGCGCAACATGCGGGGTGGCACAGAAAATGTATACGGCATTGTTGGACTGGCGAAAGCCCTGGAAATTGCTTACCATGATATGGATGCGCACCAGCAGCACATTACGGGTTTGAAACGCCGGATGATCGACCAGTTACGGGCAAAAATGCCGGATGTCCAGTTCAACGGCGATTCGGCGGATATAGAGAATAGCTTATACACGGTACTGAACGTGAGTTTGCCCGCATCAGATATGAGCGACATGCTTTTGTTTAGTTTAGATATTGCCCGTATTTCGGCTTCGGGAGGCTCGGCTTGTTCGAGTGGTTCCAGCGTGGGATCGCACGTGTTGGCTGCACTGCCGGGACTGGATTCGGAGCGAGGCTATGTCCGATTTTCATTCGGAAAATATAATACAGCGGAGGAAATTGATTACGCTGTTGATACGCTGGTCGGGTTGTACCAGAAGGAACTTGTGAAATAAGAAGCGATACTGGTTTGGATGATCCATTTGAATGGATCATCCAAACCGATACTACCACAACCAGGCTATGGTGCTTTTACTAACTGCCTTACAGGAAGAGGAAGTGGTTACCTTTTCATTTCGGCCCGATAAGCTGGAAGTCGGCTTAGACTTTTTAAATCTGGTTAAAGCACAGGGTGATATTATCCTGAGCGCCCATTTAGTTGATGAAAACGGGGTTCTTGAGTTGCCTCTTGACATTGTAGATGGAGAGTCATTCTCCGCGCCTATTCAGGAATTAGAGCGGGAATGGGAAGAGCTTTTACGGGAACCTAGTCCTTTCTCTTCTCAATTGACGCAGGAATTGATTCAATGGAATCTAAGATGTATCGATTGCTGTGAGGTTAAACTGGCCAATCAACTACAACAAATTAATCGATTTGAATGGTTACGTCAACGGGCAGAAGACGTACTGTTTATTGAACCCGCGAAGTCCAGATTAATTAATCGTTATACCGCTCTGATTGATACATATAGCCAGCAGAAAGCTAAGTCAGAGGTTTTTCATAAGCAGATACTCCAGCGTCTAAAAGAGTTATTAGCCATATAACCTATTTCCATTGCCTTTGTCAGCGCGAATAAACGCTGATCCAGCTCCAGGCAATGCCCTTCATCCGGTTATCTGCATCAAGATTGGCGCAGATAGAATCTCTTGTCTTTTAAGTAATGAAGGAAAATAGTTACATGTTAATATGTAATCTCTATCAGTAAATAAGAACAGTCATATTTATAGGCTTAATATTGTACTTATCATATATTTTTAAAAACTATTTAGGGATTTATTAGGGTAAATTGACTATACATAAAATTCATCTACCCGTTCAATGAATGTACGAATAACCGATGCAGAATTAGTGTGTTTTCTCAGGGAGGGCAATCAGAAAGCCTTTGAGGAAATATATAATCGCTATTGGTATAAGTTGTTCTGCGTGGCTTATCACGAAACCGGCAGCCGGGAAGACGCCGAAGAATTAGTGCATGACCTCTTTGAAAGTCTTTGGAATAAACGCCATCAAGCCAGTATTCAGCATCTAAGTTCCTACCTGGTTGTTTCGGTTAAGTATCTGGTAAGCAATTATATAAAATCAAAAATTACCCAGCGCAGGTACCAGGAATACCTGATCCTTCACGAATTGCGGCAATCAGAATCGACCGACGAAACGGTAAACTTTTCAGACTTATCGAAAGCAGTTGAGGAGGTCATGAAAAAGCTCCCCGAAAAAACCTGCGAGGTATTTAAACTGAGTCGGTTTGAGCATAAACCGGTGAAAGATATTGCCCGCCAGCTCAGCCTGTCCGAAAAAGCCGTTGAGTATCATATTACAAAATCCCTCAAAGTATTACAGGAGCAGTTGAAAGGGTATCAGTCAGATAACTGATTCGAAGCAAACGCATAGCCGAATGAGCCAATACGATTTCGATAAATTAGTAGAGAAATACCTTGCGGGCGAGAGCAGTCCGGAAGAAGAAAAGCTAATGCACGAATGGGCGGAGTTGATGCTGGAGCAGAACCGAATGAGCCTGAGTGAGACCGATAAGCAGGTAATTCATAAGCGACTCTGGGAACGTATCTATAGTAACACAATTCGTCAGCAGCCGTTTCTGGTTCGCCATGCCTGGTTCAGGCCAAGTGCTGTTGCTGCATCAGTTCTGCTTCTACTAGTCGCTGGTATTTCCCTATGGAAGTTGCCAAAAGAAAATAAGCGATTCCTGGCAATGACTCAAAAAAAGCAGGAGTTGCCGGGGACTGTTAACATCAGAAATACGTCCGTAAAGGAGCAGACAATTACCCTGAAAGACGGGAGTACGGTTGTGTTAAGCGCGAGGAGTACCCTAAGTTACCCTGAACGGTTCGGCGACAAAAAACGGGAGGTGTATTTGCAGGGAGAGGGCTTTTTTGATGTAAAAAAAGACTCGGCCCATCCCTTTATTGTTCATACGGGCAATCTGGTAACACAGGTGCTGGGGACCAGCTTTATGGTGAAATCGTATGACGAAGACAGCGCCATTGAAGTGCATGTAACTCGTGGCCGGGTGTCCGTTTACGAAGCTTCCGAAAAATCGTCGGTTAACCGAAACGGAGTTATTTTAATACCCAATCAGAAAATTACGTTCGATAAAACCTCTCAGAAACTGACGCCAGGTCTTGTCGAAACTCCCCGTATTATTCAGCCTCCCGATACCAGAACAAGCTTCGTATTTGATCGGGCGCCCTTAGCGCAGGTGCTGGCTACGCTCCGAAAAGCCTACGGAATAGAGTTCGTTGTCGAAAATCAGGCCCTCAATCACTGTGCATTCAATGGTGACCTGAACGACCTGCCGCTTTACCTGCAACTCGACCTGGTTTGCAAATCGCTGAACGCTACGTACGAGCGCCGGGGAACTACGCTTTTTATTAATGGTGAGGGCTGTTCTGACTAAAGAGTTAACCCTTACATAACATCATAGACGCATAATTAACACATCAGTAACATGGGCTGGTCTAGTTTTGCGATGCAAAAAATCGGCAGGAATATACCCCCATCAGCAATCGAATTCAGGCCCACTTTGGGCTCGTAAGCACTCTCTTATTTACTCAAATCTTTATGAACCCCTTACTAGTATGACGAGAAGTATACACCTAAAAAAGGTTCTCTTTAAGGCCATGACGACAACGGTTGTACAATTACTACTCTTCGGTCTTGCCTACAGTTTGTCGTTTGCCCGAGACACGCACGCTCAGGAAATACTGAATAAAGAAGTAAGCCTGAAAATGGAATCGACCGAAGTTTGGAAAATTCTGAACCGGCTCGAAAAGCAGACGGATGTTAAGTTTGTGTATAGTACGAACAGCATTCGGGCCGACCAGAAAATGTCGGTGAACGTATTGAACGGGAAGTTATCGAAAGTGCTGGATGAATTACTGACTCCCCTTCGGATTTCGTATGAAGTAGTTGGTACGCGGATCTTGTTGCGTAAAAAATCGACCGAAAACTCCTCATTTTCCTTGCCGTCGATTACAACGATCTCACTTCCAGCGGTGGCTAGCGCCGATCAGACGGTGAGCGGAACAATCAGTGATGAAAAAGGCGAAGTTTTGCCCGGCGTAAGCGTGGTGATCAAAGGCACCCAGCGCGGTACAACAACCGATGCCAAAGGGCAGTACCGGATTAACGTACCCAATGGATCAACAACCCTGATTTTCTCCTTTGTTGGCTATCTGCCTCAGGAAATTGTGGTAGGGAATCAAAGCCTTATCAGCGTAACGCTCAAGGTTGATTCCAAGTCGCTGGAAGAGGTTGTAGTTGTTGGGTATGGCACCCAAAAGAAGGTTAACCTGACTGGCGCCGTTGATCAGGTAACGAGCGAAGTGCTTGATAATCGTTCGTTACCTAACCTGAGCCAGGGCTTGCAAGGAACAATTCCCAACCTCAATTTAGTGATGGGCGATGGGAAGCCCATTCAATCGCCGACCTACAACATCCGCGGGACAACCTCCATTGGGCAGGGCGGTAGTGCATTGGTTCTGATTGACGGGGTAGAAGGGGATCCAAGTCGCCTGAACCCGAACGATGTGGCCACGGTTTCGGTCCTGAAAGATGCCGCTTCTGCCGCTATTTACGGAGCAAGGGGTGCGTTTGGGGTGGTGCTGATCACTACCAAAAGTCCAACGAAAGATCGTACCAGTGTTACCTATTCGGTCAATCATTCCATCAAAAGCCCAACCACCGTTCCAAATTACGTAACGAATGGATTCCTGTTTGCCAAGATGTTCAATGAAGGCTGGTCGGCCTGGAACGACTACTCGCAAACGCCCCAGAATATCAACAAAACGGTAAAGTTTTCACCCGCATACCTGACTGAACTGGAGCGAAGGAACAACGATCCCAGCTTACCCAAGACTGTAGTTGATCCCACAACGGGCGAGTACGTGTATTATGAAAACACCGATTGGTATGGCGAACTCTACAAGAAAAACACCAGTGCCACCGAGCACAACCTGTCGTTTTCCGGGAGCAGTGGTAAAGCTGATTTTTACGTAACAGGTCGTTATTATTCGCAGGATGGCATTTTCAAGTATAATTCCGATGACTACCGGATCTTAAGCTTACGGGCCAAAGGTTCTGTTCAGGTATTTCCCTGGTTGAAGATTGGCAACAATGCCGATTTCTCGTCCATGAAGTACCACAACCCACTCAACGTTGGAGAGGGGGGCAGCATATGGCGTAACATCTCGGATGAAGGCCATACGGTTGCCCCCATGTTTAACCCCGACGGAACCTTGAGTTACTCGGCGGCTTATACAGTTGGGGATTTCTGGTATGGCAAAAATGGGATCAATATGGATAAGCGCGTGTTTCGGAACACGGCTGACTTCTCCACCAAATTCTTCGATGATAAATTTCGGGTGAACGGGAATTTTACCTTCCAGACGACCGATAATAATGAATTTCGGACGCGGGTACCCGTACCCTATAGCCGCAAACCGGGGGTGATCGAATATGTGGGGACCAACTACAACGACCTGCAGAACATCTATCGTGAAACGAACTACCTGGCAACAAACCTCTATGCCGAATATGAGCCTCGGTTCAGCCCTAATCATTACGTAAAAGTATTGGCCGGGTATAACTACGAGCAGTCGACATTTAAGCGGCTCGAAGTGGTTCGAAATGGTTTGATCTATGAAAATGCAACGGATTTAAACCTGGCCCTGGGGCAGTCGATCACAACCAGTGGTGGCTCCGAAAAATGGGCGATTGTTGGCGGGTTTTATCGGCTTAACTACTCGTTCAAAGATCGTTATCTGCTTGAGCTGAATGGCCGCTACGACGGTTCATCAAAATTCCCGACCGATCAACGCTATGCCTTCTTTCCCTCGGTTTCGGCGGGTTGGCGCGTATCGAACGAGTCGTTCTGGAAAGTATCGCCAAAAGCCATTACGGATCTAAAAATCAGAGGTTCCTATGGCTCGTTGGGGAATGGTAGTATTGGCTCGTATGCGTTTCAGGAGCAATTCTCTATTTCGCAGTCGGCTCGGGTGCTCAATGGGGTTAAACCACAGAAAACCGGTCAGCCAACGGTTATTCCCGATGGCCTGACCTGGGAAACGTCCACCACGTCTGACCTTGGTGTTGATCTGGGTATGCTGAACAATCGCTTAACCTTCACGGGCGATGCGTACATCCGTAAAACAACCGGCATGTTTACCGCAGGGATGACCCTACCTGCCGTTTTCGGAACCAGTGTACCCAAAGGTAACTATGCTGACTTAACCACAAAGGGCTGGGAAGCGGTGTTGACCTGGCGGGATAAATTTCAGGTGTCCAGCAAGCCATTTAACTATGAGGTACGCCTGACAATGTCTGATTATCAGGCAACAATTGATAACTATAACAACCCAACCAAGCGCCTGACTACCGACAATTCGACCTATTATGTTGGGCAAAAACTGGGCGAGATCTGGGGCTATGAAACCGCGGGCTATTTCACCTCTACCGATGATGTGGCTAACTCACCCAAACAAAATCTGTATAAGGCGTCTAACACGGGCCAATGGCTACCGGGCGATATTAAGTTTAGAGATATAAACGGCGATGGCGTCATCAATTACGGCGATAACACGGTTGGTAACCCCGGCGACCGTCGCATCATTGGTAACTCGACACCCCGTTATACCTACGGTATTATGCTGGGTGCCGATTATAATAACTTTTTCTTCTCAGCTTTCTTTCAGGGCGTTGCCAAACAGGACTGGTGGCCAGGTTCCGAAGCGGGGATTTTCTGGGGGCAGTATAACCGGCCCTATAACAAAATACCGGAGTGGCAATTAGGCAACATCTGGTCGGCCGATAATCCAAATGCGTACCTGCCTCGTTACCGTGGCTATGTGGCGCAGAACTCTGCGGGTGAGTTAGCACAGGCACAGACGAAATACCTTCAGAATGCGGCTTACCTGCGGATGAAAAATATTCAGGTGGGCTACAATCTACCTCGAAAACTGATCCAGAAAGTAGGTATGAACAGCGCTCGTGTGTTTGTATCAGGCGAAAATCTACTGTCATGGTCACCCCTGTACAAGATCACCCGGGACCTGGATATTGAAAATATTGGCCGGTCCGACACGGTCTTAAACCCTTCGTCAAGTAGTAGCGATCCTAATAATGGCAGCAGTGGAAACGGGAATAACTACCCAATTCTGAAGAGCTTCACCATGGGTTTATCCGCTACCTTCTAACCTAATAACAACGATTATGAACACAAGATATAACTGGGTTTTTCTGATTGCCCTTTTTCTGGTTGGCTGTAGCGAACTGGAACAGGTACCCCAATCAACAGCGTCTAAAGGCGCCGTTTTCAGCAGCACGGGTGGCCTGGATTTATACGTAAACTCATTCTACGATAATTTGCCTTCGGGTGCCGACATCATCCGAAGTGATGAAATGGCCGATTATTCGGTCAGAACGCAGATTCCCGATTTTTTACGAGCGGGTGCGTATGGCCCTCAGCAAAGTACGGGTTGGGATTGGACGCCCCTGCGTAACATTAACTACTTCATTGCCAACTGTAACAGCCCCAGTGTTCCGGCCGATACACGTCGGCACTATATTGGTCTGGCTCGCTTTTTCAGAGCCTATTTCTACTATGAGAAAGTGAAGCGCTTTGGCGATGTTCCCTGGATCGGTAAGGCCATGAATGTGGATGATCCGGATCTATACAAAGGTCGGGACCCTCGGGCTATGGTAATGGATTCGGTACTGGCCGATCTGAACTTTGCCTGCGACAATATTAGAACCACCGGCGATAATACGCGGAGCCTGATTACCAAGTACGTAGCCTATGGCTTAAAATCAAGAGTTTGTTTATTCGAGGGGACTTTCCGCAAATACCACACTAGTTACAATCTGGGCAGCACTGCCGAAAAATGGCTTACCGAAGCCGTCAATGCATCGGACAAAGTCATGAAGGAGGGCGGGTTTAGCCTCAATGAAAGCGGTGGGACCGAAAAATCCTATCGGCAACTGTTTACCAACAACGCGCCCGTTACCAATGAAATCATGCTGGCGGCTGTGGCCGATGCCACGCTGAGCGTGTACAATGATGCTAACTGGTGGTGGACCAGTGCCACCTATGGTGCTCGGGTAAGTTTGAACAGAACCTTCGTCAATACGTACCTGAACATCGACGGGACACCCTTTACCGACAAAGCAGGCTACCAGACACTGACCTTTATGGACGAAGTGAAAGGGCGTGATAAGCGCCTGCAACAGACGATCCGGATGGGCAATTATACTCGTACAAACGCAGGTGCTGTTGAACCCGCTCCGCCCGTTTTTTCCTACACCTATACAGGTTATATGCCCATTAAGTGGTCATTGGATGATACCTATTACGATGGGGGCACGCGTAACATCAACTCCATCTCTATGATGCGGTATGCCGAGATTCTGTTGAACTACGCCGAAGCCAAAACCGAACTGGGTACACTAACCAATGATGACTGGACCAAAACGATTGGCGCGTTACGGAAACGGGCAGGAATTACGACTGGCTTAACTACGAAACCAACCGTTGCGGATTCGTATCTGAAGGCCAACTATTTTCCGGATATTTCAGACCCAGTTCTATTGGAGGTTCGTCGGGAGCGGGGTATCGAGTTGGTGCTGGAAGGCTTCCGGTTTCCCGATATTATCCGCTGGAACCGTGGGCCTTTGATGGAACAGGAGTGGAACGGGTTTTATGTGCCCGCTTTGGATAAGCCCCTGGATTTGAATGAGGATGGTAAGAATGATGTCGTTTTTTATAAAGTGAAACCAGCCACGCAATTACCAGGCGTAACCTATGTTAGTGTAGCGGAAACGGTAAACGGAGTTGTGAATCCACAGCGACTGAAAAACGATACCTATGGGGAGTTAACCTGGCTTAGTAATATTCCCCGAAAATGGGATGAGAAGTTCTATCTCTATCCCATTCCATCCAACGATTTGCAGATCAATCCGAAGATCGGTCAAAACCCAGGTTGGTAGAATTCGATTCGTTTGTGGTTTTGTACTAGCAATTGCCTGCCAAGACCTATTCCAAAACCACAAACAATAACCTTTTAAACTCAAGTTAAATGCGTGTATTGATTTTTATTCTGTTCAGTAGTTTGTTTATCAGCGAATCTTCGTTTGCCCAAAAAGATACCCCGATTACGGTGGCTACTTACAACCTTCGCTACGATAACAAAGGCGATGGGATCAATGCCTGGCCTAATCGGAAAGAGAATGTGAAAGCCCTGGTGAAGTTTCACGAATTTGATCTGTTTGGAACCCAGGAAGCCCTGCGTAATCAGTTAAACGACGTTGCCGAACTCAACGAGTTCGCCTTTTTAGGTGCTGGTCGCGATGATGGCAAAGAAGCGGGAGAACACTCGGCGATATTTTATAAAAAAGATCGGTTTAAACCCCTGCAATCGGGTAATTTCTGGCTGAGCGAAACCCCCGACAAACCCGGCAAAGGCTGGGATGCTACCTGCTGCAACCGCATCTGTTCCTGGGCAAAATTCAACGACCTGAAGACGAAAAAAGAGTTCTACTTTTTCAGCGTTCACTTCGATCACCAGGGCGTTGAAGCGCGTCGGCAATCGGGAAAGCTGATGGTTGAGAAGATTAAGGAAATCGCGAAAAATGTACCCGTAATCCTCGTCGGCGATTTTAACTCAACGCCCGAAACGGAACAGATTAAAATGATACAGACGCTCCTGAGCGATGCGCATAACGTAACGGCTACACCACCGTATGGACCAGAAGGTACCTTTAATAGCTTCAAATTTGATGCGCCGATGCAGAATCGGATTGACTACATTTTTGTCAGTAAGCAATTCGATGTACTGAAATATGGCGTCCTGACTGACGCAAAAGAACAGCGATATCCGTCTGACCATCAGCCTGTTATGGTGAAAGTAATTTTGAAATAAAAGTCTGCTATAGGTTGGTTAACGCAAAAAAGCGGAGTATGTACACTCCGCTTTTTTCTGTTTATGATTGCACTGCCAGGCTGGCTTATTTTTCTACCAAACTCGGAACCCCAATCCAGCGCTGGGCTACGTTCAGCGTATACTCCACAAAAGCCCGTGCGGTTCGTTCGTAGACTTCGTGGCCGTTGAAATGACCATGTTCATCCAGATTTTTATCCGTTTCGTGCGATTCGTAGAGCTTAGGTGAAACGATGGAGTAGCTACTGGTGAAACTGATAATCTTGTTCACCACGGTTGTCATATCCAGAGCCGGTTGCCGACCTCCACGGCCGTTCGAGATTCCCACCATAGCAAACACCTTGTTATCGAAGAGATGTTTAAAGGCGGGCCCACCCAGTTGGTGAATGGCGTTCGTAGCCTGTGGGGGAGCTGTCCAGTTGTACTCCGGCATGGCAAAAATGACGAGATCAGCCGCTTCCCAGGCGCTAATAAGTTCGTCCTGGAAAGGAGTAAGCGAATCTTTTTTGACCGATCCCTGACCGACTAATGGAATATCGTAGTGCTCAAAATTTACAATCGAAACCTCATGCTGACCCTCTTCGGCCAGAATATGCCGGAGGTAGCTGACAAAGCGAAGCGAGTTGCTATTTTTGCGTGATGAGGTGGAAATTAGGGTGATTTTCATTGTGATAGGTCATCAATTCAAGTTAGTTATCAAACCCCAGCCTTACTGCTTTAGTTTCGTAACCGAATGCAACGCTTCCGGACTATATTGGGTCTATTCACCATTGTACTGTCAACCACTACACCTATGAAGCTCTTCCTGTTGCTTATCGTCCTATCTGGTGCTGTATACGCACAGGTTCCCAGCACAGTAGTGCGCCGGGATTCGTTGCCCGACGTTTTCCCGCCAGACCTGATGCCGAATGCACGACCCAACAATTCATTTTATCGAAACCCCACGGATGCCAAAAACGTGATGCGGGCAACGCTGGATAATATGCCGATTAAAGTGCCGGACTCATCTACGAATTATACCATGATGCGCTCATTCCAGCCCTACAGACAACCCCAGGGACCACCGCAGTTTATAAAACCTATGCCGCAGGTCGTGCCGAAGAAGTTTAGATAAGGTTAAGCTAGTTAGCTATTACGCCAAAGCCTGCGCCAAATCAGCAATTAAATCGTCGGCGTATTCCAGACCAACTGACATGCGGAGCAGGTTTTTGGGCGTTATGCTAGTGGGGCCTTCTGCGCTGGCCCGATGTTCAATCAGGCTTTCAACGCCCCCCAGACTCGTAGCTCTGGTAAACAGGTTTAGCTTGCCAATAAATCGGATTGCCTCTTCGGGACCGCCTTTTACCTGAACTGACAGCATAGCTCCGGGACCATTCATTTGCTGCTGAACCAGCGCATGGCTAGCGTGACTGGCCAGTCCTGGATAGTGCACCTTTTCTACTGCTGGGTGACTTTCCAGAAATTCGGCGATAGACTGTGCCGTGAGGCTTTGCGCCCGTACACGAACGCCCAGCGTTTTAATCCCCCGGCTAATCAGCCAGCAATCAAAAGGCGACGGTACTGCTCCCGACAGCCCCTGTAACTGTCGAATCCGTTGCGCAAACTCATTGTCTTCTTTAAAAATCAGGGCACCGCCCAATACGTCACTGTGCCCACTCAGGTATTTGGTGGTCGAGTGCATAACTACATCGCAGTTGAAGTCGAATGGGCGTTGCAGTACGGGCGTAGCCCAGGTATTATCGCACACACAAATGGCCCCCATCTCATGCGCTAATTGGCTGACGGATAGCAAATCAGTGATGTCGAGCATCGGGTTTGATGGCGTTTCGCACCAGACGACACGGGTGTTTTCGTGAATAGAGGCTTTTACTGCATCAAGATCGCTCATGTCTACCCGCGTGTACGTCAGACCCCAGGGATGAAATACCTGTTCGAGCAGGGCAGGGGTGCCGTAATAGGCATCCGTTGACAACAGCACATGATCACCAGGACGTAAAGCCTGAAATAGGGTCATTGTGGCTGCCTGTCCTGACCCGAAGGCCATACCTACAGCTCCCCCTTCGAGGGTCGCGAGTGCCTTCTCCAGCGCTTCCCGGGTTGGGTTGTTCGGGCGGGTGTAGAGGTAGTGGGCCGGCAACTCGTTGGCTTCGTTGCGGGCATAGGTTGTTGACAAATAAATGGGAGGCACTACAACTCCCGTGACTGGGTCGGGCTGGTGCGTAGCGCGGAGGGCGAGCGTATCGAAGTGCATAAGCGGACAGAACCGTAAAACGGCTCATTTTTTGTATGCCGAAGTTCTCGGTTTCCGTTGGTAATTCCGCATCAGCGGGCCCAAATAGTTCTCAACGTTTTTCCCACCTTATTTTTCATTGGAATGAACTGGACAAAATGGTCTCTCTGGATCCATATACAACACTGCTGACGACTAAAACGGCTGCGCACTTACTCCGGCGAGCTACCTTTGGCCCAACGCAAGCCGAAATCGCCAATTTCACGGGTTTAACGGCAGCACAGGCCGTTCAACAACTCATCACGAATGCCAATTATTCGCCAGCGCCACCTGTTGACCTGGACCATGATCAGCCAACCGCCGGGCAGACCTATTTAAATAAGCCATTTAACCATGCCCGAAACTTCGATTTTGGGCATTACCTGCGCTGCTGGTGGCTGGGGCTGATGACCTCGCAGGCAGCTCCTCCCAGCTTACTTGATAAACTGACACTATTCTGGCAAAATCATTTCGTGACAACCCGCGAAACGGTTGGTGATTACCGGTTCCTGAATCAGTATCTGTTACTATTGCGGAATAATTCGCTGGGCAGTTTCCGAACGCTGGTTACCCAAATCACTAAAGAGCCTGCCATGCTTCGCTACCTGAACGGGAATGAAAATGTGGTAGGGCATCCGAATGAGAACTATGCCCGCGAACTACAGGAACTATTTACCGTAGGGGCGTTTGATTTTACGGGGAATAAGAATTACACCGAAGATGACGTGAAAGCGGCTGCTCAGGTGCTGACGGGCTGGGAGTATACCAACCACGAACTTGACGGCTCAACAAGTTTTGCCACTACGTTCACGGATGCAAAGCATGATAGTACGGATAAAACGTTTTCTGCTCATTATAACAATACGGTCATAACTGGGCGTGCTACCTCGTTACCAGGCACAACGTCAGCGGGAGATGCTGAACTGGATGATCTGGTAACCATGCTGTTAAGTCATCCGCATACGTCCCGGTTCATCTGCCGGAAACTGTACCGTTGGTACGTAAATCCAAATGTTACTCAGACCATTGAAGATACCATCATTGGCCCGTTGGCGCAGGTTTTTCAGGAAGGCAACTTCGCTATCCAACCCGTCATAGTCAAGCTATTAACGAGTCAGGTCTTTTTCGATGAGACTACGATCGGTGCCATTGTTAAGTCGCCCGCTGAGCTGGCCATTGGAGCTATGCGGTTTTTTAATCAGCCAGTGCCCGACATCACCACCGAATACGCAGCGTTTAAAACGTACTTCGACTTTGTGTATTACCGTATGCAGGACATGCAATTGGCTGTTTTAGACCAATCTTCGGTATTTGGCTATGAAGCGTATTATCAAACCGGCTACTCGAAAATCTGGATAAATTCAACCACAATCGGCTTTCGATATGACTATACCGACGCCTACGTTCTCCGATATCTACAAGTCAAACCGGATTATCTGATGGGCATTGATGTGCTGACGAAAGCTACCGCTCTCCAGCCCAATTTTTCAGATGTAGCTGGAACACCTGCCATCTCCAGCGTGGATATCCTGAATGGCTTCACTACGAATCTATTTGTTTACGATCTGCTGCCCTCTCAACGGGATTTTCTGATTGATACCATTCTAATGCAGAACCTACCGCGCACGTCCTGGATTTTTCAATGGAATGCGTACCGGACTGATCCAACAGATGGAGGAGCCCGATATGAAGTACGGTCACGCCTGGAGAATTTGATGAAATACATGCTTCGTATGGCCGAATACCATATTTTCTGATCTGTAGCGATACGGGATAGTGTTGTCTAAATTTAATTCTGTGGTTCTAATGATAATCAGATACGATAGAATCAACAGAACCAAGAAAACTGACGATTAACCCCTTCATTAATTAGCTGGTATGCTTTTTGTTTAGCGGATAAAGGAACTTTATATGTAACACTATATATCATATTTAATGCCTTATCTGTCTCCGTATACGCCTTTATTGACAAATAAGACAGCTGCCCATTTACTTCGCCGAGCCACCTTTGGGCCTACGCAGAGCGAAATTGCCAACTTCACGGGCCTAACGGCTACCCAGGCTGTACAACAATTAATTAATAATGCCAATTATTCACCCCCGGCGCCAGTCGATATTGATGGGACGCAGCCGACTGTTGGGCAGACTTACTTCGACCAGCCCTATAACAATGACCGGAACTCTGATTTCAGCCATTATCTGCGCTATTGGTGGCTGGGATTGATGACTTCCCAAACGTCTCCGCCAAGCTTACTGGATAAACTGACGCTGTTCTGGCACAATCACTTTGTAATAACCCGCGAAATTGTTGAAGACTGTCGCTTTATAAACCGGTATTTACTGCTACTCCGCAACAACGCCCTGGGTAACTTCCGTACACTGGTCACCCAGATCACAAAAGACCCCGCCATGCTCCGGTTTCTGAACGGCAATGAAAATGAAGCAGGTAAGCCCAACGAAAATTACGCCCGTGAGCTTCAGGAACTGTTTACAGTAGGTGCCGTGGATTTTGCGGGGAACAAGAATTACACCGAGGATGACGTAAAAGCCGCAGCCAGAGTGCTTACCGGCTGGCAGTATACCAATTATGAGGAGTATGGTACAATAAGTTTTGACACGACCTTCACGCTTTCCAGACATGATTCAACGAACAAAGTGTTCTCGGAGAAATATAACAACACCGTTATCACGGGCCGATCAGTCAATCCATCGGCTATGGTTACGGCAGGGGATGCCGAGCTGGACGATCTGGTAACAATGCTGCTGAATCATCCCCAAACAGCTCGGTTCATTTGCCGAAAACTCTACCGCTGGTATGTGAATCCAAACGTAACCCAAGCCATTGAGGATAACGTAATTGTACCATTGGCTCAATTTTTGTCGAGCCCGAGTAATAACTATGCTATTCAGCCCGTGATCGTTACGTTACTGACGAGTGATATTTTTTTCGATGATTCGAATCGGGGGTCTATGGTTAAGTCACCGGCTGATCTGGCCGTTGGAACAATGCGCTTATTTAATCAACCCGTGCCGGATATGGCAGGCGAATATGCAGCTTTCAAGACGTATTTCGACTTCATGTTCTGGCGCATGCGCGATATGCAAATGACGCTACTGGACCCGCCTTCCGTACTGGGGTATGAACCTTATTATCAAACAGGCTATTCGAAAACCTGGATTAATGTGACTACCCTTGCCATACGAAGCGAGTTTACCGATGCGTTTATATGGGGAGGCTTTCATGTAAGCCCGGTTTATATTCTGGGTATTAATTTGTTAGCCTGGGCCACGTCTCTACAACCCAACTTTGATGATCTGGCTGGCACGCCCGCCATCACTTGCCTGGATGTGCAGAAGGCTTTTTCAACGAATATGTTTGCCACCGACTTGCTTCCGTCGCAGGTTGATTTTCTGATTGATACCATCATGATGCAGGAGCTTCCGCGCACATCCTGGACGTTCGAGTGGAACGCCTACCGGGCGTTGCCCAATGATGTGGGGAAACGAACGGCCGTGTTCTCCCGATTGCAGAACCTGATGAAATACATGCTTCGCATGGCTGAATACCAGCTTTTTTGAACCCCTAACCCGTTAGCTAAAAGGCATTTTTGACATTTAAACTGATTTTAAACCATGATCTTCGCAGCGCTCGTTCTCTGTATATTGTTTATGATTATATTGATGTATAAACTTATTTTTAATTAATACTGGGAGTGGTCAGTAATACTTAGTCTTTATAGCTATTTTGTTGACTAAGCGGTATGCTTTAGTGTAGACAACAATTAGACGCATGGCTGTATTACTAACCTTATCCTTGAATGCCTTATCTGGATCAATACACAGCTTTACTAACGGCTAAGACAGCCGCCCATTTACTTCGCCGAGCCACCTTTGGGCCTACGCAGAGCGAAATTGCCAACTTCACGGGCCTAACGGCTACCCAGGCTGTACAGCAATTAATCAGTAACGCGAATTATTCTCCCTCGCCACCGGTAGACCTGGACAGTACCAAATCAACGGCTGGGCAGACCTACCTTGATAAGCCGTTTAGTGGTGACCGTAATTTCGATTTTGGCCATTATCTACGCTACTGGTGGCTTGGGCTGATGACCTCCCAAACGACCCCGCCAAGCTTACTCGATAAACTGACGCTGTTCTGGCAAAATCACTTTGTGACAACTCGCGAATTAGTGGATGATTACCGATTTGTGAATCAGTATTTGTTGCTGTTGCGCACTAATGCACTGGGCAATTTTCGAACGCTGGTCACCAAAATCAGTAAGGAGCCTGCTATGCTTCGTTACCTGAACGGGAATGAAAATGAAGTTGGGAAGCCCAACGAAAATTACGCCCGTGAGCTTCAGGAGCTGTTTACAGTAGGTGCCGTGGATTTTGCGGGGAACAAGAATTACACCGAGGATGACGTGAAAGTCGCGGCCAGAGTGCTTACTGGCTGGAAATACACAAATTATTGGGTGGTTGGCTCAACGAGTTTTGCCACGACGTTTACACTCTCTAAACACGACAAGGCTGATAAGACATTTTCGGCAAAGTATGGCAGTACCGTCATTCCGGGTCGATCGGCCAATCCATCGGCTACGGTTACGGCAGGGGATGCCGAGCTGGATGATCTGGTGACGATGTTGTTGAATCACTCCCAAACGCCCAGGTTTATTTGTCGGAAACTGTATCGCTGGTATGTGAATCCAAACGTAACTCAGGTTATTGAGGATAATGTAATTATACCTCTGGCCCAATTTTTGTCAAGCCCTGGTAATAACTATGCTATTCAGCCGGTCATTGTCAAACTGCTAACGAGTCAGCTATTTTTCGATGATTCGAATCGGGGAGCTATGGTTAAATCACCGGCTGATCTGGCCGTGGGAGCGATGCGATTTTTTAATCAGCCCGTACCCGACATGACGACTGATTACGCAGCCTTCAAGACGTATTTCGACTTCATGTTCTGGCGTATGCGCGACATGCAAATGGCGCTTGTTGATCAACCGTCGGTATTTGGGTACGACCCTTATTATCAGACGGGGTATTCGAAAATCTGGATGAATACAACCACCATAGCCCTCCGTAGTGATTACACGGATGCCTATATCTGGCGTTGGCTTCAGGTGAAACCGAATTATAAAATGGGGATCGATTTGCTGGCCTGGGCCACTACCCTCCAGCCGAATTTCTCTGATGTAGCGGGAACCGCAGCTATTAGTTGTGTGGATGTGCAGACAGCCTTTTCAAAAAAACCTGTTTGCCAGTGATCTGTTTCCGTCGCAAGTCGATTTTCTGATTGATACCATTATGATGCAGGGCATTCCGCGCTCATCCTGGACCTTTGAGTGGAACGCTTATCGAACCGCTCCAACGAATACGAGTAAAAAGAATGCGGTTTTGTATCGATTGCAGAACCTGATGAAATACATGCTTCGCATGGCTGAGTATCACATTTTTTAGCCTGGTGTGGTGAAGAGGTGGAGTGGGTGTAGTAGGTGGAGTGAGTGGAGTGAGTGCAGTAAGTGGAGTCAGTCAAAAAGTAAAATTGTACTAGACGGACTCCACTCACTCCACTCACTCCACCAATTTTACTCACTCCACTACTACCACCTACTTCACCTACACCACCACTACGCGATGAAACGGAGAGATTTTTTGACGGCGGCTTCGGTGAGTTTGCTGCCTGTTATGCTGGATGGTTTTGGACTAAAGGCCATGTCGCGCCAATCGGCATTGGTGCAGGCATTGTTGGGAACAAGTGCATTAGCCAGCGACAGGGTACTGGTTATTGTTTACCTGAATGGGGGCAACGATGGGCTCAATACCGTGATTCCCCTGGACCAGTATTCCTTGTACAATGGCCTGCGATCTAACATTGCCATTCCGCAAAACGCGGTGCTTCCGTTAGAGGGGAATCTGGCTACGGGTCTGCATCCGGCCATGACGGGTATGCGTAACCTGTATAACGATGGCAAACTCTCGATTGTCCATTCCGTTTCGTATCCCAATCCAGATCAATCTCACTATCGGGCAACGGATATCTGGATGACGGCTGTTGACTCCAGCCAAACCTCCGATTCGGGCTGGGCCGGGCGTTATCTTGAAAATCGGTTTCCGGGTTACCCAGCCGGCTATCCAAATGCGCAGATGGAAGATCCATTGGCTATTCAGATCGGTTACCTGACCTCCACGGCGTTATTGGGAAGCCAGCAATCAATGGGTATTGCGTTGAGTGATCCCAATAGTTTTTACCAATTGGTTGGCTCGGCTAGTGCAACCTCACCCGGCGATTTACCGTGCTGTGACGCGGGGGACTTAATTGCCTTTATCCGTAAGCAACAGGCGCTATCGGTGGGATATGCAGCCCAGATCAAACAAGCCGCCGATGCGGGTCAGAATCTGGCCGTCTACCCTGATTCAACCCAAAATAATTCCCTGGCCGACCAGTTGAAGATTGTAGCTCGGCTGATTCACGGGGGGCTGAAAACGAAAGTATACTTCGTTTCGCTGGGAGGCTTCGATACGCATTCGGGTCAGGTGGACGGTACGGATGTGACAACCGGTAGCCATGCGGTGCTATTAGGGAAACTATCATCGGCTGTTGCTTCCTTTCAGCAGGATTTGAAATTGCAGGGTACTGAAGATAAAGTGGTTGGTATGACGTTCTCGGAATTTGGTCGGCGGGCAAATTCCAATAATTCAAAAGGTACAGATCATGGAATAGCTGCCCCCATGTTTGTGTTCGGAACTAGTGTCAAACACCGCACCATCGGCCACAATCCTGACCTGGCAAACCTGACAGGTCAGGCAGGAAATAAGGACATTAACATGCAGATCGACTTTCGGCGCGTGTATACAGACATCCTGAACGATTGGTTTGGCACTGCACACACCACAACGAACTCCCTGCTTTTTCATGAATTCCCGACTGTTTCGTTGTTTTCAGATACTGTGGAAACTGTAACATCGGGGAACTGGCAAAATCCGAATGTTTGGACCGTAGGTCGAGTGCCATTTGCCAGTGAATATGTTAAAGTAAACGCAGGCCATACCGTAACCCTGGATCAGACTATCAGCGTAAAAAACATCAGACTTGAGGGTAAATTACAGTTCACTGGGCCTTACTCTGTGCAGATGACGGGCTAGTGAAGGCAAACCATTCGTTGCCAGCTTTTAGGGAACGGCTTGCGCTGCAGTTCGGTTTTCTACTACCTTTACGAAAACCGTATGCACGCATACTAGTTGGCAATGGAACAAACCTATCAATCTTTATCATTCGCGCAGGCCGATGGCGTGATGACCGTTTCGCTACTTGGCCCCGGCAAGGGAAATGCCATGGGGCCGGAGTTTTGGGAGGAGCTTCCCAACGCAATGGACGAAATCAATCAGCTTTCCGACATTCGATGCATTGTCTTCCGGGGAAGTGGTGATCATTTTAGCTACGGGCTTAACATCCCGCAGATGATGCCTCGCCTGGGGAAAATGACCACGGGTACTGTGCTGGCACAACAGCGCAGGGAACTAATGGGACAAATTCGGCAGATGCAGTCAGGCTTTCAGAAAATGCACGAATCGCCAAAGCCAGTTATTGCGGCCATACATGGCTGGTGTATTGGCGGTGGCGTAAACATGATTGCTGCTGCCGATATCCGGCTTTGCTCCCGTGAGGCCAGGTTTAGCTTACGGGAAGCTAAACTTGCGATCACCCCCGATATTGGCGGTCTTCAGTTTTTGCCGCATATCATTGGTCAGGGATTTACCCGCGAAATGGCGTTCACTGGCGCTGATTACGATGCTGCTTTTGCTGAGCGAATTGGTCTTGTCAACCACGTTTACAACTCTCCCGACCAATTATTTGATGCCGCAGCAACCCTGGCTCGACAAATTGCCGATAATCCCGCTTCGGCTGTACAGGGTGCCAAGCAAGTACTGAATTACAGCCTGAACAAATCCATCGAGGATGGGCTTCAATACGTAGCCGTCTGGAATTCAAGTCAATTGCAATCCAATGATTTCTCCGAAGCCATGCAGTCGACAATAGAGAAACGTAAAGCAGAGTTTAATAAAAAATCAAATCGAGGATATTAAGTGGAGTGGGTGAAGTAAGTGAAGTAGGTGTAATAAGGTGGCAGTGTTTCCTGACTTACTCCACTCACTTCACTTACTTCACCCACTCCACTTACTCCATTAATTTCTAAACCATGAACGTAACGGGTATGCTGCGCGACGATGCGCTGAAAGGAAAAACGATTATTGTTACTGGGGGTGGCACAGGACTGGGTAAATCCATAAGCCGGTATCTACTGCAACTTGGGGCAAACGTCACGATTTGCAGCCGCCGACAGACTGTTATTGACGACACCGCCAATGAATTAATGGCCGAGACGGGGGGGCAGGTACTGGCCGTAGCCTGCGATGTGCGTAACACCGCAGAGATTGAAAATGTCATGGCCAAAACGATTGAGAAATTCGGGAAGATCGACGGATTGCTCAATAACTCCGCCGGTAATTTCATTAGCCCAACCGAACGGCTATCGTACAAAGCTTTTGATACCATTGTAGACATTGTTCTGCGCGGAACCTATTATTTCACGCTGGCCGTGGGTAAGTACTGGATCGAAAACAAGATTCCCGGTACGGTATTGAATATTTCCACCACCTATGCTACTACGGGCTCTGGCTATGTTGTGCCATCGGCAGTAGCCAAAGGTGGTGCGCTTATCATGACAAAATCTCTGGCGGCCGAATGGGGCAAATATGGCATTCGTCTCAACGCTATTGCGCCGGGCCCATTCCCAACCAAAGGTGCCTGGGATCGACTCTTTCCCGAGCCGCTGGCGAGCATGATGGACCCAACAAGCCGTATACCGCTGCATCGCGTTGGCGAACACGGCGAACTGGCTAATCTGGCGGCTTTTCTACTCTCCGACTATTCCGGTTATATCACTGGAGAAAGCATCACTATTGATGGGGGAGAAGTACTGATGGCGGGCGAATTCAGTCATCTGGAAAAGGTCACTACCGAGCAATGGGATATGATCGAACAAACCATCAAACAAGCCAATCGGGCAAGTAAGAAGGAGTGATAAATGAGGAATGTAAAATGGATAATGTAGAATGAAGTCTGCTAAAATTCTACATTATTCATTCTACATTATCCATTCATTTTCGGCACCTTTGCCCCCCAATTTGTGTTATAAAACTGTACTAAAAATCGTTAAAATGCCTAACTGGTTTCTCGGAAAAATCCGCTATCAGCAACCCATTGACGACTCGAATGTCGGCACCCGGAATGAAGAGTTTATCAAGCAAAAAACAGTGACCGAAGCGTACTTGGTGGATGCCGTCAGCTATACCGAAGCAGAAGGTCGTCTGTACCAGGAGATTGCGACAAACACCCCTGATTTTGAAATTACGAACATCTCGCGAATGAAATTAGCTGATGTGTTTCATAATGAAGATGGGGGCGAAGTCTGGTTCAAGGTAAAAGCCATGTTCATTACAGACGACGAAAAAACGGGCAAGCAGAAGAAAACGCCAAGCATCATGCTGGTGAATGCCGAAACGCCTAAACAAGCCTACGAGCGCGTAGAATTTAGTTTGAAATCGGCGCTTGATCCATTCGAAATTACGGACGTCAACACAACCAAGATTTTAGATATTTTTCCATATAACGAAGAAGAAACCCGTAATCTTCGGCCAATCAGTGAGTTGGTAAGCCCTGAACCGGAAACGGTCTAACCACTTAGCATCCCGAAGGCGTTGAGCTTTCGGGATGTTTGCTTTTATAGAATGCGGCTCTTTTTTTACAAGATTCCCGACTTATAGGTAAAAATACTTGCATTAAATGAGTTAGGTACAGATATTTGCCCTCATTATGAAACGCGCTCTGTTCCAAGTGTTCAACCTACTAATGGTCTGCGTCGTGCTGCTGAGCAGCACAGGCTTTGGGCTGGTGGAACATTCATGCCAGATGCGCGGCAAGAAAAAAACGATGGTTGTCGCGTTTAGCGATACCAAAGCCCAATCCGGTTGCGCCATTGATCAGAAGTCGATGCCAGACCAGCAAACACTCGTTAAAAAGACGCAGTGTTGTCAGGATGACCAACAGTATGAGAATGTCGATATTTCGTCTTCACTGAGCCAGTTGGTTGCGAAGTTTATCAAGACAATCACCGAAACGATTGCCGCTGGTGTTGTTTCCGTATTAACCTGGTTTGTCCACTGGATTTTTGCCGGAAAGTCGTCCTCTGTTTCGATCTTTCCATCCCCGCCTTCTCTATCCGGACGCGACATCCTGACGCTTATCCATAGCCTCCTTATCTGATCCGTTGATTGATGGTTTCTGGCCTTTGTCGTTCCGACGCAGGCTTATGATATACTCTATCTATCAATCAACGAACTCATGAAATCTATTTATGTATGGATTTTTGTGCTGTCGACTGGGCTCCTGGCGAGCCTACCTGGCGCGGCCCAAACAGTCCCAAACAAACTTTTTGCTGCTGATTCTACGCAGCCTGTAGCCATTCGGGGGAGTGTCAGCGAACTCGTCAACGGCAAACAAATTCCCCTTGTCGGCGCAACTGTACAATGGGTTAACACCTCAGTTGGTACGATAACGGATGCGGAGGGACATTTTCAACTGTCACTCCAGCCAGCGTATACGCGTTTGATTGTGAGTTATGTTGGCTACCAAACGGACACATTAACGGTAACAAATCCTACGGGTGCAGTAACGGTAACACTTCGAAGTACCCGAACCCTACAGGAAGTAACAGTATCGGGCGCGCCGGGGCAACTTGACCGGATCAATCCCATTCAGACCGAATTTATCAATCAGCGTACACTGGCCAAAGCTGCCTGCTGCAACCTCTCCGAAAGTTTTGAAACCAACGCTTCCGTAAGTGTGTCGTATAGTGATGCCGTTACGGGTTCGAAGCAGATTCAGTTTCTGGGATTGGGAGGGCAATACGTGCAGACGAACGTTGAGAATATTCCAACCGTTCGCGGATTGGCGACTACGTTTGGCCTAAATTACATTCCTGGAACCTGGATCACGAGTATCGATGTGGGTAAAGGCGCAGGCTCAGTCGTGAATGGGTATGAGTCGATGAGTGGCCAGATGAATGTTGAACTTCAAAAACCTGACGACAAGCAAACGCTCTTTATAAATGCCTATGCTAACAGTTTTGGACGGATTGAGGGCAACGTCAACTGGTCGAAAGCCCTGAGTAAAAAATGGAGCATGGGGGTACTGGGTCATGCCAGTACCCTGCGAACAGAGATCGATCAAAATAACGACGGTTTTCGAGATTTGCCGTTATACACCCAGATTAATGCCATCAATCGGTACAAGTATACCAGTGATCGGTACATGGCCCAGTTTGGCATAAAAGTTCTTTACGAGGACCGGGATGGTGGCCAACTGTCGAAATTCGGGGCATCACGTTACAGTTTTCTGAATACAACAAAGCGATTGGAGTTTTTCTCAAAAACCGCAAAACTGTATCCTGAAAAACCCTATAAAGGATTGGGGCTGATTCTGAACGGGGTGCATCATGAGCAAACAGCGCACTTTGGATTTGCGCCTTACGAGGGTCAGCAGCAAACGTTTTATGCCAACCTGATTTACCAAAGCATTATTGGGACTACCAACAACAGTTTCAAAGCTGGATTGAGTTACCTGTTAGATGATTACCGGGAGCAATACCGGGCCATCGGTACCGCTCGTACAGAATCGGTGCCCGGTGCTTTTGTGGAATACACCTACACCTATCCCGAAAAATTAACCCTTGTATTGGGTGGTCGACTCGATTTTCATAACCTGTTTGGTACTCAATTTACGCCCAGGGCTCACCTGAAATATAACCTCAGTCAGGCTATTACGGTGCGTGCATCGGCAGGGAGAGGGTTTCGGGCAGCTAATCCTTTCGCCGAAAACTTCGGGTATTTAGTCAGTTCGCGGGCCGTGTTTCTGAACAAAGCTTTACAAGCCGAATCATCCTGGAATTACGGACTAAGCATCACAAACGATTTCGAACTGTTGGGTAAAAAAGCGTCGTTTGTGGTGGATTACCATCGGACTGATTTTCAGAACCAGCTCATTGTTGATATTGAACACCCCGGCGAACTGTATTTTTATAACCTGACTGATTCTGGCAATAAAGGACGCTCCTTTGCCAATAGTTTTCAGGCCGAATTGAACGTGCAACCGGCAAAACGCTTTGAAGTGAAAGCCGCCTATCGGTTTTTCGACGTGGAGCAGAGCATGGGCGGGCCATTCGGTGAAGAACGACTATTGCCTAAAATGATGGTTAGCCGGGATCGGATACTGCTCAATGCGGGCTATGCACTGCCTTTTGATAAGTGGAAATTTGATGCTACCCTGCAATGGAACGGTCCCCGGCGGATTCCCTACCTTCGCGAAGGTTACGTCCATTCCAGTTATCAGAATATGCCAACCGAAGAGGCTCCTGGTTTTTATAACCTGAACGCACAGGTCAGCCGGGCGTTCAGGAGTGGGTGGGAGATCTATCTGGGTGGAGAAAACCTGACGGGTTTCCGTCAACTGAACCCGATTGTTGCGGCCAACGATCCATTTGGAGCACGTTTTGATGCTGGATCGCAGGTGTGGGGACCTATCACAGGTCGTATGGTATATGTGGGCTTTCGGTTTAAACCTCTAATCTGAACCTGGATTTAGCTGATTTAAGGATTAAACCTGATTTTGTTTTAATGATTCGCTTCAAAGAAGCGCAGAGCAAAATCCTGTAAATCCTTAAATCAGTGTAATCCCGCCGGGCCGCCGGAGCGGTTCTAACTATTATGACACTATCCATCCGAAATATGGTGTGCGACCGCTGCAAGCGGGTTGTGCGTGAAGAACTCGAAAAGCTTGGCCTGACCGTTGGCCGGGTTGAGCTGGGCGAAGTGGATATAACGAACATACCTTCACCGGCAGAGCTTGCGGTTATTCGGCAGATGCTACAGGCAAATGGATTCGATTTGGTGGACGATAAGAAACAGGCTCTGGTTGAACACATCAAGATTTTGTTGATCAACGAAATTCAACACCTGAAAGGGGAGCGACAAGCGTCTGAAAACTATTCGACCTTTCTTGAACGTAAGTTAGGCTATGAGTACTCATATTTGAGTAATTTGTTCTCGGTGAACGAAGGCCATACGCTTGAAAAGTACACTATTGCCTTAAAAATTGAGAAGGTAAAAGAATGGTTGCGGTATGATGAACTGACGTTGAGTGAAATAGCCTGGCGTTTGAATTACAGTAGTGTTCAACACCTCTCTACTCAATTTAGACAAGTTGTGGGGCTAACGCCGGGGCAATTCCGGAAAGCAACTCAGGTAGATCGGCGAAATCTAGATGCCCTCTTTATCAAGAAATCCGGCCATCCTGACGAGACAGAGTAAGGGCTATGTGAAAATTGAAGCTGGCGGCCAATCTGAAGCGATTTGTGCTGGTGAACCTTTTAAATCGTAGGGACTGATTATGGGACGTTTACGGGATTTAATCAAAACCTTTCTGGGGTCGATACTCAAACGGTTTGGTATTATTCAGTTAACGAAAGAGCAAACAGAGGAGTATCTAAAACCGTACGTATTAAAAGTAAGTCCAGCTACCCGGATTGTGTTGCCCAGCGTACAAAATGAAACTAACTCAGCAGCACTTGTATTTACGCCAACCAAGGCTATTACGCACCCAGGCTACGTTTGGAATGTAACTCCTAGTTCACAGAAAACCACTCAGTTGCCATACGGTGGAATTCTGACAGATACCCGGGTTCTTTGTACGGATTTCGAGCGGTACCATCTCCTGAAAAATTTTTTGACCCGAAGGAAACGAATTCAAACGGTACAGGATATACTAATTGCTCCATGGTCTCACCTTCTGGATGGTATTTCGTTTGGAGGATATTATGATTTTGTGATTCTGGTTGCCGCAAAATTGTGCCGAATTCGAGAGGCACTTCCCGAGGCTGTATTCGCTCAGGCTGTCCTTGCCTATCCACTGTTTAAGACGGCCTATGAGCAGGAGTATTTAGCCTTACTTGGGTTTGAAAAGGAGCGTATTCTGGACAGTACTGTGTACGAGGTTCATTTTAAACAGTGCATTCTGGCCAATAGCGGTCATTGGTTCTACCCCAATCCGGCCGATATTTTTGCCTTGAAAAAGCAGGTAGAAAGTAAACTTAACCTGCAACGAACTGAGTCAAATCGGATCTACATTAGTCGGTCGGGCCGTCGAAAGGTAGCCAACGAGAACGCACTGATTACCCTATTGAAAAAATTTAACTTCACCGTTGTTGAAGACAAGCCCAGGTCGGTTGCTGAGCAGGCAGCTATCTATAAAAATGCGTCTTTTATTTTAGGTCCACATGGAGCTTCCTTCACAAATATAATCTGGTGCGAACCCGGTACGCATCTATTCGAGCTGTTTGCTGCGGATATGGTTGTCGATCATTTTCGGTATTTGTCGCAATTGATGGATATGCATTATTCGGCTTATTATCATGGTATTAAGATGGGAAATAGCCGGATTTCTCTGGAAGAAGATGTTTTTGTATCAATCGCTGATCTTGACCTGAGCCTACGTACGCTGTTTAACCAGGGCTAAGTAACGGTCGATAGCTTTTATAAAGCTCGGCCCTAATTATGTAAAAACCCTATCGGGTGTGGGTAGTTAATTTGTCAGACCAACGGTGGTCGATAAAACAACAACGATTATGGAAACGATGAAACATACGCATACCCACGTAGATACGTGTTTTGAGTGTGCTGAAGCCTGCGAGCGCTGCGCCACCGCCTGCCTGGAAATGGGCGACAAAGACGGAAAAGGTCATGACATGAGTGCCTGCATTAAACTCTGCCGCGACTGCGCCGACATATGTACCCTCTGTGGCCGACTTGATGCCCGTGGTTCGGAGTTCTCGCGTGATTTTATGGTCCTGTGTGCTGAAGTCTGTGAAGCTTGTGCCGAGGAATGCGAAAAACACGCTGACCATTTTGCCCATTGTAAAGCGTGTGCTGAGGCTTGCCGCAAATGCGCTGAAGAGTGTCGGTCAATGTCGGCAAACGCATAAAAAGTTGACGGACTAACTATTGATTCTGTGGATGCTGTAGATTCAAGTGATTCTGTATGTTCTGATTACCAGTATGATCGTGTCCAGAGGATCTACAGCATCTAATTCCTAAAACCTGCTAACCTAAACAATGTATTCTTTACTGACTAGTCTTCTGTTCATAGTTACGCTGCTACTAAGTTCCCCATCTGGTTCGGGAAAATTAGTAGGTACAGGTATACATCCTTCAGTAGCGACTGATCCTACCGGAAAGGTTCATATTGTGTATGGTAAAGGCGGGACTGTTTTCTATACAAGTACGCAGGATGGTGAGCAGTTTGCGGAACCCGTACGGGTTGATAGTTTGCCGGGGCTGCATCTGGGGGCGTCACGAGGGCCACAAATTGCAGCGACCAGGCAATCGGTGGTTATTACCGCTATTGATAAAGCGGGGACTATCTGGTCCTATACGCTCAGCCGGGCTACGGGTCGCTGGCAATCCCGTGTACAGGTAACGGATACCGTAGAGGTAGCGAAAGAAGGTTTCGTGGCCCTGACGGCCGGGCCGGATAACGTGTATAACGCTGTCTGGCTCGATCTGCGGGGAAATAAGCGCAATAAGATTGTTGGTGCCCGTTCAACGGATGGAGGTAAAACATGGTCACCCAATCAGGTGCTTTATCAATCGCCGGATGGTACGGTTTGCGAATGTTGCCAGCTTTCGGAAGTGAGTCAGGGCCAGCATGTGGCTATCATGTTTCGGAATTTTATAGCTGGAGCGCGTGATATGTATATCCTGAAATCCGAAAATGGAGGTCAGACGTTTGGAAAAGCAGAAAAAGTAGGTGAAGGAACCTGGCTGCTAAAAGCCTGTCCAATGGATGGGGGAGGGCTGTTTATGCGTCCCGATGGAAAGCTATCGACCGTTTTTCGACGAAATGATAAACTTTTTGTAGCCCGGCCTGGCCAGCCTGAAACGGAACTTGCTACCGGTAAGAATGCAAAAATTGTAACAACTCCTAAAGGTGATTATATCGTCTTTCAACAGGCTGGACAGATTTTGGCCACTTCGCCCAGTCAGACACAACCAACAGTTATTGGTTCGGGTGGGTATCCGAAATTAGCCTTGCTACCGAATAACAAGGTACTCTGTTTGTGGGAAGAGGAAACTACCGTTCGGGCAGGATTTATTCCCTGAACGACCCCAGAAAATGATCGACAACGTGATGAATAAGTTTCTTTTGATGCTTCTGCTGGGAATGGGTCCTATAGCTGTTGCACAACACCAGCACCATGAGGGTATGCAAATGCCTGCGAATGCCAAGCCGACTGCCGATACAACGAAGCCAATGGATCATTCGATGCATGCTGGTATGAATATGGGCCAAAAAGGTGATATGAACCTAGTGAACTACGGTTTAACAATGGATACAACCATGGGCATGACGCATTCACTATCGCGAAATCTATCTATGAATCGTAACGGGTCGGGTACGTCCTGGCACCCGGATAATACGCCTATGTACGCTTACATGAGCAAGCCATCGGGTAGTAAATGGAGCTACATGCTGCACTATACAATCTACCTGCGCTACACTAGCCAAAATGCTAATCATCCTCAGAAGCGGGGCCATGGACAGCAGCTTGGCGCTCCGAACTGGTTTATGGGCATGGCGCAGCGTAAAGTAGGGAAACGGGGATTAGTTCAGGTGCGGGCTATGCTTTCGCTCGATCCGTTGACCGTGGGTAATGGTGGGTATCCATTACTTTTCCAGACCGGCGAGACCTACAAAGGGCAACCGTTGATTGATAAGCAACACCCACACGACCTCATTTCCGAATTATCGGTCAGTTATAGTCACGCGTTCAGTAAAGACATTGATCTTTATGGTTACGCGGGTTACCCCGGCGAGCCAGCATTGGGTCCGCCCGCGTTTATGCATCGGATTTCATCGTTCAATAATCCCGATGCCCCGCTAAGCCATCACTGGCAGGATGCGTCTCACATTTTGTTTGGCGTAGGTACTGTTGGCTTTCGGTACAAGTGGGTAAAACTGGAGGGATCTACATTCAAAGGCCGTGAGCCCGACGAAAACCGATACAACTTCGACACACCTAAATTTGACAGTTATTCGTATCGGCTGTCTGTAAATCCATCGCCATCGCTGGCGTTGCAGTTCTCGCAGGGATTTTTACACAAACCCGAAGAAGCCCACCCTGACGAAAATATCACGCGCACAACGGCATCCATTTTGCATAGTAAAGGATTCGGGGCTGGTCGTTATGTAACATCGGCGTTGGTTTGGGGGCGAAATAGTCATGATGGACAAGGAGAAAATTCATTTCTGGCCGAAAGTAGTTTTCAAGTAGATAAGCTGGCTTTTTATGGCCGATACGAAAATGTAACAAAATCGGCCGAAGAGTTGGGCCTTTACCAGCCAGCCTCTTCTACTGAAATTGGCCGGATTGCTAAGGATCAACCGTTTATTATTAATAATTTGACACTTGGGATAAACTACCGTGTTGCGCAGACACACAGCACCGACCTAGTCCTAGGTGCACAAATCACCGGAAGTATGCCTGATAATTCATTAGAAACGTTTTACGGCAAAACACCCGTGTCGGGTGAAATTTACCTTCGCCTATCGCCCAGCCTGATGACTATGCGAAGTATGAATCATTGACAGGCCTAGCACTTCCATGCCGGGCACCTCCATGCGGGGCACCATTTAAAGTAAATTTTCGTTATCAATTCACTATAAACCACGTACAACCATGTTGCGTAACCTGTTTCTAACCGCCCTAACCTCACTGATCATTCTGGGCAACTCGTTCGCCGGTGCACCCACCCGTGACGACAAAGACAAGGAAGTAAAAATTAAGACTTCGGCTATTTGCGGCATGTGCAAAGCCCGTATTGAACGGAACCTGGCCTTTGAGAAGGGTGTCAAAGAAGCCGACCTGGATGTGAAATCGAAAGTCGTAACGATCAAATACAACCCTGCTAAAACGGACGTAGCAAAGCTGAAAGCAAACATCAGCAAAACTGGCTATGACGCAGAAGAAGTTGTTGCCGATCCTGTTGGATACAACAAATTACCGAGCTGCTGCAAAAAAGGCAGTGATATGGATCATCAATAACCTGATTGTTGAAACAAAAGCGGGCCGAAATTAGAGAATTTCGGCCCGCTTTTGTTTTGTCGATTCGGCTACTTTTTGGTTGAATAATTTATCCGTATGACCCGTTTACCATCACTTGATAGATTGTCAATCGAAATATCATTGATGTGATTTCCTTCCTGATAGACAAGTTCTTTTGCACGCTTGCTATCTGTTATTTTCTTCCCGTTCAGGAAGTAGATAACGGTGCCCTCTGGGTTATCGAAGAGGTTTAAGACAACTTCCTTCGTATACTCCGATTTTCCCTGCTTAGATACATAGTCAATAATCTCGGAACTAGCCGGTTTAATCTGCTGGTAGGTAGGAAACGGCTCGCCGTCGTTTTTCGATTGTCCGTACAGGCCATAACTGATGGCAAGTAAGGTGAGCGTTGTCAGGATAAATCGCATAGAAGTTGGTGGTTTTTGGTACTAGACTCAAAAATGATCGATTGGGGTGGAAAGATGTTTGTGCAAATTGAATGGAGGAAGTAAAGAGTTCCCAATCTTTGCAGCTTACTACAAACAATAGAACGCAGATTTTTATGATTTTTAAGAATAGAATGATTTTTATGGTTAATCTGTGTAAATCATATTAATCATAAAAATCTGCGTTCTATTAACAACCACAATGCGCTTCTGTATACTCGCTCCTTTACTCTGCTTTTTGACTGGGCTTTTATCTTCAGGTTCTTACGCACAGAGCAACCACAAGAGCTACGAAAAATATCCTTATTTAGTATACTTGCCGAAAGAGTATACTGACAAAAAGGAAAGCTATCCGTTAGTTATTTACCTGCACGGAGGTTCACAGAGAGGAAAAGATCTGACTAAGCTTAAGACCTATGGCCTGCCGCATTTGGTGGATAAAGGCCGTGATTTTCCATTCATTATTGCTTCACCCCAATGCCCGGACGGGAAATTCTGGTCTACGGATAATTGGCTTGACTCCCTGTACAGTGACGTAAAGGCGAAGTATCGGATCGATTCCAAACGGATTTACCTGACCGGGATCAGTATGGGCGGATACGGTGTCTGGCAAACCGCCGTTGCCTATCCTGACAAATTTGCGGCCATTGTGCCCCTTTGTGGTGGTTGTGATGACTCAACGCAAATCTGTCGGATCAAACACATTCCGGTCTGGACATTTCATGGGGTGGCCGATGATGTAATCTCTATTTCTGAAACAGAGCGCTTGGTCAGACGGTTAGAAGAATGCAACGGACAGGTAAAATTTACACGTCTGGAAAAAGAAGGTCATGCTATTCAATACCTGTTTGAGGATCAGACTATTTACGATTGGCTTCTAAAACAACACAAATGAGTACGTACTAGTATTGTTTGATAACTAGCGATCCTCTCCAGCAATGAACTACGAAAATTCCCTCGATTTCGCCCGGCAACTCGACCAAAACGATTCCCTCCGGCACTTCCGCGACCGATTTCATATTCCTCAACGAGATGGCGTACCGTTGACGTATCTATGCGGAAACTCACTCGGATTGCAACCGAAAACGGCTCGTGAGGCACTGGAACAGGAGCTAATAACCTGGCAGAATCTGGGTGTTGAAGGCTGGTTTGATAAAACGGAAGGCGCTGATCAGCCCTGGCTTGGTTACCATACGACCTGCAAAGAAGCATTGTCGCAAATTGTAGGTGCTGAGCCATCGGAAGTTTGTCCAATGAATGCGCTGACGGTAAATCTGCACTTGTTGCTGGCTTCGTTTTATTCGCCCGGCGTGGATTCGCCCGGCGTGGACTCGCCTACCCAGAAAAAGTACAAGATATTAACCATCAAAGGGGATTTTCCATCCGATCAATACGCGCTGGAAACGCACGTAAGGCATCATGGCCTTAAGCCAGCGGAGACGATTATTGAAGTAGCGCCCCGTGCCGACGACGGCTTAATTCATACGACCGACATTCAGCACGCCATTGCCGAGCACGCCGATTCACTGGCTTTGATTTGGATGAGTGGGGTAAACTATTACACGGGTCAAGTGTATAACATGGCAGTTATTGCCGAAACGGCTCAACGCCACTGCATTCCCATTGGCTTCGATCTTGCCCATGCCATTGGAAATGTACCCTTGCGTCTGCACGACTGGGGTGTTGATTTTGCTACCTGGTGTTCGTATAAATACCTGAATGGAGGCCCCGGTGCCATATCGGGCGTGTTTGTTCACGAAAAACATCATCAGCAAAATTTGCCAAGGCTGGCGGGTTGGTGGGGCTATCGGGAAGATCGGCGGTTCGAGATGACGCCCGGATTTTTGCCTGCCCCCGGTGCCGATGGGTGGCAGGTAAGTACACCCAATATCCTGGCATTGGCATTGCACCGAGCGGCCATTTCAATTACAGCCGAAGCAGGGATCGTGGCGCTACGACAAAAAAGTGAACAGTTGACGGGTTTCCTGGAATACGTTCTGACGCCTTTTGATGCGATTCAGATCCTAACCCCCGACGACCCGAACCAACGCGGTTGCCAACTCTCCTTGCTTGTCCGCAAAAATGGTAAAGCGCTATTCAACTACTTAACCGAACAGGGAATTATTGGCGATTGGCGCGAACCTGACTGCATCCGTCTGGCCCCCACACCTTTATACAATACGTTTGAAGAGGTCTGGCGAGTTGGTGAAGCGTTACGTAAATTCTTGTAGTGCCGACCGTCCCTGTCGGCACTACTTTACAAAACCAATTGTACGCTTCAGCCCCTCAAGCTTGGTACGCTTCACCGCCGACCGGCGAAATACCTCCCGGAAAACGTCTTCTGTTATTTCCTCCCAATCACGGTTTGTAAACGCAGTTAAATCGGGATGGGGGTCAAAGGCGGGTGTCTGATGTGGCCTGGCAAACCGATTCCAGGGACAAACATCCTGACAGATATCACAACCAAAGATCCAGTTATCGAACTTTCCCCGAACCTCTTCTGGAATGGCCTCTTTTAATTCAATGGTAAAGTACGAAATACATTTACTGCCATCCACTACGTAAGGCCCAACGATGGCATCGGTGGGGCAGGCATCGATACAACGGGTGCAGGTGCCGCAGTAATCGGTGATGGGACCATCGGGCTCCAGGTCAAGATCGAGGATTAGCTCGCCGATAAAGAAGAACGAACCAATTTCCCGATTGATTAGATTGGTATGCTTGCCAATCCAACCCAGACCAGACCGTTTAGCCCAGGCTTTATCCATAACCGGGGCCGAATCCACAAACGCCCGTCCGCCAACCTCACCGATTTCGTCGTGGATATAGGCCAGCAAGTCTTTGAGCTTGTCTTTGATGACAAAGTGGTAATCGGTCCCATAGGCGTATTTCGATAGCTTTAAGTCATCGTCGCCTTCGGGTAGCTTTTGTTCGGGGTAGTAATTGAGCAACACCGTAATGACCGACTTTGCATCGTCGACTAGTAACCGAGGGTCGAGCCGCTTATCGAAGTGGTTAGCCATGTAGTTCATCTGGCCATGCATCCCGTTTTTGAGCCAGGTTTCCAGTTTTGGCGCTTCATCTTCCAGAAAGTCTGCTTTGGCTACACCACAAAAATCGAAACCCAATTCAGTGGCTTTGGCTTTGATGAGTTGCGTATAGCGATGGGCGGGAGCGTGCATGCGAAATTGCTAATGAACAATGTAGAATGGAAATGAATAATAAAGACTGTCAGTTGGTCAACCAGAGAACGATTTTAGCAATTTATTAAATCCTGAAAATCATTTCAATCCTATAAATCCTGGTTCAGACACCCGCCAAATCTTGTAAATCAATGCTCTGTCATTGTGCCAACTTGTCAGGAAATGCGGTTTTGGCCGGGCTTTTGCCCATCTTTGCCTATGAATTTCTGGAAACGAAATAGAAGCTCATCAATGGAAAATAAAGACATTTTGGACGAACAAGCGTCTATGGATACCCAACAGCCTGACAACCTGACAACCGATACGGACAGCTCTGATGAAGCTGTGACCGCCACCGTTGGCGAGTCAGATGAAACTACGGAACCCGCTTCGGCAGAAAGCTTTGTGGCAGAAACCAACAAAATCGGCAGTGAATTGGCCGAACTTAAAGATAAATACCTCCGTTTATACGCTGATTTTGAGAACTTCCGTCGGCGCACAGCTAAGGAAAAACTTGATCTCATCAGTAATGCCAACGAGGGCGTACTAAAGGCGCTGATTCCCGTTGTCGATGATTTCGAACGGGCTATGCAGTCCATCGAAAGCACCAATGATGTAGCGGCTCTGAAAGAAGGCGTTTCGTTGATTTACACAAAGTTATTTAAAACGCTGGAAGGCAAAGGCCTGAAACCAATGACCTCCAAAGGAGAGCCATTTAATGCCGATTTGCACGAATCGGTTACGCAGTTCCCCGCCCCCAGCGACGACCTGAAAGGGAAAGTCATTGACGAAATTGAAAAAGGATATTACCTGAATGACAAGGTCATTCGATTTGCAAAAGTGATTGTAGGAAGCTAAAACAGTGAAGAATGAAGAGTGTAGAGTGAAGAATATTATTATCAATTGTATTCTTCACTCTACACTCTTCATTCTTTACTATATTAATACATGGCAACGAAGCGCGATTATTACGAAATTCTGGGCGTTGATAAGAACGTCTCGGCCGATGATCTCAAGAAAGCCTATCGTAAGATGGCTATCAAATACCATCCAGACAAAAACCCTGATGACCCCACCGCCGAAGAAAAATTCAAGGAAGCGGCTGAGGCTTATGACGTCCTGAATGACCCCAACAAAAAAGCCCGCTATGACCAGTATGGCCATGCGGGGATGGGTGGTGCAGCCGGCGGTTACGGGGCCGGTGGTCCGACGATGGACGACATTTTTAGCCAGTTTGGTGATGTCTTCGGTGATGATTCCCCATTCGGGAGTTTCTTCCGGGGTGCCCAGGGCGGGGGTGGAGGTCGGCAACGCGTACGGCGGGGTTCTGATCTACGCATTAAGCTGAAGCTTAATTTACAGGAAGTTGCCAACGGCGTTGAGAAGAAAATCAAGGTAAAACGGCATGTAACCTGTAATACCTGCGGAGGAAACGGTTCTAAAAACGGCACTGCGGTACAAACCTGTTCAACCTGTCAGGGTACTGGTCAGACCCGCAAAGTGGTAAATACGATGTTAGGTCAGATGGTATCGACCAGCACCTGCCCGACCTGTAATGGCGAAGGCAAAATCGTAACCGACCGCTGCGATGCCTGTTTTGGAGAAGGCCGTGTTTTGCAGGAAGACGTTATCCCAATCAAAATTCCGGCGGGTGTTGCAGAAGGTATTCAATTATCGGTAGGGAGTAAAGGCAACGTGCCGCCACGCGGTGGTGTTGCGGGCGACCTGCTTATTGTGATTGAAGAGGAAGAAGATGCTGACCTGAAACGTGATGGCAACAACGTTGTGTTCGATTTGTACGTCAGCTTCATTGATGCCGCTATCGGTACAAGTGTTGAAGTGCCAACCATCGACGGTAAGGCTCGCATCACTCTCGATCCTGGAACACAAAGCGGTAAAATGCTACGGTTGAAAGGGAAGGGTATTAAAGAGTTGAACGGCTACGGCCGGGGCGATGAAATCGTTCATGTCAACGTTTGGACGCCCAAAACACTATCGGCGGAAGAGCGTTCCATGTTGGAGAAACTACGCAACTCACCAAACTTTCAGCCCAAGCCGAACAAAAACGAAAAAGGATTCTTTGATAAAATGAAGGACTTTTTTCATGGCTGAGACCTGATATAAACTGCTTTATTTAGCAATAAAAAAGCCCCATAATGGGGCTTTTTTATTGCTAAATAAAGCAGTTTATTACTTCAACGTCGGTAAATGCTAGAGGTGATTTAGGGTCGTAAAATCCGCAGGGTTTTCTTACGTACTCCATCACTAACCTGTAATAGGTACACAGCCGGGACTGATCCCAAGCGGACCCGCACCCGCTGTACTGCATTCTCAACCGCCACCGATTGAACACTCAATTCATGCCCCGACGCATCGTTTAACCGTAACACCAGTTGCTGACCAATGCCGTCCCGCAGCTCGATCTCTGCATACTCATTGACAGGTGGGTTCCCCAATACACGCACCTGCCAGTTCTGGATAGGTTCAGCAGCTGCCAGACGAGGACTAATAGCACTACTACAGAAGGCCAGGCCACCATCGGTAGCAGCATAGATAATGTTATTAGCAACAGAGCTGCCATACACCCCATGTCCATTCAAGTAGTGGTTGGTAAAGCTGCCCCCACCATTGGTGGAAATGCTCAATCCCGTAGCGGTAGAAGCATAGACCGTGTTACCCAGCACATATACTCCCCAAACGATATTACTTCCCAATCCATTATCGGTCGTTTTATGGCTATAGGTAGTACCATTGTTGGTCGAGATGCTCAGCCCACCTCCATACGTACCTGCATAAATGGTACTCCCCACCGCGAATACACTGTTTGCATAATTACTGCCTGTGCCAACGCTTGTATTGGTAAAGCTAGCCCCCCCGTTTGTGGAGATACTTACTCCGCCAGCGGTGGCAGCATAGATAGTGTTACCAATTTCGTAGACACTGTATACCGTATTATGCCCCAAACCGTTGTCAGTCGTCTTGTTACTAAAGCTGGTACCTCCATTGGTAGAGATGCCCAATCCACTAAGAGTAGAAGCAAAAACTGTGCTGCCCACAGCATAGACACCTGTTACAAACGTGCTGCCAAGACCCGTGGTTGTGGTGGTAAAATGGGCACCACCATCAGTTGAAATGCTTAGCCCGTTCGTAGTGGCAGCATAAATCTTATTACTTACTACATAGACACGAAATACTGTGTTACTACCTAAGCCATTAGCAGTTGTATAAGTAGTAAAAGTACTCCCCCCGTTGGTGGAGATACTCAGTCCGCCATCGGTGGCGACATATATAGTATTGCCGACTACATAGACACTCCGCACAAAAATACTACTGCTGTTCAGAGCATCAGTAATGAAGGAGTAGGTATCACAACTAGGGCCGTTGGCTACTGCGCCCGTTACATTTACTACCGCTGTAGCCGTGGCAGTACATCCCCCCGAATTGGTGCCCGTTACCGAGTAAGGCCCAGACTCACTAACCACGATACTGGCACCCGTCGCCCCATTGTTCCACACATAGCTTGTTGCTCCTGAGGCCGTCAGCGTTGCACTGCCACCCGATGCTTTGATGATCAATGACGTAGGGGTGCCCTTGATGACTACTTTGTGCAACGCACTCACCGACACTGTAGCGTTTTTCACGGCCCGACAGCCCGACTCATTAGTCGCTGTCACCGAATAAACGGTACTTACACTGGGACTTACGTCAATGCTGGCCCCACTCTGGCCATCTGACCATTGGTAATCCACTCCCCCTGATGCGGCTAGGGTGGTCGATTCGCCCAGGCAAAGCTTCAGATCGCCGGTGATGGTGGGTTTGGGCAGGGCATTGGCCGTCAGACTGATTGTGGCCGTACTGACCGGAGCTCCGTCGGCGCTGGCTACCCGAATGGTGATGGTCTTAACGCCTGCCGTTAGGGTGGCCGAGGTTGTCTCGGTGTTTTTGGTGCTGAGCGTAACCCCTGACGGGGCTACCCAGGTGTAGCTGTAAGGCGGTACTCCGCCACTTACCGCTACAGCTAAATCGGTGGTTAGTCTACCAGATGTGCTCACACAGCCCACATTGACACTGGCCGAAGGGGAAAGTACTAGGGGTGATACGGTGGCAATTTCCACTAACGTAGTAGCTGAGCAACCGGTTGAAACGCTACCGGTGACCGAGTAGGGACCTGAGTCCGTAACCACAATGGCAGGTGTAGTTTCTCCCGTGCTCCAGCCATAGCTGGAGGCTCCCGAAGCTGTTAGGGTGGCACTACTGCCCGCTGCAATGATCAGAGCTGGTTTGGTTGTAATGACAACCTTTGGCCGGGCATTTACTGATACGGTGGCTTTGGCTACCGCCTGGCAGCCCGATTCATTGATCACCGTCACCGAATAAGCGGTACTAACCAAAGGGCTCACCACAATGCTGGCCCCACTCTGGCCATCTGACCATTGGTAGTTGCTCCCCCCCGAAGCCGTGAGCTGAGTTGACTGGCCTGCGCAGATTTTCAGCGTTCCAGTGATTTTAGGAGTGGGTAGGGCATTGGCTGTCACGCTTAGGGTAGTGGTAGTGACGGGTGTTCCCCCCGCACTGGCCACTCGGACGGTAAATGTTTTGGTTCCCGCTGTAGTGAGGGTGGTGGATACGGTGGGCGTATTGGTGGCACTCAGTTTGGTGCCCGAGGGCGTACTCCAGGTATAGCTGTAGGGAGGAGTTCCGCCTGATACAGCTACCGATAAGTCAGCCGTGCCTCCCACACAGAGTGCCCCCGCCGTGGTGGAGGTGGTGAGGAGGAGCGGTGGAACCGCGACGACCTCCACACTGGCGGTGGCTGGACACCCTCCCGAACTGGTGCCAGTAACGGAATACGATCCGGCTTGGGAGACCACAATGGAGGCTGTCTTAGCCCCATTGCTCCAGACATACGTAGCAGCTCCTGCTGCTTTCAGGGTAGTGGTAGCCCCCTGAACAATAGTGAGCGAAGGGGTAGCCGTAATGGTCAGGCTTGGCGTAGAGGGGCAGGTGGAAGTTGAGAACAGACCGAGTTGATTGCCGTTATCCCCGTAGAAATAGTACGTGTTTCCCACGGATGTACCGTAAACATTATCATTCCAGAGATTACTGATTGGCTGACTCCGCGTTCCTGGATTTAAGTTTTGTACCATCTGAGTGCCATTGGCGGTGCCGTCAGTTTTCCAGAGTTCCAGGCCATTGGTGCCATCATTGGCGAAAAAATAAGTAGTGCCGTTTACTGTTCGAATCTCAAGAGGCCCGCTGGTATTGTTTGGATTGCCAGTACCATTGTAAGCACCAAGACCAGAGCCATTAGGGCCGGGGTTGATGTCTTTGAGTAAATAGGTTCCACCAGGTGTTCCATCACTACGCCAGAGTTCGCCCCCTTCGGCATTGGTATAGATAGGAAAGTAAGCAATGTTGGTAAAGCTATGATCAGAGGTACTCCAACGATCAGAAAACATGGAGCCAAAAGGTCCTTCATTGCTACCTGGGGCAAAATTCGTCAGTTGAATAGTGCCACTAGACGTTCCATCGGTACGCCAAAGGTTGTACGCTACATTTCCACTAACAACTTCCGATTGCCCTATGAAGTATAAATAGTTGCTGGATTTGAGGAATTTACTTGAGTTAAGAAAGGTATCTCCAATAGGGGGTGTTTTTCCGCAGTATTGTACGTTGGAAGGATATTTCAATACACTAGCTACCCCGTTCTCAACGACCATCAAAACCGTTGGGAATTGAGTGACAACCTGAGGGCTGTATGGAAAACAGGGGTAACCATAGGTATCGGTAACAGGATAGTATGCCTGATAAACCAGCCGATTTCCTACAGCATTCATGCTATACGGAAGAAAGCCACTATTAGCGACAAGCGTTGTGCCAGCTGCCGTTCCATTTGTACGATACAAAGTTGGTCTATACCCAAAGCCGGGATCACCCGTATAAATGGATGGTCCCTGAAAGTAGAAGTAGCCACCCACCACAGCTGATTGGGGTGAGTCGTAAATTATTCCATCAGCAGAGCCTGGTGCTAAATCTTTAACTAAATAAGTTCCTGCATCAGTCCCATCACTACGCCATACTTCGGTGCCTTCAGCATTTGTTTTAAAGCTAAATACCAATAGGCCATTTAAATTCACCATTGGGGAGTGAGGACTTCCCGACAATGATTTTACTAGAACTGTGCCAGTCGTTGTTCCATCGGTTTTCCAGAGTTCTGAACCATTTGCCCAGAAATAAATAATGTTTCCTACCCGGCATCTTGAGTTCGTCTCATTTGCGAATTTAGCGCTCGACGTTAATGGAGTAGTACCGCTATCTGTGCCATCAGTACGCCAAAGTTGCTCCCTTGAATTGAAAATAACGAGGTTATTGAGCGGCTCGAAAGGACCTACCCGGCAGCATCGTTCAAGGTCTTTAACTAACGAAATCTGAGCGTTTGCGATAGTGAATTGTAAAAAGATAACTAAGTGTAGATAGAGTTTTTTCATAGGTAATTTTCGTGGATTGATAAGAATGAGCTTGCTTTTTGCCAACCAAACTAGTTGTATGACAGTTAATTGTAATGTGTTCGCTTTTGTGTAATTGGCTTACATGTTTTAGGTAAAAACTGCACAAAGTTAAACTAAGAGTTATATGAAAAAAGGGTGTTTTTCTCGTATTTTAATAGTTTGTTTCAAGAGTTGATTGGATACCGGTATTGATGTTTTTTTGATGCTTCAGTAGTGGTATAGCTAGTTGCTGTGAACAATCGCAATAGGGAAGCCTAATCACGTTTATTCACCTAAAACGATCGTATTTGGCCGCTGGGCGACCAAAATAGCGTCCGGGAGTTGAGGTGGACTTTATTATATTTTACGTAGTTTAGTACGCGAAGAATTGACAAACAATTGAAACCCAATACCGGAACTTTTCAGGAATAGCGCAGGAATAAATACATTTATTATCTTACATGCTTGCTTAACAGATTATACAGAGTCTTCCCAATAAAGTGACTATTAGTAGAATTCAATAGCTGACCATGATAAGCCTCTAGAATGTATTCTTCAAACCCTGCAATGGTATAGGGCTGCCAGTTGAAATCAGGGCGAATACTATGCTGAAAATGGGAGGAATCATTCGCTTTGAACAGCATGATAGGACACCCAAGGGTTAGGTGTACATGCATAGTACGGGTGTATTGATGTACAGCTACTAAGCATGAATCTCTCCAATTGATCGACTGATTATCAATAACTGATTGTGACGATTGATTCGTGAACCGGTTTCTATACCGACTGATAACTCTAAACCAGCTAGCCTGCCAGTTGGCAGGTTTAACTGACTTTACAAAGACTTTTTTCTTTAGCCGATAGAGATCTTTTTGTACAGATTCAAAAAATGTCATCTTCCGATATAAGGGTGTGTCCAGCAAGACAAGTTGATGGAGTGACGATTTTTGCATCTGTTCTATACTCAAAGCGACTTGGTAGGCCATCATTCCGCCAAATGAGAATCCAACCAGAATACTTTCGGCTGGATTAGAAATAGCCTGGGCAATTTGTTGGGCAAGATTTGAAAACGGAATTAATTCGCCTTTATAATTAAAGGGTTCATAATGAATGTAGTATAAATTAAAATCCTTATTTAAATTATGCTCAATCCATCTATACATTCGTCGATTACCTGGTAAGGAAGGTATAAAATAAGCTTGCTTACGATTTGAAATAATCTGATTTAAGGGTATGCACTGTACTTGAAACTGGCTCATGTAGCCAGTGATATAATAAGCTAATGACTTTGGGGTAGTATAAGAATAAGGGGCATGAATGGGGAGTTTCCTGTCAATTTGTTTTTCCAGTTCGACTAAACAGCTTTGGGCTAGTAGTGAATCGCCACCCAGGTCATGAAAAAAATCATCGTAATCTGATATGTCCGTCGTTAGGCTAAGTTCCTGTTGCCATACGGATTTGATAAGTTGAACAAAGTCCGGGGAACCTTTTTCAAAGGTAAATACAGGATCAATTATAAAATCGCTTTCTTGATTAGCAGCCAGTTGCATTCGGTCTATCTTGCCCGTCTTTGTAAGCGGTAGCGACTCAACTAAATAGTAACGGTCGGGAAGCATAATTTCTGGCAGACGTTGCGCCAACGATTGCTTCAGAGTAGGTAAATCAAAGCTGGAGTCGACACTAACATAGGCTTTTAATAGAGATCGTTTAGGATTAGTTGTATCATAAAATACTGCTGCATGTAGCACGCTGTTTTCCTGTTTTAATTCATATTCTACTTGAATCAGGCTTACTTTTTGCCCGTTGATCTTGACAACGAAATCTTTTCTACCGCTCCAGTATAGATTCCCCTCCGTATCTAAAAATCCAAGGTCTCCGGTTGCATACTGAATCTTTTTGTCAGGTAATAACTCAAACGCTTGCTGAGTAGCTGCTGGCTGATTTTGATAAATTGAAGGAATGTAATGGGCCTGAATAATGATTTCACCCACCTGATTTGCTGGCAGCAATCTCCCGGTTTCATCTTGAATTAAAACCGTGCGTCCCGGTACGGGTTTGCCTACCGAATATAGGGAATCAGATACAGGGGTGTCAATTCGGATTTTATGTTCCGAAATAGTGCGTGTTTCGGTAGTCGCGTAAGCCACTTGCAACACCGTATTTACTGGGAACCGCTCTTGAAAGCTAATAATATCCGTTGGTAGCACGGGCTCAGCCCCAATAGAGACAAGGCGTAAATTAGCGAGGTCTTTAAAATTGGTATTGCTTTTTAATACTAGTCTAAATGTGCTGACTGACAGGCTACTAAACGTAATGCTGTTCTGCTCCCAGAAGGTAGGTAATGACAAAATCCCTTCCTTTTTTAAATCATACACTACAAGTGTGGCCCCACTAAGCAAAGCGGGGAAAATGCAGGCTAGCGACGCACTGAATTCAAGCGAGAATAGCAAGTCGATTCGGTCGTCAGCATTGATATTATTAGCTGTTAGTTGGCGGTAAGTATCGGTTAAAACACTCTGATGAGAGTGAATGATTTGCTTTGGCTGACCTGTAGTTCCTGAGGTCGTAAACAGGCAAAAACTGGTTGTAGGGAGGATGGTGGGATAATTGATTTTAGGCAAACGGGATGATTGAAGCGATTTAGGGTTGAGTAGTTGAATGGATAGTCGCTCCGAAATGCTCGATGACGAATCACTTATGAGACAAGAACAATTGAATGAATCCAGAAATGTATTTAATGAGTCGACGGATTGCAGGGAAATAGAATGATAATAATTTCCAGACAGTAAAATGCCCAATAAAGCCGCTATATGTTCAATGGGGTCTTCTACCTGAACGGCTATGCACTGCTGGTTGAATGTACGGATAAGTAACCCGTTCGTATATTCAACAGCCCTTCGGAATAATGATTCATAGGTGATTTTGCGGTGCCCGGCACAAATTGCGTTTTTAGCTGAATACTGTTGAGCAATTTCTGTCCACCGAAGCCGAAAATTATCGTTCATATACGCGATAGGTTTTATACGGCGTTAAGCCCACTTTCAACATATTTCGATAACTAACGCTGTTGTGGTAAGCCCAGGCTATAATACTACGAGCCTTTTGGCTATTTGACCAATTGAGTCTGGTCACTAAAGCTGCTGTATGATAGCCTTTGTGTCGAAAAGTAGGTAGAATAGCTCCCCCTGCCAGAACAAAATCGTTCTGAACTCTATACAAAACGGCAATTCCTACTGCCTCTTTATGGTCTGTCACGCGGAACAATGTAATATTTTGGTTGCGCAGCAACTGGCTGAAGTTGTTGGATACCAGAGTGCTGTCAGGCTGTTCTGACTCAAATGCAGCTAAATAATCCTTGGTAAAGGCTAACATGGTTGCTTCGCAGACTGGTTCGAGCTGAATACCAGACTGACATGCGTGCTGTCTATAATGAAGCATTGTATCTCGAACTGCCACCAGTCTTTCTTTTAAGCAGTATCCATTTTGTACTAAATACTGATAATGATACTCCTGGCAATGTGCTTCTTCAATAAGTAACTTGTGATGCTCGATTTGTCGATGGGTGTAAAACACATTTGCCTGTTTGACAAGTATCGGCAGGTTAGCAGGCTCATGGCAAACGCAATAATTAAAATAACCCACATCTGTAAAGCAAAGAAGAAGATGGCTTGCCGTTGATTCAATGGAGATTTTTCTGGTATTTACTGAAATGTTGGCATAATGCCGGAGCCGCTCAATGTCGTATTGGTAAAATAAATCCATACAAAAAAATGTTACTTACTGAAATTAACTACGCACTGTACGTTGAAAGTCAACTGTTTACTATAGGTATGACTCCACAATTCAAACGTGTGGAGAGGCATGATAATCTTATTATGAGCAGTATGAGAACGAGGTTAGAGGTTACTATTGACCGGTCACTGAATGGTTTTCAGGTTGGGAGTAGGCATTTTTTCGTACCATGTTGTACCTGTTTCAACTCATTGGGAATACTAGTTTCTGAGATTACTACCAGACCTCGATTTTGAATGAGCTGTTGAGCTATGCTACTTCCACCCTTATATGTATGGGCCTTTAAGGCGATTTCTCGCTGACTTCCAAAATAAAGCCGCTTAAATGGATATCGACCATACTGGCCGCCAACTATCCCAAGGCTTTCCGCTCCTGACTTATCAGTAAGTGTCCAATAAGTGTATTTAAGGCGAAATTGAGTAACTTGATTTCTTAAATTTGAATATAAACGCATTAAGCGTGCCATCGTATTTAGTTAGCTTTTTGCCTACTCACTAATAAAGTTTATATGGGTTGACGTATATAGTAGCAGTATGTTAGTACTTAGCTGGCACCATCTTTTGTAGTTTAATAGACATTAGAAAATTTCCCAATACTATTTATGATGGTATCCGCAGGCCAGCTCAATGTGTTGGGTTATTCGTTTACAGGAGCTGGTTTGTATAAGTGCCAGGGTTTATATATTAATTTGCAAGATATAATATACTTGTAGTTTTTTTAATTATAATAACGGTAAAATTTTAATTAAAAAATTAGGGTTATTCTGATTTTTGGTGTTACAAATGGCCTACTGTTTTATAGTTGACTGATAGTTAATTATTTAAATAGTTTTCTGAATATATTGCGGGTGATGGAATCTAGCTAAGTCTCTAATTAAGCCAGACTTACCACCTTGATACTAGCGTTTTTGGACTTATGTTGCTCACCGGGAAAAGAGCCTATGCTAACACTTTCTAATACTATACTAGCCTGTGCTGCTATAACAACGGCCCTGATGGCGGGCCTTTTCTACGCCTATTCCTGCTCGGTAAACCCAGGGCTGAATCGGCTAGCCGACACCGAATACCTAATGGCGATGCAGTCGATCAACAGAGCTATCCAGAATCCCATCTTTTTTGTAAGCTTCATGGGGGCACCGATTCTGCTGATCTGGAGCACCTGGCTTCAGTATGGACAGCCTCTTTCCACTCGTTTCTGGCTGCTGCTAGCTGCCACGATCGTGTACTTGATTGGTGCACTTGCCGTAACTGCTTTGGGGAATATTCCACTGAATGAAGCACTGGATAAGTTTCCGATACAAACTGCTTCGGCGGATGAAATCGCAGCCCAACGAGTAAGGTTTGAAATTCCCTGGAATAATTGGCATACGTTACGAACGGTAGCATCCATGGTAGCGCTCGTATTCGTACTCATGGCTTGCCTTAGTCCGAGAGAATAGGCAAATTAACTTGGGTTATACTATTTTCGTTTCATTGAACATTTCTGAAACGTATGCACCAAACACTTTTACTTTGCCTAGCATTGATGCTGGCTGTCTCGTTACTCGTCATGGTGGGACAGCGCCTGCGTATTCCAGTGCCTATATTTTTGGTATTGAGCGGTTTGGCGGTCAGCTTAGTGCCGGGTATTCCTCGTATTGAAATCGACCCCGAGCTTATCTTCCTGATATTTTTGCCGCCCTTGCTGTATGAAGCCGCCTGGTTTACATCCTGGAAAGAATTCTGGCGATGGCGACGAATCATCCTTGTTCTGGCCTTTGGCCTGGTCATTTTCACTGCGTTTGCCGTAGCCTATGTATCAAGTGCTGTAATGCCTGGGTTTACATTGGCGTTGGGATTTCTACTGGGTGGTATCATTTCACCGCCCGATGCGGTTGCGGCTACGTCGGTGTTGAAGGAAGTGAACATCTCCAAAACCGCCGTTAGTATTCTGGAAGGAGAAAGCTTAGTGAATGATGCCGCGAGTTTGATTGTATTCCGGTTTGCCCTGGCCGCTATTTTATCGGGATCGTTTGTCTGGCAGGAAGCCTCCGTCAATTTTTTGATGGTCACGTTGCTGGGTGTATTTATTGGGTTAGCTGTCGCGTGTGTGTTTTACGCGATTCATCGGTGGTTGCCTACCTCAACCCGGATTAGTATTCTACTGACGTTCCTGGCTCCCTATATTATGTACATGACTGCTGAAGAGTTTCATGTTTCGGGAGTTATGGCTGTTGTGAGCGGAGGCTTGTTTTTGTCAAATCAGAGCCACATAATCCTCAACCACAGTTCCCGGATTCAGGGAACGGGCATGTGGGCTACGGTTGTTTTTGCACTTAATGGATTGGTGTTTATTCTGATCGGACTTGAACTACCGGTCATCATCAACGGATTGGATGGCTATTCAAAAACGGAAGCTGTTTTATATGCCTTACTGATCACGGGAGTTGTCATTGTTACCCGTATGGTATTTACAATATCGGCTTCGTATTTCACACGGTTTATAGGAAAATACATTACAGTTGCCCAGCGAAATCCCGGTTTACGCGGCCCAATCGTTCTTGGTTGGGCAGGTATGCGTGGCGTTGTGTCATTGGCATCAGCCTTGTCTGTTCCACTAGCAATGGGAAATGGAGAGCCGTTTCCGCATCGGAATCTAATTCTATTCATCACGTTTGTGGTCATTCTGGTCACGCTGGTTTTTCAGGGATTAACCTTACCCCTTGTTATTCGATGGGTCCAGCCCAAGGACCTAACCGATCGGATACCGGAGGATGAACAGGAGTCGAAGATCCGGATAAAACTGTTGAAGGTGGCGCTGAAGCATTTACAGGAAAATTATGCTGAGGAATCCAGTAACAACGAATTAGTGGAGAACCTGAAGAACCGGATGGAAAGCGACCTGCACCAGACAAAACGACATCTGGATTCAGTAGAAAGCGATGGTGAAAACATTGCCCAGTATAACGAGATCATTGCTGATATTATCCGCGTTAAACGAGACATGCTGCACCAATTACGGAGTAAGCAGGAATTTGACGATGAAGTAATTCGAAAAGAAGAAGCCCGAATGGATCTGGAAGAAGAGAAAATTGATCACCCAATTCATTGAGTATTCCGTTCCCGGCCATCTCGGTCGGTACTACATTAAAACGGGCCTGCCCACTGTCGACAGTGGGCAGGCCCGTTTTAATTAAACCACGTTTCAATCAACCAAACGCATTGATATGCTTCTGGAAGATGGCTTCGTACTTGTTAGCCGCTGCCGTTTGTTTGGCTTCTTTACAGGCTTCTACAATCGTTTGCAGAATATAGAGGTCCGAATCGGGGCTACCAAAGCGATTTCCATTACCACTCTTGTCGTAAGATAACGCTTGGTCAGCACGATTTGCCATGATATCCGCAATTTCAAGGGCCTTTTTATTGTCGCCAACTTCAAACAGGAACCGCACGTAGTTCGACGAAATCTGGTCGTACGGGATGCTCTTGTCGGGTATTACTTTCAGCGAATAATTGAGTACCTCACGAGCTTTGGCTTTATTACCTTCACGAATAAGCTGATCGGCCAGGCGGAAGAACGCAATGCGAGCCGAAATAACCGGCGGCCCTTTGTAGGTCTCGTCGTAGTACGTATTTGGATTGTCGAAATCACGCCAGAATGTTTTCTTCGTCATGTTGTTGTACATGATATCGGCGTTCACATAGCCGTCCGTAGCACCCGGAACAGCTACTGGCATCAGCCGGTAGGCATAGCCTTCTAACTGCATGTAGTTCTTCAGACTCAGGTAGTTATCACTTGCCAGTGTGCTGGAGAAATAAATCGGCCGTTTCCAGTTATTCGATGCAATGATGTCGAGCATGATGAGGTCAGGCTTGTAAAGATCCTTCTTACCGATGGTCCACTGCAACGTATCTTTCATCAATGGCCGTAATGAGGCCGGAACGAAATTAGCCTGATCCACCGAAGCTTTGTCAATCGGCAGGAACAGCACTGACGAGGGTAAAATGCTCGTCATGTCGCCATTGGTTAGCGGTACCTGAACAGCCGGATTACTGGTCTTAATCAGGCTGATGTACTGCTTGAGGTCGATCCCATTTTTAACACCGGGCACTTCATAGAACGGCACAATGTCGTTTTTGCCCTTGTTGAACTGGTCGAACTCCAGCGAAATCGGCAGCGCTTCGGACTGATACGTTTTGCGTTTCATCTGCTGAATGTACCATTCCGTACCCAGCAAACTCAGGTTACAAACACGAACATCGGTTCGGAAACCTTCAACTTCCTGCACGTACCAGAGTGGGAAGGTATCATTATCGCCACCCGTGAAGAGTACGGCATTCGGAGCACAGGAGTTGAGCAAATTCTTCGCAAAATCGACCGACTGATAGCGGTGGTCACGGTTGTGGTTGTCCCAGCTTTTCGCGCCCATCATAACGGGTACAAGTAACGATAATCCGACAACAAGACCATTGCGCGCCATGTCTGATTTAAGCGTGTTCCGTAACCCCTCTGCTAACGCCATTACGCCCAAACCCAGCCAGATGGCGAAGAAATAAAAGGAGCCTACGTAAATGTAGTCCCGTTCACGCGGCTCCGATGGGGGCGAGTTCAGGAAGATTTGCAAGGCAATACCCGTGAATAAAAACAGCAATCCTACAATCAGGAAATCGCGCCGACGCCGGAAGTACTGGAAGGCAATCCCAAATAGCCCTAAGGCAAAGGGGAGCATATAAAAATTGTCGCGGGCTTTATTCGTCTTGAGCAAGTCCGGCGCGCCATTATCCGACGACCAGGGCAGGAGGTAACCTGCGCCTTCTTCATCGCTCTCACGCCCGGCGAAGTTCCACATCAGATAGCGCCACCACATGTGGCCTAGCTGGTAGCTGAACATATACTTCAGGTTGTCGCCCATGGTTGGTTTCTGCCCTTCGGCAAGACCGAGCATCTGGCGATAGAGCGCCGGGTGATTTTGCTGACTGCTGTACACACGTGGGAACAGCATCTCATCACCAGGTGCATAAATATATTCAGGCTGGTGGTCGAAGACGACGTATTTATTGCCTTCTTTCTTCCACATGGCAGCTCCTTGTTTCTGGTCGATAGGCCGCGCCGTGAAGACCGGTCCATACAGTAGGGAGCGGCTTCCGTACTGTTCCCGACGCAGATACGACAGGAAGTTCAGTTCATCACTGGGATCGTTTTCGTTGATCGGTGGGTTGAATTCGGCCCGTACCAGTACCTGCATATACGATGCGTAGCCGATCAGTACAAACGCCAGTGCCAGTAAAGACGTATTCAGAATAACGCGCTTCTGCCGAGCCGACCAGATGATACCATAAACAATAGCACCAATGAAGACAACGGTGAAGAAAATAGCACCTGACGTGAACGGCAGCCCCAAGGTATTTACAAACAGACGCTCAACTGCGAAGGCCATACCAGGCAAACCCGGAATAATACCTGCGTTGATAATGCCCAGAACGACCAGACCAATTCCACCGGCTATAACGCCACCCCAAAAGGTTGGCTTGGGTTGTTTCTTAAAGTAATAAATCAGCGCAAGAGCGGGCAAGGTAACAAGGTTCAATAAGTGAACACCGATGGATAGGCCCGTCAGATAGGCAATGAAAATAAGCCAGCGGTTGGCGGCTGCTTCATCGTCGATACGCTCCCATTTGAAGGCCGCCCAAACCACGATAGCGGTAAAAAATGACGACATACCGTATACTTCGGCTTCAACGGCTGAAAACCAGAACGTATCGGAGAAGGTATAAGCCAGAGCACCTACAGCACTCGTGCCAATCACCAACAGGGTATCGGCGGTCGAATACTCACTTTCTGGTTTGCCAAGGAGTTTCTGGGCCAGCATGGTAATGGTCCAGAATAGAAACGCGATGGTGAACGCACTGGCCAATACCGATGCCATGTTGACCCAGTAGGCCACATTGGTCAGGTTACCAAACGACATCATCGAAAACAGGCGACCCAGCAGGAGGAAAAATGGGGCGCCAGGAGGGTGTGGTACCTGAAGTTTAAACGAACAAGCAATAAATTCGCCACAGTCCCAGAAACTGGCTGTACGTTCAACGGTCATTGCGTAGGTAACCAGTGCAACAACGAAAACGAGCCAGCCTGTGAGGGTGTTCAGGCGCTTGAATGACTGCATACAAATGAAGATTAACGAATTGCTTTTGTGTAAGTAGCGGCCAATCCAGGCCGGGCCAAAATTACATAAAAAAGCAGCCCAACCGGGTTAGGGCGGGCTGTTAAAGTTTGTTAAGTATAAGATCGTGGTCTTTGTAATTTGTAGTAATATACTATGAACTAACGGCAAATCACTAATAAATCTCACCCCGCGCGGCTTTCAGCGTATTCTGCATGAGCGAGCAGATGGTCATCAGGCCAACGCCACCAGGAACGGGCGTAATGAAACTCGTTTTTGGGGATACTTCATCAAATTTAACGTCGCCTTTTAACGCGAATCCGCTTTTCTTACTGGCATCGGGTACACGTTCCAAACCAACGTCAATCACAACAGCGCCTTCTTTCACCATATCGGCAGTTACAAATTCGGGCTTGCCGAGGGCTGCTACCAAAATGTCAGCCGAGCGGCAGATTTCGGCGAGATTGGTTGTCCGGCTGTGCGTAATGGTAACCGTACAGTTGCCGGGATAGGTATTTCGCTGCATCAGAATCGACATGGGCAGACCAACAATCTGACTGCGACCGACTACAACACAGTGTTTACCAGACGTTTCGATGTTATACCGCTTGATCATTTCCAGCACGCCCTGTGGAGTGGCAGATATGTAAGCTGGCAGCCCTTTGGCCATACGCCCAATATTAATGGGATGAAACCCATCTACGTCTTTGGCGGGATCAATGGTTTCCATAACACGGTCGGGGTTGATATGGTCGGGGAGGGGGAGTTGCACAATTAGCCCATCCATGTCAGGGTTTTCATTCACCTCCCGAACTTTGTCCAGGAGTTCTTCTTCCGTGACCGATGGATCAAACCGGATGAGCGTTGAGTTCATGCCCACCTCTTCGCAGTTTTTCATTTTCGAAGCTACGTAGGTTTCCGAGGCCCCTTTGTTGCCAACCAGAATGGCCACGAGGTGCGGAATCTTACCGCCCTGTTCGCGTATCTGAGCGACTTCTGCCGCTATTTCCTGTTTAATTTGTGCTGAAAGGACTTTACCGTCAAGGAGTTGCATACAAGTGTCTTTGCGTTCTTTGCGAAACCTTTGCGATCCTTGCGTTTAGAAGTTTTAAACCAAGGACAGCAAAGCAGAACCGCAAAGGTCGCAAAGATTAGGAAACTACCCGTACTTCTGTTGCCATTCCTTTTTTAGTTTCTTATAGGTTTCGTCTTCCCGTGCTTCCAGATATTTTCCATAAAAAATACGGGCCGACTCCGCTTTGATGGGATCTTCCTCGCGAGGCAGTTGATCCCGACCATGAGCACCAGACTGGCCTTTCTTGTCATCCGGTACGGGTCCATCGTATTTTTGACCAGTGCGGTGATTGGCATAACGCCTGGCTCGGGTATATCCCATTTGCAGGAACTTCCTGGCCATATCCATGCCGATGAAATCCCCGTTGGCCTTATAGTCCAGAAATAACTGGTAAACTTTCTCGGACGATTCGCGGGCTATGTCTGGGGTCTTAAATCGCCAGTGGGGAAGTATCTCAGATTTGTATGGCTGCACCAAAAGCACACCCATTTCACCTTTTCCGACGCGGTAAAGTTCGGGCTGTTCGCGTAGATTCAGGTTTTTGTAATCGAGATTGTAATTGAATGCGCGGTCGTTTGCAGGCATTGGGTGTCTGTCATTTGTTGTGTATCTATAACACCAAAAAACAGCTGATTGGCTATTAGCGCAACAGACGAGGATCGAACCGATAGGGTTGATTATCCGTAATGAGGATCTCGGTAGCCCGAGGATGTGCTGGATTTATAAGGAAATTATAATCACCAGCAACTACAGCAGAGGGTACCTTCAGCAATAAAAATCGATTGCCAATTATCCAGCTCTCGATAATGTCTTTGATACTTGTTGGAGGAGTGAGGCCATTCCAGCCATCAGGTAATTGATCGAGTGGTACGCTCAATAAAGAATCCTCGGGTACTCGGATTGTGAGCATACGGTAATAATCCGGCACGTACGATAAGGGGCTATGAACCAGAACTTCCAGGGTAGCTAAGGCTTTGGAACTGGCTGTGTACAAAACTGGCGTTCCTATATAATTCCAGCGGCCTCCTGCCAGGCGGGCTCCTGTGCCTGTCAGGTCGTCAGCACGGCGGGCATTCGCTAAGTGATATACATCCATCAGGCTAATACCCCCCAGTCAATTCGAACCAGTTCGTCCTGAACCGCTTGAAATCCAAATTGCGAATCTAGTAATTCAATTGGCTTTTTGCCACCAAAAATGGGGCTGGGATGATTCATCCACCCCCGAAATTTCCAGGCCTCACCAAATATATCTTCTCCCTGCTTGTATAGGCTAGCTAGTTGCAATGCTTTTTCTGTTACGCCCTGAGGAAGTAATTTCTCGTCGGTATAGCGTTGCCAGGTTCGGGCAGAAATATGAAGAATAACAAATAAATCGGCTTGCGTAATACCAAGGTGGCGCGCCATAGTGGTAACAGCTTTTTTGGATAAACCCCGGCGACTAACCTCAATCAGATCAAACACCGATTGAATGAGAGGAGCGTTTTTTGCCCCAAAATAATCAGTAATGGTCGTTGTGTTCATACTATAAGCGTCAATTGTCGTAAATATAACGACAGCTGACGCTAGTCGGTTCAAGCTGTTGTTCGTTTATTTTTTTGAGGCTTGATCAACGCAACGATACCCACTGATTTTTTTATACTTTCGCCCAAAAGAGAAGCGTATGATGTGGTTCAATAAACCGGCAATCTGGTCGGAGGAGAAAGACTGGCTGCATATGCGGGTTGAAGGGGATACGGATTTCTGGCGGGTGACCCACTATGATTTTGTTCGCGATACCGGACATTTCTATTACCGGGAGCTGGCTGGCGATTTTGTGGCGAGTGTGAAAGTGACAGGCCAATACAAAAATCAATATGATCAGGCTGGGCTGATGATCCGACTCGATGACCGGAACTGGATCAAAACGGGAATCGAGTTTGTCGATGAGCAACAGCAGGTTAGTGCGGTGGTTACGCGGGAGTTCTCAGATTGGTCGGTCTGCCCGCAACCTCATAATCCAGAGTCTGTTTACGTTCGGCTCACCCGGCAGTATGACTCGGTTCGTATTGATTATTCGTTCGATGATTTTACGTACCAGATGTTGCGGTTAGCTTACTTTCCAGCAGATGTTCCCGTACAAATTGGCCCCATGGCAGCTGCTCCCGACGGTGGAGGGTTCAATGCGACATTCGAGCAGTTTTCGGTTTTGTCGATCTTATGATTTGGTGGAATAAGCAAAATGCAGTTAGTGCAGTTGTCGATCCTGTGAACCACTTACTCCACCACTACACATACTCCACTTAACTTAAATTTACGGTGCAAGCCACACCATCTTAGACTCGGGTTCGTACTGAAAACAAGCTCGCGTTTGACCAGTTCGGTTTAAGCACAGATATTCCATGGCTAATACCCGACACTCAATCACGGCGAAGTTTTTTCGTCCGGCTTCACTCTCTTCGACTGAAGGCAGATTACCAGCCAGATTTTCGGGAAAACCAGGGTAGGGGTGAGATTGTTCAGTGCCCGGTATTTGCTCGGACAGATAGGATTTACGTCCGCCAGCCCAAAGTTTTTCCCAATGATCATCGGCTACATAATCGTTGGTATGGAGCCGGGTTTCAACAATAAGCCGGAGTTGAATCTGCAGCTTGGAATCCCACAGGAGTAGCGTTGCCGTAGGGAAGGCTTCCAGTTGCAGTACTTTTTCGGACCGCGCATCCGTGTAGAACCAGACATATTTATGCTCTGCATCGGCCCGACGTAGCACCACCATGCGGGCGTCGGCCCCGCGGGATGTTGACGTAGCCACCGTCATGAGTTTGAATCCTGAACCGATCGACTGACCCTGCTCTTGTTCGCAAGCAGCTATAAGTTGGTGCCAACTGGTTTGTTCCAGATCGGCAAGGGTACCGGGAAGACTGGGCTGGGCTTGTTTCTCTGACTGCTTAGGCAACTCACTCATACATGGAATAGGTTTTTACTTTATATACCTGTTGGGGTAACCCTGGGGTGAATTTATTTGTTTAATTGGTATGCTTCGTGGAAGTTAACCCGTAAACTTATCTACCTTATGTGTTTCCATAAATCGCTGGCCGTTACGGCCAGCCAACTTGAAGAGCGCTACGATGCTGCCCTGCCTGCTTCGGCCCATTTTCAACCCGTATACCATGCCAATGCTTATCAGTTCCCTGCCTGGCCAGTTGTAACGCACCAGGAACCCGGTCGATTTCAGATGATGCATTGGGGGCTTATTCCACGATGGACCAAAACGAATGACAATGCGGCTGATATACGGACCAAAACCATTAATGCCCGCTCAGAAACGATTTACGAAAAGCCCTCATTTCGCTCAGCAGCACAGGCCGGAAAACGCTGCCTGATTCCGGTAACGGGGTTTTATGAGTGGTATACGATGGGAAGTAAAAAATTCCCGTTTTATATCACAGCAAGTGACCAGAAAATTGCGTCCATTGCCGGACTTTGGGATGAATGGGCCGATCCGGAAACGGGTGAACTCTCGCAAACCTACACACTCCTCACAACCGAAGCCAATCCGTTGTTGGCGGCTATTCATAATACAAAGAAGCGAATGCCCTGTGTGTTAACGAAGGCTGCTGAACAGGCCTGGCTGCACGATGACCTGAGCGAAGCTGACGCTTTAGCGTTATTGGAAAAGCAATATCCGGCAAGTAAAATGCATAGTTATAGCATCAGCAAGCGCATAACCTCGCGAAGCGAGCCCAGCGATGTTCCGGAGGTAACGGCTCCATCTACTTATCCGGAATTGAGCGATAGTCCTCAATTATTTGCCTGATAAGCAAGGTGCAGGGAGCCTGGTGCGCGGAGCAGGGAAGCTTCAGAATACCTTGCTCCCCGTACCAGGCTCCGCGCCCTACAGCATCGCGGCCCCAAATACACCGGCACTGTCGCCTAGTTTTGGCTTGAGGATGCGTGTGTTTAGTTCGCGGCTATTGAATACGTATTTCCGGGCTCGTTCGAACCCTTCCGTGTATAGAAGGTCAACATTGCCGAGTCCACCGCCCAGCACAATGGCATCTGGATCGAGAATGTTGATAATAACGGATATGCCGCGACCAAAATATTCCAGTAATCGATTAACGGCCTGACTGGCAACCAGATCGTTGCCCTGATGGTACCGCTCCATAATTTCCTGCATCGTCCGTTCTTCCTTACTTACCTGTTGGTAGTAGCGCTGGAGGGCCGGACCGGATATAACCTGCTCCACGCAGCCACGTTTACCACAGTAGCACGGATAACCGTTCTCTTCCAGCGTATTGTGGCCCCATTCGCCCCCAAGCCCCTGAAGACCATTCAGGACAAATGGGCGACCATAGGGTTGAGACTGCATACTCCGTACAACAATGCCGCCACCTACACCCGTACCCATGATAACCCCAAAGACCGTCTGGTAATCAGGTACTACGTCGGGTACGATGCCCATAGTTGCTTCGGCAAGAGCCAGACAGTTGGCATCGTTGGCTATTTCAACGGGTAAACCTAACAAACGACCTAAATCCTGTTTCATCGGTTTTCCATTCAAAACGGTTGTGTTACAGTTTTTCATGGCTTGCCGGGCGGGATCGAATGTGCCGGGTGTAGCAAAACCAACTCGCTCAGGTTGAAGTCCTGTTTCGGCTTTGAGCATATCAATGAGCCGGACAATCTGACTTAGAATGTGTTCATAGCCGTTGTGGGCTTCAGTATCAATTCGCTTGCGGATAACGACGGCGTCGGGAGAGGGAGCTGACAGGACAACGCCTTCAATTTTGGTGCCTCCCAGATCAATACCCCAATAAGATTTCATACACGACTGAGTGACCGGATCGCCGGTCCGATTAGAAAATACGATTTACAATTTAATTCGTTTCCCCGTGTAGCTTTACGGTTAAAATCTTATTAAGCGTCATTTCAACGATCTATTTCTATGCTTTCTATCGGTCAAACAGCCCCTGATTTTACCCTGTTTAATACGGCTCGGAACGAAGTTTCACTGCATGATTTTCAGGGTAAGAACCTGATCATACTATTTTTTCCTATGGCCTTCACCAGTGTGTGTACGGCTGAACTTTGCGAAATGCGCGACAACATCAGCACGTATGCAGACCTGAACGCAGAAGTAGTTGGTATTTCCGTCGATTCGCCCTTTACGCTGGCTAAATTTAAAGAAGACCAAAAACTGCCGTTCGACCTACTCTCTGATTTCAACAAAGAGGTATCACAAGCCTATGATACCTATTACGAAACGTTTACCATGAATCTGAAAGGCGTTAGTAAGCGGTCGGCTTTCGTCGTTGATTCAACAGGCGTCATTCAATATGCCGAAGTGCTCGAAAGTGCGGGCGATGTCCCCAACTTTAAGGCTGTACAGGAAACGTTAATTTCACTAAAGTAATGAAGAGTGAAGAATGAAAAGTGAAGAACAATCTGACGCTATAAGTCTATTCTTCACTTTTCACTCTTCATTCTTCACTTAAGAAATGGCCTGGTATCATAACTTTTTTCATGGGCTGCCGCAGGATGCCTGGAAAGCGGCCCAAACGGAGGAACAGACCCATCTCGACCTCGAATTATTGGTTGAAACGCTTGAGTTTGGCCCGGACGATCGATTGCTGGATGTATTCTGTGGCTATGGTCGTCATGCACTGCCACTTGCCCGAATGGGTGCCCGCGTAACCGGTATCGATATTTCGTCCGATTATATTGCGGAACTTGATGCTGTAGCCACTGCTGAGAAACTGCCCATAACGGCAATCGCCAGCGATTTTCTGACGATGCCTGAAAATAGCCTGGGGAATGTTGCTTCGTTCGATGCCGCCTATTGTCTGGGCAACAGCTTTAGTTTCTTTCCCCGTCCGGATATGCTGGTTTTCCTGACCCGTATTGCTACGTTGCTGAAACCGGGTGGCCGTTTTTTGGTACATACAGAAATGGTGGCAGAGTCTGTTCTACCCGATTATCAGGCCCGTAACTGGCAACCCGTTGAGGATGCTGCTGGTGAATCGATCCTGTTTTTGGTAGAAAATGAATACAGCCCCTTACACAGCCGGATTGACTCGCATCTGACCTATGTAAAAGGTGGAGAAATACAGACACGTACCGCCCAGCATTATGTGTATACGTTGGCTGAACTCGGGCAATTGTTTTCTGAGGCAGGTTTTCGCGTAATTGATTGTTATGGAACCGTAGACGGCGATACGTACGAACTTGGTGATGACGCTGTCTGGTTACTTGTGGAGCGTGTATGATTACCGAATTGAAAATAATTTGACAAATAGTTAAAAAGGATGGTCTTTAATCTATAGGGTTGAGCGATATACTAACCGTATAAGAGATAATTGGAGTTTTTTTAGGAAATTCACATCAACTGTAGATAATGCAATCATAAATATGTAGTTTTCAGCCAGTTTAACACCGTTAACTGAAGCGTAATAACCTACCTATGGAAACTATTGAACGCAAACCTCGTAGTCGGGAGCAAACTCGCTCCGGCATCGTAAAAACGGCAAAGTCCATTGCCCGCCGGGAAGGATGGCAAGCTGTTTCAATTCGTAAAATAGCTGATGCAATTGAATATAGTGCCCCAATAGTGTATGAATACTTCGACAGCAAAGATGTGCTGTTAGATGAAATTCGGAATGAGGGTTTCAGCCACTTATATCGGGAATATGATCGTATTTTAAGCCTTTACCGCGATCCCGAAAAACGCCTGTACGAAATCTCACTTGTGCAATGGGAGTTTGCCCGTGAGAATCCGGAAATTTATCAGGTAATGTATAATTTAGACGGTGCTTTTTGTACAATCCCTGTTTATCAATCCGAAACAATGCAGGCGGTTAGCCGAATTGTTTGCAAGACGATTTTCTCCTTTATTCCTAAAGCGGAGGAGAGCATTAAGCGGTTGTATTTTCAGTGGTGGTCCGTGTCTCACGGTATGATTACATTGTCGATGCTGCTTAAAGATGAGCAGCCACTCGATCAGTCGGAGCAAGTCTATCGCGAAACGATGCGTCGGTTCGTGCGTGATTTGCGCTAATGCGAATTGCTATAATTGGCGCAACGGGCATGCTTGGGCAACCCGTTGCGCACGAACTGATCGAAGCCGGTTTTTCTGTTCGGATTATAGTGCGTGATGTTGCCAAAACGAAAGCACTATTTCCTGCCGCTGAGGTCGTCTCTGGCGACCTTCGTAACACCACAGGCTTAGTCGATGCCCTACGTGGTATAGATGTTGTCTACCTGAATTTATCAATCAGACAAGACGAAAAGCAAGCCGATTTTCATACAGAAGGAGAAGGAGTAACTAATCTGATTCAGTCAGCCCAACGTGCCGGTGTCCGACGGATTGGCTATCTGTCGTCCATCATCATGCGCTATCAGGGCATGCATGGCTTCAACTGGTGGGTATTTGATGTGAAACAGGAAGCTGTACAACGCATTAAAGCATCTGGAATTTCCTTCAGTATTTTTTACCCATCCTGTTTCATGGAATCGCTAAACGGCACGCAACGCATGGGCCGTTTTATCCTGCTGGTTGGCCGTTCTGCCGTGCGCCCAATGTACATAGCGGCTCAGGACTACGGGAAACAGGTGGTTCGGGCGTTCCAGCTTGCGCAGAATGGCCAAAATCAGGAATATGTGATTCAGGGGCCAGAAGCCATGACACAACATGAAGCGGCCGAGCGATTTGCGACTGCTTATCGAAACGAAAAACTACGGATTGTAACGACTCCGCCGTTCCTGATGCAGCTAGGCCGACCATTTTCCGCCCAGGCCGACTATGGCTGGCACATTACCGAAGCACTGAATAACTACCCCGAAACCTTCGAAGCCCAAACTACCTGGGACGACTTGGGCAAACCCACCATAACACTGGAACAGTTTGCTGGAAATAGTTAAGCATTCATCACACGAACTGTAATTAGTTTTACGACGCTCCACCTGCCCGGCGTTTTTCGTCTTCGGCACCGCCCGTCCGTCGACGTGATTGTGGAACGGTATCGCTGCCAAACCGATAGGTGAGCGAAGCCGTAGCGATTCGTGTATCCTGCCGTTGATTGAACTGTTCAACGTAGTTGGCGTAAGTAGACGTAGCATGCAACGGGCTGCTATAAAATATATCGGTCATATTCAGCTTTAATGTACCTTTCTTGCCCCACATCGTTTTTTGCAGCCCAATATTGAGTTGGCCTAGGGGCTTAATGTCCAGGAAGCCATACAGTTGTCGGGATTGGTAGTTTCCAGTCAGGTCGGCTGCCCAGCCCCGACCCAGTGTGAACGTGTTGGTTGTGTTGATGGTAAAAGCAGGCAAGCCCTGGTTTAGAGAAGTGCCCGCCAGCTCACCAACAAATTGGTTGTAAAAGGCCACCAGATTATTGTCCATTGTCCACCAGGTAGCAGGTTGAACGGGAACAGTCAACGTTAAACCAAAGTAATCTGAACGGGTTAGGTTCTGGAAAGTAGAAACTGCCTGTCGATTCCCCTCCGGTGCTGGTTGAACGACACTGATAATGGGTTGATCGGTACGGCTGTAACTGATTGATGTCATGAACTTCTGCTTAAAGGTGTGCGTCAGTTCGATGTTATAACTCAACTGCGGAAAGAGCGATGGGTTACCCGAAAAATAGGTGGTGGCGTCGATATAGGCCCGAAACGGATTAAGCTGGTTATAGGTCGGGCGGTCGATCCGGCGGCTAAGCGATAAACTGATGTCCTGCGTTTTGGACAGCGTCTGCTTGACGAATACACTAGGGAAAAGCTGGAAATAATGTCGCTCGAAACCACTGTTGCCAATCACCTGTAAACCTGTAGCGTTCGTTTGCTCGCCACGCAGTCCTAGTTGAACCGAGGTTTTTTTAAAGGACTTAGTTAGATTCAGATAGGCCGCGTTAATGTTTTCGTCGTACCGAAATTGATTACTTTTTCCGGTGTCGACCACCGCCAGGCCGTCATTGATAGTGGTAAATAACACGTCGTTATCGGAATGAACCCAACTGACCTTTACTCCTCCTTCAAGTCGTGTTTTATTTTGAAACGTGTGCACATAATCGGCTTTGAAGGAGCTAATATTCAGGCCGCCCTTCACTTTACCTTCCAATACCGTCGGCGCTTGAACGGGAATAATAAACGTGGTAGCTAAGTTTTGGCTTCTATGGATTTCATAATGAGCAAAATCGGCATCGACAGTCAGTTCGCTACGACCTGTTGAGTCAAAGCTATGTTTAAGATTCAGATTGGCCGCTACGTTCGGGGTGGCCAGGGTCCGATGGTTTGCGGACTGATAATTGACTTGCAGTTTTCCTAACTCATTAAATGTCTGGGTCGTGTTTGGTATCGACGCTTCGGCATGGTTAGCTAGCCCATTAACAACCGCCCCCAGTGTTGTGCGTTTTGATAACGTATAGTCCAGGCCAGCGCGGTAGGTATTGGAGGCCCAATGGGTTTTGCCCTGATTGTCCTGGTTGCTGCTGCCGGTAAGTTGATTGTTCTGGTAGAAATCCCGGTGGAAAGCTAGTTGGCTGTATTGATTACGGTCACTATACGTATAGTTGCCGAAAACGTTCAGCTTTTTGTGACGGTGATTCAACGAAATACCACTCGTGAATTTGCCGTATTTGCCGTATCCATAGCTCGCATTAACACTCCCATTTGTACCCTGGCGACCGTCTTTTTTGAGTTTAATGGCAATAATACCCGCACTGCCAGCCGCGTCGTATTTGGCCGGTGGGTTGGTAATAAGTTCAATTTTCTCAATAGAATTGGCTGGCAGCGACCGTAGCATCTCACCCAATTCAGCACCGGTCATGGGCACTCGTTTGCCGTCGATCAGTACCAGTACGCCTTGTTTGCCCCGGAGCGCCAGGTTGTCATTTTGGTCAACCGTAACTCCCGGCGAACGACTAAGAACTTCCAGTGAGGTTGCCCCGGCACTGAGTGGACTACCATCTACATTCACCACAATGCGGTCGGCTTCACGTTCGAAAAGAGGTTTGCGTGCCTGTACGGTTACTTCCTTTAACTGAGTTTTGTTACTAGACTTTAGCTGGATAGGAGCCAACGTTTGGTCGGTTGAAGAAATGGCAAAGGGAGCCGTTTGAACCCGTTCGAAACCTACCTGTGATGCAGACACGAAATAGTCTCCAGCCGATAGCTGCTCAAATCGAAATTTCCCAGTGGCATCACTAAACTCTGTTTTTACGACGACCGAATCAGCAGCCCGGTGCAAGGCAACGGTGGCAAATTCAACGGTTGTCCCTGCTGGATCACGTATAATTCCAGATAGAATGGGTCCGGATTTCGCAACGGCTGAAACACTTATAAAAACGAATATAATGCAGAGAAGACTGGCGCGTAAAGAGTACGTCATGTCGAATTACGTTTAGGTTGCTGAGGAAATTAATGTCAGACCAAAGACACTAAAAGCTAATCCAGCACGGCAATTCTCCATAAACGGGCAAAAATGAGTATCAGCGGGGAGTTATGAGTCGGATCAACTACTGTCTTTAACTGTCAAGGGTTGCCTTGGATGGTCAGCTATTGAAGATCAATAACTTGACTACCCCTGACAACCCTTGTTAACTAATCACAATGAACTTAATGCATAGGCAGGCTCTTTACTTTTCCACCGGCTACGTCATCAACACTGTGCTGAATAATGAATGCGTTTGGGTCGATTTCCAAAACTATAGTGCGCAGTCGGCTGATTTCTAAGCGGGTGATTACCGTATACAAAACGGTGGCAATATCCTGATGACTGCCATGTTTCCCATAGCCGCCCTGCCCTTTTAGAATCGTAATTCCCCAGCCTTTTGCTATAATCTGTTCCCGGATGGGCTCAGGGTTTTTGGAGATGATAAGAATAGCCGTGTATTCTTCAATACCGTGAATGACAAAGTCGACGGTTTTAGATGCCGCGAAGTACGTGATCATCGAATAAAGAGCAGGGTTAATGCCCAGAAAGAAGGCCGCAGCCCCGAAGATGAGCACATTAAGTACCAAAATAACATCGCTCACTTTTAAAATAGGACTACTCCGGCTAATGAGCAAAGCAGCAATTTCAGTGCCGTCCAGCACGGCACCACCCCGCATAGCCAGTCCAATTCCGGCACCGATAAAGAAACCTCCAAAAACAGCTGTCAATAGAAAATCGGGCGTAACGTCGGGATAGGGAATTACGGCCAGACTGAGCGAAAGCCCGGCAATCGCTACGGTACTTTTTACGGCGAACTGACGGCCAAATTGCCGATACCCTAAGCCAATAAACGGAAGATTGATCAGCAGGAGCCAAATGGGCAGAGGCACCTTAACCAGTGTGGCCAATAACATAGAGACACCTGTAACACCCCCGTCGATAAAATGGCTTGATGTTAGGAACCCTTTGATACCCATGCCTGCACTGAGTACCCCAGCAATAATGAAACTTGTATCTTTAATAGTTCTGAAAGCAGCGGTTTGTCGAATCATAGTGAACGTTGAGTGTAGTGAAGTAGTGGAGTGAGTGAAGTAGGTGGAGTAGGTACTACTTTATCCCCACTTAACTTACTCCACCTACTTCACTTTAGTCCTAATATAACCCTTCTATTGATAAATACCGCTCACCGGTATCATAACAGAAGGTTAAAATCCGACTGCCGGGGGCAATGTCGGGTAGTTTTTTGGCAACGGCTGCCAGGGAAGCTCCTGAGGAAACACCTACGAATATACCCTCTTCTTTTGCCGACCGACGTGCCATTTCGTATGCGTCGTCTTTGCTTACCTGAATGGTGCCATCCAGCAGGTCGGTATGAAGGTTCCTGGGAATAAAGCCCGCTCCAATACCCTGAATTGGGTGTGGGCCCGGAGCTCCTCCGCTTATGACGGGCGACAATTCAGGCTCAACGGCATAGATTTTTAGCGCAGGGAATTTCTGTTTAAGAACCTGCCCTACGCCGGTAATATGGCCACCAGTGCCTACGCCGGTAATCAGTACATCGAACCCCTCAGGAAAGTCAGCCAGAATTTCTTCGGCTGTGGTACGCACATGGACATCGATGTTGGCCTGGTTCTCGAATTGCTGGGGCATCCACGCCCCTGGTGTTTGTGCTACCAGTTCATGAGCGCGTTCGATAGCCCCTTTCATCCCTTTCTCGCGGGGTGTCAAATCAAATTCAGCGCCGTAGGCAGCCATGATTTTCCGGCGTTCAATACTCATCGACTCGGGCATGACCAGAATGATCTTGTACCCTTTTACGGCAGCTACCATGGCCAGACCAATGCCCGTATTGCCGGATGTAGGCTCAATAATGGTGCTGTCAGACGTAAGCAGGCCCTTGGCTTCAGCGTCTTCAATCATGGCCAGTGCAATCCGGTCTTTGATGCTTGCGCCAGGGTTGGCTCGTTCCAGCTTGGTCCAGACTTCGTAGCCCGGAAATAAACGGTTAATACGCACGCAGGGCGTTTGGCCGATGGTATCGAGAATAGTAGTAGCTTTCATTGGTGGTTAGTTAAGAGGGGAATGAGTGGAGTAAGTAAAGTAGGTGGAGTAAGTGTAGCCGTTCTTCTACTAGCCTTACTCCACTCACTACACCTAGTTCACTCACTCCACTACACTAGATGACAAAATTGATTGGTTCAACAGACTCCAGCGACTTTATCCGGACTTCGGTCTGGTGCTGGTGGAACACGAGAGAGTGGGCTTCAACGCTACTCGTTAACCAGACGTTACCGCCGATAACCGAGTCGTGACCCACAATGGTATGGCCACCTAAAATTGTGGCATTTGCATAAATGACAACGTTATTTTCGATGGTTGGGTGACGTTTTTTCTGCGCCATCGACTTGGCAACGTGGGTAGCACCGAGGGTTACACCCTGATAGATTTTTACGTTATTCCCAATAACCGTGGTTTCGCCGATAACAACACCTGTACCGTGGTCAATGAAAAATGACTGACCAATCTGGGCACCGGGGTGAATATCGATCCCCGTCTGGCCATGCGCATATTCAGTGAGCATCCGGGGCAGGAGGGGTACATTGAGTTTCAGTAATTCATGGGCAATTCGATAGACCGAGATGGCATAAAATCCCGGATAAACCGCTACCACTTCTTCAATACCAACCGAAGCCGGATCATTATCGACAATGGCATGCGCATCCAGTAGCAGGCTATCGTAAATAAATGGTAGCTGATCGAAAAAACGCTCTGTAATTTCAGCGGGGTTTTCGGATAGGTTTTTTTCCAGTGGGCACAGGAGGTTCGTCAGTTGCTCATGTAAACTCTGATACGTCTCTTCTACGTGCTGCGAAATCGACTTACAATCCTGCGTGACCGGGAACAGCAACCGCATTAACTGGTCAATAAATCGTCCGGCGTCAGGCCGGGAGGGAAGTTTGTAGCGATAGTGTGAACGCTGAGCCTGAAGGTGGTCAAGGAGGGTATTGGTCGCCGTGGTCATGGTGTTTTGTTGCTTAGTAAATCAAATGTCACTACTAGTTGTTAGTTTTTAAGATAGACTATAGTAGAATCTGCACCCCGTTCTGTAGAAACACGACCCTGAGGGACTAGTTGTTAAACGAACAAAGTTGGAATCTAACACAAACAGATTCTATGATTTTGGAACAAAATGCGGGCCGCAAAGTTCGCCGATACCAATTGGAGTCTGATTTGCAGGATAAATTTTAGAAACTAATGAAAGGAATCCTCATGTTTAGTAAAACCATCGTCACGTTTGTCATTTCACTGATAGCTACATCGGGCGTCTCCTGGATCGTCGCAATAGCTTGTCAGCCCGCAAAACAGGCCGATGCTATTGTTGCTGATTCGACTGGCAGTATGTCCGGCACCGCGCTGGTAAAAGTTGTTAATGCCTATCCAAAATTGACCTTCGACTCACCGGTTGAGTATACGTATGCGAATGATGGCACCAATCGAGTGTTCGTCGTGGAGCAGGCCGGGCGGATACGGGTAGTTGAAAACGACGCCAATACGGCTTCGGCGGGGATCTATTTAGACATACGTTCGAAGGTGGCATCGGGTGGAGAAATGGGATTGCTGGGCCTGGCCTTTCATCCCGATTTTAAGCAAAATGGCTTTTTCTATGTCAACTATACGAAAAGTAATCCTCGCGAAACCATTGTAAGTCGATTCAAGGCATCCTCAGCCAATGCGTCAACGGTTGACCCCGGTTCGGAAGTAATTCTATTTCGGTTTGATCAGCCTTATTCCAACCACAACGGCGGCAAAGTCCTGTTTGGGCCCGATGGGTACCTATATGTGTCAACGGGTGATGGCGGAAGCGGGGGAGATCCACAGAATAACGGACAGAACCGGAGTAGCTGGTTAGGGAAAATCCTACGCGTTGATGTAAATAGCACCGACAAAGGTCAATATGGTATCCCGAAGGATAATCCATTTAAAGGCAACACCAATGGTTACCGCGAAGAGATTTTTGCCTATGGCCTTCGGAATCCATGGCGGATCAGTTTCGATGAGAAAGGTCAACTGTGGGTAGGTGATGTTGGTCAGAACGCCATCGAAGAAGTAGATATCGTTACGAAAGGTGGGAACTACGGCTGGCGCCTAAAAGAAGGGAATGCCAACTACAACACAAAAGACAACGCGAATGCGGCTGAGCTGATCGCGCCCATCTGGCAATATTCACACAGCAATGGCGACGTATCGATCACGGGTGGCGTTGTTTACCGTGGTTCGACAAATCCGGACTTGCGCGGGAAGTATATCTATGCCGATTATGCCAGCGGCCGTGTTTGGGCGTTAACACCCAATGGTACAAAATCGGCTACGAACCAGGAACTTGTTTCGGGAGCAGGCGCTATTTCGGCCTTCGGCGAAGATCAGAAAAATGAGCTTTATCTCTGTGAATACGGCGGGGGCAAGATTCTTAAACTGATGGCCAATAACTGAAAAGCGAATAGTTACTAGTTAACCACAGAGGTATCGAGAATACTGAATACTAGAAGGTTGATTTTTAGTACTCAGTATTCTCGATACCTCTGTGGTTAAGATATAAAAAATTAATCTGTTGAATTATCTAAGTCTCACGTCCCTCTAGTGTGACCCCGACGGGGTCAGATGTTTGTAGAAATGAGGTTTTACTATAAACATTTGACCCTATCGGAGCCAATCGCCAACGACTACTATTATGTAATTGTTAAACTTAGTCTACGCTTCCTAAACTTGGTGTTCGTGGATTTAGTGTTGATAATCTACAGAACCTGTAGAGAAATTGAAACACAACTAGGGTACGAAAAGTCGTAAATGCCAGACTATCAGGTGTTGGTCCGAAAATGGCATACTGAGAAGACAAAACCAATTTAGTTAACTCAAAACCACAGTAATCATGGCAACGTTTGGAGAACGCATCGCTAACTTTTTCGGAGGCACGGACACGGAAACGCAGGAAGGCCTCAAGGGTTTGTTTGTTAATGAACTCAAGGACATTTATTATGCTGAAAAACAGGCTGTAGATGCACTGGGCGAGCAAGCCGATGCATCCACAACCGACGAAGTGCGGAATGCTTTTTTGCATCATCAGGAGGAAACCCGGAACCATGTAGCCCGACTGGAGCAGGTATTCAGTAGCATTGGGGTAGATGCCGAAGAGGGCTCCTGCGACGCTATTGATGGATTGGTAGACGATGCGCAACGGGTTGTTTCGAATACCGATTCTGGCTCATTGACACGTGATGCCGGTTTGATCATAGCTGGACAGAAAGTGGAGCATCACGAAATTGCTTCGTACGGTTCGGCTGTTACGCTGGCACAGGTTCTTGGCTATCAGCAGGCTGCGCGGCTACTGGAACAAACCTTGAACGAAGAGAAAAATGCCGATAAAAAGTTAACGACACTAGCCGAGTCATTCGTTAACAGCCGGGCTTCGTCGGAAGATAGCGGATCATCTTACCGGAATGATGATGACGCGGATGACTTTAACAAATGGGGCGTAGTTAATCCGGATGGGACTCGCTACGATGACCCGACCAGAAGCAGTAACTCAACGGGTACGACTTATAGTGGTAATACCAGTACACCATTGGCTGGCACATCGGGCATCTAATAGTTCATTAGAAGTAGACTGGTTGATTCAATAATAAAAAGATGAATTTTCGGGCCCTCAATTCGTTGAGATGTGCCGAAAATTCATCTTTTTTATGGGCCGTATTTAACCTGCACGTTTTACCCCAATGGACAGCCCATCTCGAGACCTACTTGATGCCAGTGAGCTTTTAGCGCAGCCCCTAAAGCCTACCCGCTGGACAAACCGGCTGGCAAATCTGCTGATTGACACGGTATTTTTCTATATCATTTTCGGTACGCTTGGTACTGCCATTGCCCTGATTAGTCCTGAATTCCTTGACTCGCTGGGTCGTATCCACCCAATACTTAATCAGGTCCTGAGTTCATTACTTTTTGTGATCTATTACCTTGCTTTCGAAATATGGTTGGGCAAGACGCCTGGAAAGATCATAACTAAAACGAAGGTTGTGGATCAGGAGGGGAATAAGCCTGATGTTAAGACTTGTTTAGAGCGTAATTTTGCCCGCCTAATCCCATTCGATGGGTTAACCTTTTTTCAGGCCGCGCCCATTGGTATGCATGACCGGATGGCGCATACTATGGTTGTTGATGATTTACCTGCGTTAACGTTGGATCAGTCGCTTCGAAACATACCGGAATAGTCATGGTAACTGTTGTTTTTGAATCACCCCTTGGTTTAGTGCGTGTCTCCGGCGATGAAAAAGGCGTTGCGGTTATTTCCTGCACCGATAGTTCAGTCCAGGAAATAACCCCTGAAATCCAGTCGATCTCTCCCCTTGTAGAACCAGTTCAGGCGGCTGTTCAGCAACTAAAAGATTATTTCGCAGGAAGCCGTCAAACGTTTGATTTTCCGTTGAATCCATCAGGAACCACTTTTCAGCAAACGGTTTGGCAGGCTTTGCTGGATGTACCGTTCGGCACAACACAATCTTATCTGGCACTGTCCCGCCGGATTGGCGATGAAAAAGCGATCCGGGCAGTAGCCGCTGCCAATGGCCGGAATCCACTCTGGATTGTAGTGCCCTGCCACCGCATCATTGGTTCCGATGGCTCATTAACAGGTTATGCGGGTGGCCTATGGCGCAAACAGTGGCTTCTGGAACATGAAGGAGCTTTCGCCAAGTCGAGCCAGTTATCGTTGTTCTAAGAATAGAACGCTGATGAATGGATTAAAAATGATTTTATCCTAATCAATCTGCTCAATCTGCGTCATCAGCGTTCCATTTTCAAAACAACTCACTCAAATACACGACCACACCCAACGAGATGCGAAACGCCATTACATCGGCCTTTTCATCGAAATAATTGACACCGGTTACATAAACGGGTGATTTTGCGCCTGCCTGTAAGCTTCCGTTTAGTGTTATCGCAACCGGTAACGAGACAAAGTAATTAAGACCTGCTCCAACATGTAAAGCACCACCCTTAAATAAAATATTGTCGCGCCCGCCGTTTCCATTAAGTACCAGGTCTGCCTTACCTGTTTGATAGGCGTAACCCAGTTCAGCAAAGGGGCGTAAGGCCTGGGTCGTTGTCGAAAAATTAAAACGCAGACCGGCTGTTGCGTGGGAAAAATGGAAAGACTTTCCAGCTATTTTGGTTGCGTCCAGGAAGGCAATATCGTACTGGGCGAAGACGTCGAGCCGTTGATTAAAACCATATCCTATCCGGCCACCAATACCCGGTCCGCTGCCAGCATTCTCGTCTAAATATTGAAAATGATCTGAGGACCAGCCCAGGTAATGCCCCTGTAACGTAAAACTGAGCCCTTCGGTAGTCGATTTCTGGCGGATCGTCTGCGCCCATAGGCTGTTCGATACGAATAAACTTACAACGAAGAAAAGGAATGAAAATCGGATGGATTTCATGATAATCAAGCTATTAAGTGAGGGGATGTAGTAATAAGGGTTCTTAGAAATTCAGGACATCGTCGCCGGTTCGGACTTCAAATGTTTGCCCGGACCGGAACAGTACCGCTTGTCCTTTTGCCTCGTCGCTGAACGTAGCCGACCGAAGGGCAATGCGTTTACCATTCACCGCTTCAACAGCCGTAATCCGAAATTCAAGTAGGTTTTTCTTGCGGAACACATCGCCATCGGCCCGTTTGATCCGACTTATTTCGCCATATGCCGTTGCTCCGCTTTGAATGACCACTTCGCCATCGCTCATCACTGGCTCAGTGACCCGAAAGCGGATGGACTGACCTTCCTGAGAACCATCTGATGAAAGTCCATCAACCAGAGCCAGATTTACCCGTAGACGTCGGATGGCAATGGATTTGTGGGTGACGGTAGATTTAGGAATTATGGCTTCAGGTGCTGGCTCCGATCGGGTAGCTGGGGTACCTGGATTCGCTGGCGTTTCAGTGGGCTTAGGGATTTCCGGTGATCCAGCGACTGGCTTTTTAACCAGGACAGGGCTATTACTATAGGGGCGAGGGCTGACCGATTTGGGCTGCTTTCCAATAACCTTCTTTTCCTCGGGAGCTGGTTGCTCCTGCCTGGGCTCGGGTACGGCAATGGTACTGGGCTTGTTGGATGGGGTTTCGTTTACTGCCACCGTAGTAGTGGCTGGCTCTACCGGTTGTTTGGCTAATCCGGATGCTACGGTGTTACTCGTGACGCCTGTTTGAGCCTGATGCGTTGATAGGGTATCGTCGGATCTGTCGAAAAATAATAACCCAATAAAGACGAAGGCAATCAGGATGAAGATACCTGCCAAGAGCGTTTGCCAATTGTCGGATACCCAGCTTGTAGTCTGTGATTTGTTGGTTGATTTTCGCTCTGGCTGAATCTCGGTTGTTTCGAGCAATACCGTTTTACGGACGGGCTGAATGTTCAATACATCCGTAGTGGGTGCAGGCTTTGGAGAAACCAATAACGATGGATCGAGAGAGGGTATCTGCGAAAAAAACGGCTGAAGTGCTTTTTGAAATTCCCTGGCATCGGCAAACCGCTTGGTCGGATTTTTCTCAAGGGCTTTATTGACAATTGCTTCCAGCTCTTTCGGGACATTCGCGTTCAGTTTCCGAAGGGCAATAGGTTTCTCCCGGATAATTGCCTGCATCAGGGCATAATCCGTTTTGCTGGCAAAAGGGAGTTTTCCTGAGAGTAATTCATACAACAGAATACCCATAGCGTACAGGTCCGAAGCAGGTGAAGGCGCTTCTCCCTGAACGAGTTCTGGGGCCATGTATTCCAGCGTTCCCACAATGCGGTTGACCTGCGTCAGGCGTTGGTTGCCAACTACACGGGCAATCCCGAAATCCATTAATTTGATGCTACCTTCTGGCGTAAGCATCAGGTTGGCGGGCTTGATGTCGCGGTGTAAAATGCCTTTCCGGTGGGCATGGGCGAGCCCTTCCAAGCCCTGACGGGTGATCTCAGCGGCCACCGAAGCGGGTAAAGCGCCGGTTTTTCGAACCAGACTTTCCAGGCTGTCACCTTCAACGTACTCCATGGCCATGAAATAATCGGAACCATCCTGCAGGAAATTATACACAACAGCAATATTGGGGTGGTTGAGCCGGGCCAGAATCAGCGCTTCGTTACGGAAACGCTCCATGAACGAGGTCTGGTTAACCAGATGAGTGTGTAGCATCTTGACCGCAACAAGTCGTTCGAGATGCGTATCAATGGCCTGATATACGGTCCCCATCCCGCCTTCGCCCAGTAGCGATTCAACGCGGTAGTGATGGATCAATCGGCCTTTCATAGTTGGTTGCATGGCGGTTGTCATTGAGGTAGTTCCAGATCACGAGTGAAGGGCAAGTCGATTTCACGGGTTTCTTTGGTGGTCGTTGTGGTATCGGAAACGACCCGCTCGGCAAGCACAATGGTTATATTGTCGTGTCCGCCCCGGTTCTTCGCTAGTTTGACTAATTCGTCGGCGGCATCGTGCAGGTTGGCCTGTTGCAATACCTGTATGAAATCGGCATCGAGGCAATATTCATACAGACCATCGGAGCAGAGTAACAGCCGGTCGCCCGAATCGAAAGGCAGAACACATCGTCCCAAATCCACCCGAATATCGGCTTTGGTACCCATTGCCTGCGTCAGCACGTTTCGTTCTGGATGGCTGGCAGCGGCTTCGGGGGTAATCTCGCCCGACCGAAGTAACTCCTGGATATAGGTATGATCCTGGGTTAACTGGATAAGCTGCCCCGTTTTAAATAAGTAGGCCCGGCTATCGCCAACGTGGGCGAAGTAAAGTTGCTGGTCATGAACCACAATGGCTGTGCAGGTGGTGCCCATGCCTCGAAACGCATCGTGCTGCCGGGCTTCATCGAAGATCTGCCGATTGGCCATCTGGAATGCTCGTAACAAACTTTTCTCAATGGATTCAGAATGCTGAAAATATTCCCGGTTCACGATTTCGGCGGCCATTTGGCTGGCTACCTCTCCGGCTAGATGCCCACCCATGCCATCGGCTACGAGCAGGAGATGGCCTTTAATCCGACGAAGGCCTTCGTCGGCCAGGCGGACAAACAGGCCGGTATCTTCATTGTTTTGCCGGACATTGCCCAGATCAGAAACCACCACGGCGTTGACTTCATCGACTGGTGAGCTTCCAGTTGGCGCAGGGCTGGTGGGTTGTTCAACAACCGATTCGGCGGTTTCCGGAAGCGCGGCCGGATCGTTGCTGCCGAATAGCCAGTTAAAGAAATTTTTCATGAGCGCGGGGGGCTATCGGTCAAAATAACACTGATAAAGGTCCTGTACTTCGGGGTCAATGATAAACTGCTGCTCGGCTCCCAGGTGCCGAATGGTAATCGGAAGTGGCTGGCCGGGTGTCCGTTTTACCACAAAGGGTTCTTTGGATTGTACGCTTCCATCGGGCATAACAAGCTCAAGATCATAGTCGGCGTTGAGTACTTCGACCCGAATCTGTTCATACTGTTCAGGCGGTTGGATAACGGTCTCTTCGGATTTTACAGGCTTCGTTACAGTGCGGTTGACGAAGGTAATCCCAGCTATACTGATGGCTCCGGCTAGCAGCCAGTACCGGATAGTAACGGGCCAGTTGAGCGTTGGTAAGGCTGGTAGTGAGAAAAGGTTTTCTGCAATAAATCCTTGTTCAACCGGTTTTTCCAGGATTGATTCAATGTCTGCGGCATTGGGTCGTTTGGCTGGATTTGTTTGCAGGCATTGGGTAATCACGGATGCCAGTTCCGGCGAAAGGGTAGGGTTAAGTAAGAGCGGGCGGGTGAAGTGCCCATGGTCAATTTGATGGCGTAGAAGAAGCGGATTCCGTTCGTCGAAGGGCAGGTGCCCCGTTGTCATTTCGTAGAGCAGAACACCCAGGGCCCAAACATCCGATTTTGGTTCAACCTGAGCCCGAAACTGCTCGGGGGCCATAAATTCAGACGTTCCAACGGCGTGTCCAACCTTCGTTAACTGAGGAGTATAGCGCCCTTTGGCAATTCCGAAATCAAGTACTTTAACCTGACCATCGGGGCGAATCCGAATATTTGATGGTTTCAGATCCCGGTGTATAATGCCCATCTGATGCAGGTAAGCAACGGCCCTGGCAATTTGCCGGATGATCCGGCTTGCTTCTTCGTTACTCAGTCGTTCTCTCCGTCGAATCAACTCATCCAGGGATAGTCCGTCGATCCATTCGATAACCAGCGCTGGGCGATCATCAATCAGCGTGACATCGTACAGGGCAGCAATATTGAGATGCGAAATAGATGCCTGGAGCGATGCTTCGTTGCGGAACCGGGCGGCAAACTCAGGTCGGTATAAAACTTTCACGGCCGCCTGCCGACCCGTTTCCAGATTCCATGCTTTAAACACTTCCCCCATTCCCCCCGCACCGACGTAATCGGTCAGGCGGTAGCCAGCAACAACGCGGTGGAGGTAGGAGTGAGCGGGTAGCATGGATAGACGGAGTTTATAGTTTGGAGTCTGAAGTTCGTAGTTTGATGTTACGGTACCCTGATTAAGCGTCAGCCAACTTCAAACTACGAACTACAAACTTTAAACAGTTATTATTCAACCACTTGCCGACGGCCCATTAACTCCAGACCGTATTTGATGGGGATTGCGAAGGTGATTCGGGTGGCATCTTCCCGGCTGGTGCTGGCGGAGAATATACCAATGGCGTTACCATCTTTGTCAAATACGGGCCCACCACTGTTGCCTGCTCCCGTTGCATTGGCTGTAAGCTGGTAGTAGTCACCAAATTCGCTGTAGTAAGCGGCTGCTTTCCCGGCCGACTGTCCGCGCAGAATCTTGCCAATATTGCCCGGTGTGACCGTTACATCGGGCACTTTAACGACCTGAGGATTCCGGTTGGCAAAGTCAGACGAATACTCGCCTACGAAAACATCGGGTGAAATGCCAGGGTAGCCCATAACCGTGATCGGCTGACCAACAGCAATATCTTTGTCGGCATCGCGCAGTTTAACCGGGGTGAGCGTTTCGGGCAGGTCGATTTTAATAATGGCTACATCGTGTTTCGAGGAAACAATGGGCTTACCCTGCGCTGGGAACCGTTGCTCGTTCTTATTGAAGGTAACGTCGAGGTAGGTGTTCTCGCCTTCAATTACTTTCCCTGACATTGGCTTTTTGCCGAAGAACTGGGTTTCGCCGGGCACCCAACGGAATTCCTGTACTGGCGTTGGGCTAATTTCCCAACCTTTAGCCCCTTCTACCAACAACATACCAGGGAAGGCATCCTGCGGGAAGCTGTAATAGGAATTCCAGGCGGCTGCTACGTGTCGGTTCGTCAGAATATGCCCCTGGGGCGATACAACAAAGCCGGTTCCACTGGCTCCTGCCATGGCAATTGGCTTACCAACGGCCACATTTCGCTTCAGACCCAACAAGGGTTCAATTTTACCCGAAGACGTTTCAATATACATGGCCACGTTAACTACACTTCCGTCTTTCTGCTTTACGGGCATGTATTCGTGGTAAATGTCGTCGCCGGTTGGAGTATACGTTAGCTTGTAGCCAAATTCAATGAAAACAACTTTGCTGGTGTTGGCAGTAGCAATCTGTTCGGCGTTTAGGCTATTGTCTTTGACACCCTCATGAATGACCTCCTTCGTTTTCACATAATAGGTTTTGGTGTCTGGCTTGATTTTGTCTTTGAAGGCATAACCCAGCCCTGATAATACAACCAGCAAACCGGCTACGCTCAGCAACACGCCCTTGTTCGTTTTCCGACGCTCGGTCATCATCATCCGCTCAACGGTTTGTTTGCCAAGGCCAACTTTGTGCGGAACTGCGATATCGCTTTCGTTCGATCCGCTATGGGTTTCGGCCAGGCTCATTTCTGTCGTTGGTTTGAACGACGGAATGTCGACAACGCGGGTGCTCATCATTAGTTCGGCAGGGCGAGGGTTCAAATCGAACTGGAAAACAGGACCGCCCTGACCCAGTTGAATTTCATCGCCAGGCTGAATAGGAGCGGAGTTGCTGATGCGGCTCTTGTTGACGAAAATGCCGTTTCGGGAGTTGTTGTCTACGACACTGAATGATAGCTCGTTACCAGGGTCGCGGACAATTTTGCCGTGATCGCGGGAAACGGCTGAGTCGCGTTCCGGATCGAATCGGATAACATTGGTGGTGGCCCGGCCGAAGCTCAGTTCGTTGTATTTCTTGTAATCGAACTCTTCGACCTGATTTGCTTTGCTACCGGTTAAGTGACGGATGACGTAACGATTGACTAGAGTTGCCATGATTTTGTATATGTCTTGGGGTGAAAAGTGATTGCCGTTTGACTGATACAAAGTTGGCGGATGGGCCGTCGGTGGGAAATCGGGGAAAGCCCTGATTTGCTTCCCGGCGAACCTATATTTTTCATCTATAGGTTTTCCTATATTTTGATCCAGCTCCTTGTCATTGAGCTTGTTAAATGACTACTTTGGATAGCGAATGAGTGAATAAGTGAATGAGTAAATGAGTGAAAGTGCGAAAACCAGCAAGCACTCATTATCCCTTTCGCTCGTTCGCTCATCTACTCTTTCACTCATTCGCTCTTTAGTTATGCGCTACGTTCTATTCCTCTTTCTAACCTGCACAATAGCCGTTGCCCAGAATCCAACTATCGATTCGTTACGGAACCAGCTAACCAAGCTACCTCTAGACAGTAATCGGGTGAAAACGATGCATGAGCTGGCAACTAATCTGTGGTGGAATGGCTATGACTCGCTGGCCCGCCAGATGCTTTACCAGGCAATGCACGTAGCCAGGCAGACCAACTACGCCACGGGTGAGATTCGCGCCCGGCTGGCACTGGCCCGGATTGAAGCGGATTATCTGTCGGACACCAGATCGGCTCATGTGCAATTGGATTCGGCTCAACAACAGGCTATTGCCATCCATGATTTGTCTTTGCAGGGACAGGTGTTTCTGCGAAGGGCGCAACTGTATGAGAATATCATGGACAAACTTCCTGAAGCCAGAAACTTGCTGGACAAAGCATTACAGAAGTTCCAGCAAGCCCACGATCAAAAATGGGAAGCGCAGGTACACAACGAAATGGCGATCATGAAGATGGGCGAAGGGAATTATGTAGCAGCTATTAACTTATGGCTCAATACCCGACGGATTCAGGAGTCGATACAGGATTGGAAAGGCCTCCGATCTACTTTACCCAACCTGGGTTCTGCCTATATAAAACTCAGACGGTATACCGAAGCGATGGCTTGTTTTACGGAAGCCGAAAAGGTAGCCGACCGACTAAATGATGGCATGATCCGAACGTTTATCCTGAGTCGAAAAGCCGAAATACTTGAAAAAGAAGGCAACTATACCCAAGCTCTGGCATTGTTTTTTCAGCAGATAAAAGCGTACACGACGCCTTACCAGCCCAGTCATCTGGCCAGGGCCTATGGCTCGGTTGGTCGAATGTATATTGAACTTAAACAATTCGATAAAGCACTTAAATACAGTCAATTATCGCAGGGTATTTATCGAAAAACTGTAGAGAAAACGCAGGAAGCGCTGGAACATAATGCTCAGGCTAATTTCGGTAAGATTTATCTGGCACTAAAACAGTACAGGCGTGTGATTCCGTACGCTCAGGCAGGACTGGCCTGGACTAAAGATGTAAAAGAAATGCGCCCCGAACGAACGGAATACGTTCGCCAACTGGCCGAAGCTTACGATCATTTGGGAGAGCCCGCCAAAGCGCTACGGTATTTTAAGTGGTACAAAGCCGAAGCCGATACCATGCTGAACGAAGAGGCCATGCAGAAAGCCACTGTGGCCAGCATGACCTATGATTTCGAGAAAAAGCAACAAGGTGTTCGGTTGAAGCAGGCGCAACAGGAAGTACGAATTCAATCGCTGGAAAACGACAAACTGGAACAGACGCGTAACCTGCTCATTACCTTGTTACTACTGGTTGCGGGTGTCCTCAGTTTTGTATTCTGGAATAACCGCCGATTGAAGATCAGAAATGAGGAACTCTCCCAGAAAAACGCCGAAATTGAAGCGGCTTTATACCGGGGACAGACGCTGGAACGCAAACGAGTGGCCAGTGAGTTGCACGATAGTGTTGCATCTAAAGTATCAGCGCTGAAATGGCGGTTCGAAGCCTTCGATACCTCGCAGTTCGATACCGAGCAGCACCGGGAGCACGCCCGATTGCTTGATCACATGGGCGAAGTGTATGAAGATATCCGGTCTATTTCGCACAATCTCATGCCCGAAATTCTCGAAAAATTGGGCCTCCAGGCAGCGTTGGTCAAGTTAACGGATACCCTAAACGTTCAGAACCGAACCCGATTTCAGGTAGAAGTTGACCAATCGGGAGAGGATGTGCGAGGCAACACGGCCTATGATCTCTATACGATCACGCTCGAATTGGTGAACAACATCCTGAAACACGCCAAAGCCCGTCAGGCTGATATTTCGTTAACGCGACGGAATGGCTTTCTAACCCTGACGGTACAGGACGACGGTCAGGGGATGCAACCGGAGAAGAATCAGGATGGCTTTGGGTTACAGAACATTAAGTCGCGCCTGGAGCGGCTGGGAGGCACCTATCTGGTATCGAACCCGGCGCAGGGAGGAACGTGTATACATGTTCAGATTCCGGTTGCGGTGTAGGGTTACCCAGGGTACAATCTACAAAGTCGAGTTGGACGAAGGCAATGAGCCTCTCTCAGCTTGAAATTGATTGACAGGATTTCGTGTGAATCTAAATCAGACAACTTAGGACAATGGACGAGGTTTTCGGTGGTTTTACAAACTTTTACATCTCGTTTATAACTCTTTACTACTAAAAAACTTCAGGATAGTTGACGCCCAATACCTTTACTGTATTGTTTTATCAAATCAATTATAGTCATGAATAGCTATAGCCTTGTTTTATTTCTCCTTTTGCAATTCTCATTTTATCAGGCGTTAGAATTTCCACAGTTATCCCCACTACTGGCTAGTCAGCAAAAACAAAAAAGAAATAAGGCTGGAGCTGCAAACATCATTTTTAAATCTACAGATGGCGGACAGACATGGCAGGACATTAGCGAAGGGCTGCCTGAAAATTTGCCAGCGGATAGTTTCGTTGAACATGATAGTGAGCTCTATATAAGTGCTGGCAATGGGATATATCATAGTAAACCAAATTCCACAGCTCCTTTTTGGGAAAAAGAGATTTCCCCTGAAAAATATAGCAGCCTTATTCCTGGTAAGACTGGAATAGTTGCCTACAATCACAATGGCCAATTTTTACAAAAAATAAACGGAACGAGTGTATGGTCGCCAATGTACACGAATTTGCAAGAGAGGGAAGTACGCACCTTTTTTGAAAGTGATGAAGGTGCATTTTTTGTCGGTTACAACAACGGCCTTTTTAAATCCACCAACAGTGGAAAAACCTGGAAACAAGTCTATGCAGGAGGCTGGGTAATGAAATTGGTTGAGTCAAACGGTGTGCTGATGGCGACCAGCCAGAAGGGTATAATAGTGTCGACCGATGATGGTGAGAACTGGAATTGTGTAATTAGCGAGGGCGGTGTGGGCATCGCTGTAGAACGCATCAAAGGCGGATTTGCGGCTATTACGTATAATACAGAGTCGGAAACCAGACGAGTGCGAACATCCTACGACGACGGTAAAACCTGGCAGCCCATTGATGCCGGCCTTCCGGCAAGCCTTTCAATTTCCTCAATTATTCAGGTTGGTGAATACTTCTTTTGTGGTCATCCTGGCGGCATTTTTAGATCATCAGATAAGGGAAAAACATGGAAACTGTTACTTCCTTCTATCGACAATAAAGTCTTCAATTTATCGGTTTCAGGCAACGTGATTTATGCCATACCCAGAAACGGAGGATGTTGAAAATTACATTATTTGCTATTTTGTATGACCCCGTCGGGGTCAGATATTTATAGCCAATTGAGCCTTTACTATAGCATTTGACCCCATCGGGGTCATACAAAATAAAGTGAAGTTTAATTCTGCTTGATTACTTAATCTAAGTTGTATGAAAGGCGATTGATTTGATAGGCAAACCCCTTAAAAAAACAGACATAGCACAAGCCAGACTACCTTTGAAGTGCGAAAACAGAGGTAAATCTAACCAGCTATGTCTGAGAAAGTAGTGGCAATTTATTGCTTTTTGGATGATTATTTCATCGAAGTGGGCAAAAATCAGGGGAGTGTAAAACCCCAGACAACTCCTAAAGTTAGCGACAGTATCGTGTTGACAACCGCCATCATATCGGCCCCTTTCTTTGGTGGCAATCAAGCCTCGGCTATGCTCTACATGGCTGATAAGCAAGGTATTGTCATGCTTGAGAAATCGGCGTTCAATCGTCGTCTTCACCGCCTGGCGACCACACTGAGTGCCTTGTTCTACTATCTGGCTGATTTTTTCAAAGCACTCAATCTGAGCGGAGAATACCTGATCGATTCGTTTCCTGTGGCAGTTTGTGACAACATCCGCATTGGCCGATCGCGGTTAGTCAAAGGGGAGGAATATCGAGGGAAGATTGCGTCGAAGCGTCGATTCTTTTTTGGCTTTCGTGTTCAACTCATCACCACCCGCGACAAGCAACCGGTTCAGTTTTTTATTCTGCCGGGTTCGTATGTGGATGTGACGGCGCTTCAGATGATGCATTTGACGTTGCCAGCAGGTAGCGAAGTCTATGGGGACTCGGGCTACACCGATTACGAGCAAGAGGATTTGTATGCTGAGAGTGAGGAGGTTAATTTAAGAATACAACGAAAAAGTAATAGCCAACGCCCCGATCAAGCTTGGGAAGCTGCTTACAAAAAGCAACTTCGCCAACGGATTGAGCAGGCCTTTAGCCAGATTACGATGCGATTTCCTAAGAAAATTCATGCCGTTACTGAAGCCGGTTTCCTTATTAAAATCGTGTTGTTTTTGATAGCCTATACCCTCGAAACAAACTTGTGACATACAACTTAGATTACTTAAGTAAATGACTATAATAATCCTAACCTGATCAGTACGATTACTCATTACTCAGGGGCCAATAACGTTTTTAGTCTGTTTTTGGCTTCCTCATTGGTTGGATTAACGGCAATGGCTTTCTGATACGTTGCTATCGCATCTTTTTTACGATGTAACGCTTCGTAGGTTTTTGCCAGGCTGACTAATGCGATATCTCGTCCAGGAAATTCGGTAACGTTGTTTTCGAAAATAAGCCGTGCATCCTCATATCGTTTTAAGGTAACTAATTGATTGCCAAGCTGGTCCATGGCTAGCCAGTCGATATAATACCGGCTCGTGTCCGCTTTCATCCGTTTATAGTCGTCAATCGCTTTTTGGGCATGTTGCGTGGCTAGCAATGTTTCTAAAACTTTATGAACAGGTTGTTTCAGCGCAACGGGTTTGTCATAAAGAATTCGCATCAGATTCGATGTAATGCCAAAAAAATGAGTCGGGGTACTATTGCAAAGAAAAATAATCAGGCTGTTGGTTTCCGGTATGCGAATGAGGAACGACAGGAATCCTTCGGTCATACCCAAATGATAATTGGTAAAAACGCTATCGGTTGCGGTATACTTAAACTGCTGATTAAACCAGCCAAAACCATAGCGCCAGGGCCGTATGCCTGGCGTAAACATCTGGTCCGTCAGGGTTTTATTCAGCAATGAGTTATTCGTAATAGCCAGATGTAAGTTGAATAAGTCGTCGACGGTTGAATAAAGATCGCCCGTTCCCATGGTATTCGACTGATCCCGAAAATCAGCACTGGT